>JAEYQX010000212.1 GCA_023409795.1 Pseudomonadota bacterium
CTTCATGTGCGGGCACATGTTGCACGGACCGACAAAGTCCACCTCGGGCACATCGCCCTTGATGTTCGACGCCATCGAGCACTCGGTGATCAACACCACCTTGGCCGGACGCTTGTTCTCGACATAGGAGATCATCGCCGCGGTCGATCCGGCAAAGTCCGCCGCCTGCAGGATTTCTTCAGGGCATTCGGGGTGGGCCAGGACCTCGGCACCGGGCCAGGCGTCGCGCATGTCGGCAATGTCCTGGACGGTGAAGCGCTTGTGCACCTCGCAATGGCCGGCCCAGGCGATGATGCCGATGTCCGTCTGGGCGGCGACATTGCGCGCCAGGTATTCGTCGGGGATCAGGATGACCTTGTCCACGCCCCATTCTCTGGCCGCCCATTCCACCACCTGCACGGCATTGGCGCTGGTGCAGCAGATGTCGGTCTCGGCCTTCACATCGGCAGTCGTGTTCACATAGGTGACGACCGGCAGGCCCGGATAGCGCTGCTTGATCAGGCGCACATCCTCGCCCGTGATGGACGAGGCCAGCGAGCAGCCTGCCAGCAGGTCGGGGATCAGCACCGTCTTTTCCGGGCTGAGGATCTTCGACGTCTCGGCCATGAAGTGGACGCCCGCCTGGACGATCACCTTGGCGTCAACCTTGGCCGCTTCCTTGGCCAGGGCCAGGCTGTCGCCCACGAAATCGCCCACCCCGTGGAAAATGTCGGGCGTCATGTAGTTGTGGGCCAGGATGACGGCGTCGCGCTCTTTCTTCAGGCGGTTGATCTCGGCGATCAGCTCCGCCTGGCGCGGCCATTCCAGCGGGGTGGTGTGGTCCTTGACCTTCTCCCACACGGCCGCCGTTTCCGCCGCCACTTCCTTGCTCAGGCCGAAACCGTCCGCCATCAACCTCTCCTCAGACCCTTATGCTCACTTTTAGCATAAGTCGGATATACAATAGGCCTTCCTTCGGCTGACGCAAGGTCAAACCCTCGCAGGGCCCTGCTGGAGCGCCAGACACGCGCCGGGCCGAATATTCATGCCTCGACAGGGCGGAAACGGCGGCATATTCGACACGCACCATCCCCATCACGCCTGACTGACAGACAAATCGTGCAAGAAACCGTCCGCCGCATCCTGACCGCCCGCGTCTATGACGTGGCCGAGGAAACCCCGCTTGACCCCATGCCGCGCCTGTCGGCCCGCGTGGAGCGTCCGGTCCTGCTCAAGCGCGAGGACCTGCAGCCGGTGTTCAGCTTCAAGCTGCGCGGAGCCTACAACCGCATCGCCCAGCTGACCGACGACGAACTGGAAAAGGGCGTCATCTGCGCGTCCGCTGGCAACCACGCCCAGGGGGTCGCCCTGTCGGCGGCCCGGCGCGGCATCCGCTCGACCATCGTCATGCCCACGACCACCCCCGGCATCAAGGTCAGTGCGGTCAAGGCCCTGGGCGGTCAAGTCGTCCTGCACGGCGACAGCTTCGATGACGCCTATGCCCACGCCCGCCAGCTGGAGGCTGAAACGGGGGCCACCTTCGTCCACCCCTTTGACGACCCCCATGTCATCGCGGGCCAGGGCACGATCGGGCTGGAAATCCTGCGCCAATATTCCGAACCGCTCGACGCCGTCTTCATCCCCATCGGCGGCGGGGGCCTTGCCGCCGGCGTCGCCGCCATCATCCGCTTCCTGCGCCCGGAGACAAAGATCATCGGCGTCGAACCCGCCGAGGCCCCGTCCATGAAGGCCGCCATCGAAACGGGGGAAGTCACCACACTGGATCAGGTCGGCCTGTTCGCCGACGGCGTGGCCGTGCGCCGGGTCGGCGACGAGACCTTCCGCCTGTGCCGCGACCTGCTGGACGAGATCGTGCTGGTGGACACCGACGCCATCTGCGCCGCCGTAAAGGACATCTTCGACGATGTCCGCGCCATCGCCGAGCCCTCCGGTGCCGTGGCCCTGGCCGGGCTGAAGATCTGGGCGCGGCGCAATCCGGGGACCGGGGCCCTGGCGGCCATCAACTCAGGGGCCAATGTCAACTTCGACCGCCTGCGCCACGTCGCCGAACGGGCCCAGATCGGCTTGGGCACCGAGGCGCTTCTGGCGGTCTCCATGCCTGACGACCGCGCCGCCTACCACCGCTTCCTCAACAGCCTGCAGGGCCGCTCGATCACCGAGTTCAACTATCGCTTCAGCGGCGACGGCACGGCCCAGATCTTTGTCGGCGTGGCCCTGCGCGAAGGGCCATCGGAGCGCTACGACCTGTGCGCCAGCCTGCGCGCCGCCGGCTATGGCGTCGAGGACATGAGCGACAACGAGATCGCCAAGCTGCACGTCCGCTACATGGTCGGCGGTCGCGCCCCCGCCTTGAGTGGCGAGCGCCTGTTCCGCTTTGAGTTCCCCGAGCGGCCGGGGGCCTTCCTCAAATTCATGAACAGCCTGCAGCCCGCCTGGAACCTGACGCTCTTCCACTATCGCAACCACGGCGACGACGTGGGCCGGGTGCTGGCCGGCATCCATGCCCCCGAAGGCGAGCATGACGCCGTCACCGCAGCGCTGGACACCCTGGGCTACCCCTATGTCGAGGAGACCATGAACCCGGCCGCCCGGCTGTTCCTGGCCTAATCAGACGGCATCAATCGCCCGGATGATGTCCTCGGTCGTGCGGCCGGTCAGGGTCTTGGTGATCTCGCACAGGATCGCGTCCTCGACCTCCTTGTGCCAGTGCTTGCGCAGCTCGCCCATGGTCTTGGGCGAGGCGATCACCACCAGCTTGTCGAACCGGTTCTTGAGCGCCCAGTTGTTCAGCACCTGGGCCACGCTCATGGCATGGCCATCCTCGGCCTGGGTGTCATTGTCGGGATTGGCCCCGGTGGAGATCCGGCCGGGCGAGCCAACGACGCGATCTTCCAGGGGCGGGGTTTCCAGAGCCTTCAGCTGCACATCTACAGCCGTTCCCTCATTGCGAAACAGGGACAGTTTTTCGCCATCCACCACGGCGACAAGGGCGTTCGACGGCAGATTCATAAGGGTCTCCTTCCAAGCTTTCCCCACCTGGACACAACGCCCCCACATCCAAACCGTTCTCGGCCTCCCTGCCTGCGTGAAAACCCTCATGGGGCTTGACCCACGGCAGGTCCAGCCATACCGGCATTATGCCCAAGCTCGGTTTCGTCGCGGCGGTTGCCCGCCCAGTCAGGTTGAAAGTCCCATGTCCGCCAAGCCCTCTCCCCGGACACTGCTGCTGGCCCAGATCATCACCACCTTCTTCATCTCCCTGGTGATGTCGGGGCTGATGGGTGCGATGAACAAGGGCGTCAACCTCAACTGGCTGATGTCCTGGCCGCGCGACTGGATCGTGGTCTGGCCGGTGGTCTTTATCCTGGTGCGCGCCTTTGGCCCGCTGGGCCTGAAGATGGCCGCCGCCATCGAGCGCCGCCGCCTGGCCCCCTGAAGCCGCCTGGCCCCCTGAACCTGCCGGCCTGATCCCCGCACGGGACGAAGGCCGCGACGGCCCGTCATGGCGTCTTTTCTTTCGGCAATTTCCCCGGCAAGCTGAGCCAAAGGGGAGTTGTTCATGTTGCATTCTGTATCCGCGCGCCCGCTGCTGGCGCTGGCTTTTGCCCTGGCTGCCGCCAGCCCGGTCCTGGCCCAGTCGGCACCGCTGCCGCAGCTGGAAAACGTGGTCGGCCACGCGCCCGGGCAAAGGGTGACGGCCCCTGCGGATGTCCTGCGTTATTTCGAGGCGCTGAAGGCCGCTGCGCCGGACCGGATGGTCATGGGCGACTATGGCCGCACCTGGGAAGGCCGCACCCTGCCGTGGGCCGCCGTCGGCAGCCCGGCCAACATTGCCCGCCTGGACCAGATCAAGGCCAACAGCCGCGCCCTGGCCGATCCGCGCCGCACCTCGCCCGAACAGGCCCGCGCCATCATCGCCGATATGCCCGCCATCGTCTGGATGGCCTATTCGGTCCACGGCGATGAGATCAGCCCGGCGGATGCCGCCCTGGTGGCCGCGCGCCGCCTGATGGACGCCCAGGACGCCGAGGCCCAGGGCTGGCTGCAGAATGTGGTCGTGGTCTTTGTCCCGACCCAGAATCCCGATGGCCGCCAGCGCTTTGTCAGCAGCTATGAAGCCAGCCTGGGCGACCGCCCCAATCCCGATGGCCTGTCGGCCGAGCGCGACCAGCCCTGGCCGGGCGGGCGCTTCAACCACAACCTGTTCGACCTGAACCGCGACTGGTTCATCCAGACCCAGCCCGAGACCCAGGGCCACGCTGCCCTGATCCGCGAATGGCGGCCCCAGGTGGTGGTCGATTCCCATGAGATGGGCACCGACTCCAGCTTCTTCTTCCCGCCCGAGGCCGACCCGCTGAACCCGTGGATCTATCCGGCCATCCTGGACGCACGCGAGCGGTTTGGCCGCAACAACGCCCGCCACTTTGACCGCGCGGGACTGGATTACTTCACGCGTGAGGTCTTTGACGCCTTCTATCCGGGCTATGGCGACGGCTGGCCGGCCTATCTGGGCGCGGTCTCCATGACCTATGAGCAGGCCTCGGCGCGGGGCCTGGCGGCCAGGCGTTCCGATGGCCGGGTGATGACCTATGCCGAGACGGTCCAGGGCCACCTGACCGCCACCCTGGCCACCATCGAGACCGCCGCGCGCGACCGCGAAGCCCTGCTCAATGACTTCCACGCCTTCCACCGCGATGGCGTGGCCAATGGCCGGGGCGTCTATGTCATCGCCCGCAGCCGGGCGGCAGACCCGGCGGCTGCGGACAAGCTGGCGGGCCTCCTGGTGCGCTCCAACATCGAGGTGGGCCAGGCCACCGGCAGCTTCAGCCTGTGCGGCCAGGCCTATCAGGCGGGCGACTATGTCGTGAACCTCTCCCAGCCGCAGCGCCGCATGGCCGAGACCCTGCTGGCCCGCGACGTCCCGCTGGATCCCCGCTTCCTGGCCGAGCAGGAGGCCCGCCGGGCGCGGGGCCTGCCGGACGAGATCTATGACCTGACCGGCTGGTCGATGCCCCTGCTGTTTAACGTCCCGACCCTGAAATGCGCCACCGTGCCCGGCGTGCAGACGACGGCCGTGGGGCCCGAGCTGGTCCGCCCCGTCGCCGTGGCCGGCAGCGACGCCACCTATGGCTATGCCATCCATCCGGGCACGGCGGGCCTGCGGTTCCTGACCGCCGCCCTGGCCGAGGGCCTGAGCCTGCGCTCCATCGAGGAGCCCTTCACCCTGGACGGCAAGGCCTATCCCGGTGGCTCCTTCATCCTGACCCGCGCCGGGGCACCGACTGACCTGGATGAGCGGGTGCGCCGCCTCGCCTCGGCCAGCGGGGCCCAGGTCACGGCCCTGGCCACCTCATGGGTGTCGAGCGGCCCAAGCGTCGGCTCCAGCCAGGCCAGCCTGATCAGGGCCCCGCGCGTGGCCATGGCCTGGGACAGCCCGACGGACCCGGAATCGGCCGGCTCGATCCGCCATATCCTGGAGCGCGAATACAACTGGCCCGTCACCCCGGTGCGCACCTCGCGCCTGTCGGGGGCTGACCTCAGCGCCTACCAGGTCCTGATCCTGCCGTCGGGCGGCAACTACAGCCGCCTGCTGGGCGAGGCGGGCGTGGCCAACCTGAAGGCCTGGGTCGAGAGTGGCGGCGTGCTGATCAGCGTCGGCTCCGGCAGCCGCCTGCTGGCCGACCCCAAGGCGGGCCTGCTGGCCAGCCGCCGCGAGGGGGCCGTGCCGCGCGACGGTGACGACACGGCCGAGGGCTCGGCCGGCACCGTGCCCGGCCGCGAGATCAACTCGGACGAGGCCTATCTGGAACTGACCACCCACCGCACCGGCTCGCCCGATTCCGTCGCCGGCGTCCTGGCCCGGGCCATCGTCGACCAGGAGCACTGGCTGGGTGCGGGCGTGGCCAGCGAGGTCAGCGTCATGGTGCGCGGCTCGGACATCTATTCCCCGCTGACCCGCGAGCAGGGGGCCAATGTCGTGCGCTTTGCCAGCGCCGACCAGCTGCTGGACTCGGGCCAGCTGTGGGACGAGAACCGCCGCCAGCTGGCCTACAAGCCGGTGGCCATGGCCTCGCCCCTGGGCCGGGGCCAGGTGGTCGCCTTTACCCAGGACGTGACCATGCGCGCCTTCCTGGAAGGCCTGAAGCCGCTGTTCCTCAATGCCGTCTTCCGCGGTCCGGCCCACACCTCGGGCCAGCACAACTGAGGGTTTGACAACCGGTTCGGCGGCAGGGTTTGCTGGCGGGGTCGAAAGGGGGATCGGACCGATGGCCTATTCCAGACCTCAGCCGCCGTCCGATGCGGGCGAGTGGACCCTGTTGCAGAGCCGGGCGGACCGGAACTTCTGGCAATGGGACCGCCAGACGCCGCGGGGCGTGCTGAGCCGTTTCGTCATCCTGCGTGACCGTGAACGGCTCGACTTCGACACCTTCGACGAGGCCGAAGCCCTGTTCGAGGCGATGGAGCCCGAAGCCAGCGCCGCGCGCCTCGACATCCCCGGCCTCTAGGCGCGGGCCCCTCCCGGCCTAGATACCGGCGGCCAGGTCATCCGGCTCGGCCTCGCCGCCCTGGACCATGCGGGCCACGGCCATGTCCGCCGTGACATTGCCAAGGGTGCGGAAGATGTCGGGGATGACCTCGACCGCCAGCAGCAGGGGCAGCATCTCCAGCGGCACGCCCATGGCGATGCAGATCGGGGCAATGGAGGCAAAGAAGCTGACCTGGCCCGGCAGGCCCACCGTGCCGATGCTGATCAGCATGGCTGTCAGCATGGCTGCGCCAAGCTGACCCATCGACGGCTGCAGGCCGAACAGGTGGGCGCAATACAGCGCCACGCCCAGGTTGGCGACCGGGCTCGTGATCCGAAAGACCGCGACCGCCAGGGGCAGGACCAGCCCGGCCGTCGCCCGGCGCACGCCCAGGTCATCGACGGCGCGCTCGACCATGACCGGCAGGCTGGCCAGCGAGGACTGGGTCGAGAAGGCGACCACCTGGGCCGGGGCGGCCGCCCGGGCAAAGCGGCCAAGGCTGACGCGGCCCAGGATCATGACCAGCGGGTAGAAGACCAGGCCAATGCCGATGCAGGCCAGGGAAATGACGGTCACATAGTGCAGCAGCACGCCGGCCGCGCTGGCCCCGGCTGTCAGCCCGACCCCCAGGGCCAGGGCAAAGACCCCGATCGGCGCGGCCTTCAGCACCCAGCGCACGATGATGATCATGGCCTCGCCCACGGCCTCGAAGAAGGTGACCAGGGGGGCACGCAGCCGCTCGGTCATCTGCGAGGTGGCAAAGCCGAAGAAGACGGCAAAGACCACAATGCCGAGGATGGCGTCCTCGACCGCCGCGCGGATCGGGTTGGACGGGGCAATGGTCTTGAGGAACTCGCCAAAGGGCGCGGCGACCCCCAGGCCGTCGGGCGCGTCCGGCTGCCTGGCCAGCAGCCGCTCGGCCCCCTCGGGGTTGATCGGCCACAGGCTGAGCAGGCCATAGGAGACGGCCACGGCGTAGAGGGTCGCGCCCAGGATGAACAGGCCGAACAGGACCATGGCGCGCAGGGCCAGGCGGCCCGTCCTCGCCGCATCGGCGATCGAGGCAATCCCCGTCACCAGCAGAGAGAAGACCAGGGGGATGATGGTCATGCGCAGGGCATTGAGCCACAGCTGGCCAATGGCGCTGATGAAGTCGGCCGTGCCGCGCCCGCCGGGCAGGCCCCAGGCCTGGGCCGCCGCCCCTGCCCCCAGGCCGAGGATGAGCGCCAGAAGGACCTGGGCGCTGAGTGACGCCATGAAGGTGCGAGCCGATGTCATACCGTCAGGCTAGCAGCCTGTGCCGAAAGCAGAAAGGGGGGGGGGGCGCGCGGCCGC
>JAEYQX010000217.1 GCA_023409795.1 Pseudomonadota bacterium
CCGTTTTTGTTTAGCCGGTGGCCTCTCCCGGCAAGGAGAGAGGCCGCTCGATCAGCCGGTCAGCCGCGCTGGGCGTAGCCCTTGCCGCCGTTGGACGGGCGACGCGGACGGCGCTTCATCTGGTCGACGGGCTTGGGTTCGCGCTGGGCCGCAGGCTCGGCGCGGGCCGAGGACTTGGGCCGCTCCTTGGCCATCGGGTCATAGGCCGCGACCGGGCGTTCAGCCACGTCCTGGCCGCGCTTGCCGCGACGCTGGCGGTGGGGCTGGCCCCCGCCCTCGGGACGCACGCCCTCGCGGCGCGGATTGCGACCGCCACGGCGGCCACGGCCTTCGCCACCTTCGCGTTCCTCACGCTCGGGCAGGGTCGCCTTCTTGGCCACGCCGGCGGCCATGATCGAGGCGTCCAGTTGGGCCAGGGCCTTGTCGTTGCGACGGTCGATGGCCGGGATCTTCTGGCGCGTGGTCTTCTCGATGTCCTTCAGCAGCTTCATCTCGTCACCGGCGACAAAGCTGATGGCGGTGCCGTCGGCCCCGGCGCGGGCGGTCCGGCCGATGCGGTGGACATAGGCCTCGGGCACATAGGGCAGCTCGTAGTTGACCACGTGGGTCACCTTGTCGACGTCGATGCCGCGTGCGGCAATGTCGGTGGCGACCAGGACGCGCAGCTTGCCCTTCTTGAAGGCTTCCAGCGCGCGCTCGCGCTGCGACTGGCTCTTGTTGCCGTGGATGGCACCGGCCTCGACGCCACCGGCTTCCAGGTAGGCGGCGACCTTGTCGGCCCCATGCTTGGTCTTGGTGAAGACCAGGCAGCGGGTATAGCTGGGGTCCGAGAACAGCTCGGTCAGCAGGGCGCGCTTGCGGCCCTGTTCGACCCAGACGACGGACTGCTTGATGCGTTCGACCGTGGTGGCCTGCGGCGTGACCTGGACCTTGACCGGGTCCTTCAGCAGGTCACCGGCCAGCTTGCCGATCTCCGAGGGCATGGTGGCCGAGAAGAACAGGTTCTGGCGCTTGGCCGGGATGCGGCTGACGATCTGGCGGATCGGCTTGATGAAGCCCAGGTCCAGCATCTGGTCGGCCTCGTCCAGGACGAAGATCTCGCAGGTCGACAGGTCCAGGTTCTTCTGCTGGATGTGGTCCAGCAGGCGGCCCGGCGCGGCGACCAGGACGTCCAGGCCCTGTTGCAGGGCGCGTTCCTGCGGGCCGTACTTGACGCCGCCGAAGATGACGCCGACGCGGAAGCCCAGGTGGGCGCTGTAGATCTTGAAGTTGTCGGCGATCTGGGTGGCCAGCTCGCGGGTCGGCGACAGGATCAGGGCGCGCGTGGTGCGCGGCAGGGGTGGGGTGCGGTTCTCGGCCAGGCGATGCAGGATCGGCAGGGCAAAGGCCGCCGTCTTGCCGGTGCCCGTCTGGGCGATGCCCAGCAGGTCCTTGCCCGCCATGACGTGGGGGATGGCCTTCTGCTGGATCGGGGTGGGCTGTTCATAGCCCGCGGTCTTGAGGGCAGTCAGCAGGGCCGGGTTTAGGCCCATGGATTCAAAAGTGCGGCTCACAGAGCATTCTTTCGCGTTCAGGCGGGCGGCACCACCAGCCTGCGTCGATCAGGGAAGGCCGGGCCTTCTGACCATACGCGCTGAACAGCAACGCCTCGCCAGTCCCGATAGAGCTTCGCAGACGAAGCCGTCGGGGTGGATCGGGCGTCGCCCCGCGTGTCCGGACGACGTAATGACTTTAGGAGTCAGGCCAGCTGCATCTGCACTCAGGCCCTCGGGGAGGACGGCCCACACGCGTTGCAGGAAGCTGGCTATCGCCTTGTGCGATGGAGGGCAGATGGGCCTCAAAAGGGGCGAAGTCAAGGCGACGCCGTTTTTTGAGGCCCATTACCGCGAGCCTAGGCCGGTTGGGCCAGGAGCGTCTCGTCCTGCGAGGCCATGGCGGCGATGCAGGTCAGGGGCAGGATGCAGATGAACTGGGCCAGGCTCTGTTCCCAGTTGTCGAGCAGGCGACGGGCCAGGGGCGAATCCGTCGCCGCCGCATGGGCCTCGACCAGGGCTTTCAGCCGCTCGGCGGCATCGGCCGTCATCGGGGCAAGACCGGCCAGGTCCCCGTTCAGGGCCCGGGCAGCGCGGCCGTCCGGGTCCAGCACGAACAGTTCGCCCCCGCTCATCCCCGCCGCCAGATTCCAGCCGGTCGAGCCCAGAACCACCACGCGGCCACCGGTCATGTATTCGCAGCCGTGTGCGCCCAGACCCTCGACCACGGCTTCTGCGCCGGAGTTGCGGACGGCAAAGCGTTCGCCCGCGCTGCCGGCCACGAACAGGCGGCCCGAGGTGGCCCCGTAAAGGGTGGTGTTGCCGCAGACCTGCTGGCCCTCGCGCCATTGATAGGGGCGCACGCGGATTTCACCGCCCGACAGGCCCTTGCCGACATAGTCGTTGACCTCGCCGGTGACATCCAGGACCAGCCCCCTGGTGGCGAAGGCCCCGAAGCTCTGTCCGGCAATACCTTCCAGCTTCAGCGTCAGGCGGCCTTGCGGACCTTGCGGGCCGTATTTGCGCACGATGGCCGAGGACAGGCCGGCACCGACGGTCCGCTGGGTATTCTTCAGCGGATACGACAGTTCCAGCGTCTGGCCCGTTTCGAGGAAGGAGCGGGCATCCTTCAGCACCAGGGCGTCCAGACTGTCGTCGATCTCCTTGCGGTGCTTGTCGGCAAGGCGGCCGGGGCGGTCCACATCCACCTTCATCAGCAGCGGATTGAGGTCGAGGTCGTCCAGATGCGAGCCACCACGGCGGACCTGACGCAGCAGGTCGGTGCGGCCCACGATCTCGTCGATGGTGCGCGCGCCGAGGCTGGCCAGGATCTCGCGGACTTCCTCGGCGATGAAGGTGAACAGGTTGACCACCTTCTCGGGCGTGCCGGTGAATTTGGCGCGCAGGCGCTCGTCCTGCGAGCAGACGCCCACGGGGCAGGTGTTGGAGTGGCACTGGCGCACGATCAGGCAGCCCATGGCGATCAGGCCGGCGGTGCCGACGCCATATTCCTCGGCACCCAGCAGGGCGGCGATGACCACGTCGCGGCCGGTGCGGATGCCGCCGTCGGTACGAAGCGAAACGGACGAGCGCAGGTGGTTCAGGCTGAGGACCTGGTGGGCCTCGGCCAGACCGATTTCCCACGGCATGCCGGCGTGCTTGATCGAGGTCTGGGGCGAGGCCCCCGTGCCGCCGTTGTGGCCCGCGATCAGGATGGCATCGGCCTTGGCCTTGGCCACGCCGGAGGCAATCGCCCCGATGCCAGTGGCCGACACCAGTTTGACCGTGATCTTGGCGTCGGGGTTGATCGCCTTCAGGTCATAGATCAGCTGCGCCAGATCCTCGATCGAATAGATGTCGTGGTGCGGCGGCGGAGAGATCAGGGTCGTCCCCGGCACGGCATGGCGCATCTTGCCGATGAACTCGGTCACCTTGAAGCCGGGCAGCTGGCCGCCCTCGCCGGGCTTGGCCCCCTGTGCGACCTTGATCTCGATCTCGCGGCACTGGTTCAGATATTCGGCGGTGACACCGAAACGGCCCGAGGCCACCTGTTTGACCGCCGAGTTGGCATTGTCGCCATTGGGGCGCGGCACATAGCGGGCCGGATCCTCACCGCCCTCGCCGGAGACGGCGCGCGCGCCCATCCGGTTCATGGCGATGTTCAGCGTCTCGTGCGCCTCGGGCGACAGGGCCCCCAGCGACATGGCCTGCGAGAGGAAGCGTTTGCGGATATCCGAGACGCTTTCAACCTCGTGCAGCTGTACCGGCTGCAGGCCGTCCTTGAAGTCCAGCAGGTCGCGCAAGGACAGGTCGGGCTGTTCGGCCACGGCGGCGGAATACTGCTTGAAGCGCTTGTAGTCGCCGCGGTTCACCGCATCCTGCAACAGGTGGATGGTGCGGGCGTCATGGCCGTGTGCCTCGCCCCCCGCGCGGATGCGGAAGAAGCCCCCCATGGACGGCGACGGCACATCCGTCTGGCCGAAGGCCGCAGTGTGGCGTTGTACGGCGGCGCGTTCCAGACCGGCCAGGCCGATGCCCGAGATACGCGACGGCGCATTGGGGAAGAACTCGGCGGCCAGGGCGCGCGACAGGCCCAGCACCTCGAACTCGCACCCGCCGCGATAGGCGGAGATGACCGAGATGCCCTTGCGGGCCAGAACCTTGAGCAGGCCCGCCTCAATGCCCTTCTTGTAGTTCAGGCAGGCGTCCTTCAGCGTCAGGCCGGCATAGACGCCGCGCTCCAGACGCTCCTGGAACAGTTCCTGCGCCAGCCACGGATTGACCGCCGTGGCCCCCACGCCGACCAGAACGGCAAAGGCGTGCGGGTCCAGCGTCTCGGCCGAGCGGACGACCAGCGAACAATAGGTGCGCAGGCCCGCCTCGGTCAGGCGCAGGTGGACGCCCGCCGTGGCCAGGATCATCGGCGCGGCCAGACGGTCCTCGCCGATGTGTTCGTCGGTCAGCACGATCAGGGTCGAGCCGGCGCGGGCGGCGGCCTCGGCCTCGTCGCGGATGCGGTTCAGCGCGGCGCGCAGTCCGGCACCGGCCTGTTCGCCCTCGCCCGGTACCGGATAGGTGCAGTCGATGACCGTGGTCGAGCCGTCGGCCACCACGCCCAGCAGGCGCTCGTACATGCCGGTGGTCAGGACGGGGCTGTCCAGAACGAAGACATCGGTCTGGGCCTCGTCATGGGCCAGGATGTTGCCGAGGTTCTTGAAGCGGGTCTTCAGGCTCATGGCCCCCGACTCGCGCAAGGGGTCGATCGGCGGATTGGTGACCTGGGAAAAGTTCTGGCGGAAGTAGTGCGCCAGGGGACGCGGCAGGGACGACAGCACCGCAGGCGGCGCATCGTCACCCATCGAACCGACCGCTTCCTTGCCGTCCCGCACCAGCGCATCCAGCAACAGGTCGCAGTCCTCGCGGCTGAAACCGGCGGCGATCTGGCGACGGGTCAGGGCCTCGCCGGTGGCGGCGCGCGGCTCGGGGCCGGGGCCGATCAGCGGTTCCAGATCGACCATGTTGTCGATCCAGTCCTGATAGGGGTGGGCCGCCGCCAGCGCGTCCACGGCCTCGTGCTCGTCATAGACGCGGGCCGTCTTCATATCGACAGCGATCAGCTTGCCCGGGCCGATGTGCAGGCGGCGCTTCACCCGGCCTTCGGGCAGGGGCACCAGACCGGCTTCGGAGCCGGCCAGCAGCAGGCCGTCCACGGTTTCCACCGCGCGCAGGGGGCGCAGGCCGTTGCGGTCCTTGCCCGCCGCCACCCAGCGGCCATCGACGG
>JAEYQX010000218.1 GCA_023409795.1 Pseudomonadota bacterium
GGCCTGGAGAAACAGCGCCAGAACCGCCAGTTGGCCATAGAAGACCGTCTGCGGCAGGACATACCACAGCAGGTATTTGCCGAACTCGTAATCGGTGTAGCCCCTGATGGTCTGGACGATGATACCGGCCACGACCGACACGAGAAGGGTCGAAACCAGCACCAGAACCAGGGCCAGGGCTTTGGGCAGAAGGAAGGTCCAGTCGGGTGCCGAGCTGGAATCCACGATCTCGTGCATCTTGCGGTCGCGGTCGCGCCAGACCAGCTCGCCCGAGTAATAGACGGCGATGATCATCACCACGAGGGTGAAGGCACTGCCAAAGGTCTCGATCACCACGCGCGTGACGGGCAGGACCGGAGCGCCATAGATCTCGCCCGCAAACAGCAGGGTGGCGATGCTGAAGGCAAAGCCCAGCACCAGCAGGACAATATAGGCCGGGCTCTTGAAGACGCTCTTCATCTCGAAGGCGGTACGGGCCACCAGCTGGGTCAGGGCCGACTTGAAGCCATAGGACGGCCGGGCCAGCGGACGCTCCTGGGCCGGAGGCTTGGTCACATCCTTCTCGGCCAGGGCGCGCAGGCGATCAAGCTTACCCGCCTTGGCCCCGCGCGGCGATGGGCGATACAGCGGATAGGTGATGGCCAGGAAGGTCAGGCTGACACCCAGCCACAGCAGACGGTTGCCCAGCAGGATGCCCGTGATCGGCGCATTGACCGTATTACGCTCGGCCGCCGTCCAATAGCGGGTCACCAGCTCATAGGCACCGGCACCAAAGGGCTCCAGCCAGGCGACAACCGTCTCCAGCTCTGGCTTGGTGCCGAACACAGACGTCATGGTCATATAGAGGATGAAGACCCCGACCACGCCGACATAGGTCGCCATCATCGAGCGGGTGACGGTGGCCAGGGCAAAGAAGATGGCCGAGCTGAGCAGCAGTCCCGGCAGGCCCAGGAAGACATAGGCGTGGACATAGTCATAGGGCCGGAACGGCCCCACGGTTTCCTTGTCCACCCAGGGCATGAGGGTGCCCAGGATGAAGCCCAGGCTCACCGACAGGAAGGCCAGGGCCACCACGGCAAAGGCCCCGGCAAAACGGCCGAACAGGTAGTCGAACCTTGACAGCTGGCTGGAATGGATCATCGGGCCAAAGCCCGAGGTGGTATCGCGCACGACCACATTGGCCACGATGGCGGTCGTCGCCAGCATGAAGAACAGGTTGAAGGCGATATGGGCCTGGGCAATCGCATAGGGGGCGTTCTTCAGCACATTGCCGCCGGTGCCCAGGCTGACATTGGCGCTGGCCACCAGGCCAAAGCTCAGCAGGAAGAAGAGGATGGAAATGACCCAGAAGGCCGGCTGTCGGAGCTGGTAGCGCAGCTCGAACGCAGCGACTTTGGCAAACATCGACGCGGGCCTCAGGCAGCTGCGGCCGGACGGCGCGAGGCCGCCAGGGTCGAGAAGTAGACGTCTTCCAGGCCGCCCGAGGTCGGCTCAAAGCCCTCGCCCGGCTGCTGGTCGGCCAGGACGTGGATAACGGTGCGACCCGCAAACAGGCGTGTCGAGATGACCTCGTGACGGACGCGCGCGACCTCCAGGTCCTCCTTGTCGATGGTCTTTTTCCACACGCGGCCCGACATCTGCTTCATCAGGTCCAGCGGAGCCCCCTCCAGCTGGATGCGGCCATTGGCCAGCACCGCCATGCGCGGGCACAGGTCGGCCACGTCCTCGACGATGTGGGTCGACAGGATGACCACGACGTTCTCGCCGATCTCGGCCAGCAGGTTCAGGAAGCGGTTGCGCTCCTCGGGGTCCAGGCCGGCCGTCGGCTCATCGACGATGATCAGGCGCGGATTGCCGATCAGAGCCTGGGCGATGCCGAACCTCTGGCGCATCCCGCCCGAGAAGCCGGCGATGGCCTTCTTGCGCACGTTCCACAGGTTGACCTGATTCAGCAGGGTCTCGACCGTTTCCTTGCGCGCCTTGCGGTCGGCGATCCCCTTGAGCACCGCCATGTGGTCCAGCATGTCATAGGCCGAGACGCGCGGGTAAACGCCAAAGTCCTGGGGCAGGTAGCCCAGGGTGCGACGCAGCTGTTCCGGCTGGCGGATCACGTCGATGTCGTCAAACTGGATCTCGCCCGAGGTGGGGGTCTGCAGGGTGGCAATGGTCCGCATCAGGCTGGACTTACCCGCACCGTTCGGCCCCAGCAGGCCATACATGCCCTTCGGAATGGTCAGGTTGACGTCGTCCAGGGCGCGCGTGCCATTGGCATAGACGTGAACCAGATTCTTGATGACCAGCATAAAGGCCCCCTCAGCATAGATTTGCCGCAGGGTTGCTGCTGACAGTTCAGATCGCAAGTTAAGCTTAGGTCATGTAGGTCAAAGGGCGAAACAAGGACCAGCCTGGCCGTAACGGGTGGACAGGAGCCTGAGCCTTGGCAAGATGGCATCTTCATTAGCCGTGACGCTTCCCCGCTTCGAAGCCCAGCGACAGGTAGGCCATGTCCCTTCGTATCCGCTCTTCCTCGCGTCCTGTCCGTTCCATCCTGTGCGTAACGGCCAGTCTTGTGGCCCTGCTCGCGGCGGCCCCCACCCTGGCCACAGCCCAAAGCCCTGCGGCACCGACTGCAGTCGCTACAGCCCCCGAGGCGGCCGCCATCACCTCTCCGCTCGAAGCCTTTGGCCACGAGATCGGGGCTGACTATAACCTGGTGAACTACACCCAGCTGGAAGCCTGGCTGAAGACCGTGGCCGGCCAATCAGACCGGATGAAGCTGATCGAGATCGGTCGCTCGTCCGAGGGCCGCACCCAATACCTAGCGATTGTCTCAACGCCGCAGAACCTGGCCAATCTGGACCGCTACAAGCAGATTGCCGAACGTCTGGCCAAGGCCGAGGGCGTCAGCGAGGCCGAGGCCCGCGTCCTGGCAGCCGAGGGCAAGGCCGTGGTCTGGATCGACGGCGGCCTGCACTCCACCGAGACCGTCCCGCCTCAGGCCCTGATCGCCGCCATCCACGAATGGCTGACGGCGGGCGACGAGGAAGCCCTGCGGGTCCTGGATGACACCATCATCCTGTTTGCGCCCCTGAACCCGGACGGCATGGAGCTGGTGTCCAACTGGTATATGCGCCACGAAGACCCGCTGAAGCGCGAGTTCAACTCAATTCCTGTGCTTTATCAGAAGTATGTCGGACACGACAACAACCGCGACTACTACCTCTCGGCCATGGCCGAGACGACCAATGTGAACCGCCAGTTCTTCCGCGAGTGGTTCCCCCAGATCATCTACAACCACCACCAGACGGCCCCCGCCGGGTCGGTGGTGTTCATGCCGCCCTTCCGCGACCCCTTCAACTACAACTATGACCCGCTGGTCATGAGCACCCTGTCCGAGGTCGGCGCGGCCATGCACAGCCGCCTGATCGAGGAAGGCAAGCCCGGCTCGACCATGCGCAGCGGGGCCGGCTACTCCACCTGGAACAACGGGATGGAGCGCTCCATCACCTACTTCCACAATGCCGTCGGCCTGCTGACCGAGATCACCGGCCACCCGACCCCCAGCCAGATCAGCCTGATCCCGCAGCAGCAGCTGCCGCGCAACGACCTGCCCATGCCGGTCGCGCCCCAGGCCTGGCATTTCAGCCAGTCGATCGACTATTCCCTGTCCATCAACCGCGCCGTCCTGAACTATGCCAGCCGCAACAAGGACCGGCTGCTGTTCAACATCTGGCGCATGGGCCAGAACGCCATCGACAAGGGCAATACCGACACCTGGCGCATCACCCCCTCGCGCATCGACGCCCTCAATGCCGTGGCCGAGCAGGCCAGCCCGCGCCGCGGCGTGGATCCGGCCCTCTATGACCAGGTCCTGCGCGATCCGACCCAGCGGGACCCGCGGGGCTACATCATTCCGGCCCACCAGACGGACCTGCCCACTGCCGTGGCCTTCCTCAACAGCCTGATCAAGACCGGCGTCGACGTGGATCGCGCCACGCGCCCCTTCACCGTGGCGGGCAAGACCTATCCGGCAGGCTCCTTTGTGGTGAAGACGGCCCAGGCCTATCGCCCCCATGTCCTCGACATGTTCGAGCCGCAGGACCACCCGCACGACCTGCAGTATCCGGGCGGCCCGCCCGCCCTGCCCTATGACGCGACCGGCTATACCCTGGCCCTGCAGATG
>JAEYQX010000043.1 GCA_023409795.1 Pseudomonadota bacterium
CCTTGGCAAGCTTCACCAGACGGCGGGTCGAGCGGATGGCGCTTTCGGCATCGCGCACCTCGGGGTGGCTGGTCCAGTCGCCGGTGCGGGCAAGACCGCGGCGCTCGACCAGACGGTATTCGTCCTCAGAGTGGAAGGTCGCGCGGCGTTTGGTGTTGGTCAGGACCTTGCGGACACCCTCGTCGTCGGCGATCAGCAGGTCGCCGGTGGATGCGCCCATGAAGACCTTGATGCCGCACACACCCGGCAGGCGCTCCAGCTCACCCAGATGGTCGGCGTTCTCGTGGGTGCCACCGACGTAGAAGGCGTGGTCGGTCCACATGCGGTTGTTGGCGCGGGCCAGTTTGTCTTCCAGCGTCGGCTGGCTGATGGTGTTGGGGTTGGTGTTCGGCATTTCGAACACCGCCACCACACCACCCAGAGCCGCTGCACGGCTGCCGGTCTCAAGGTCTTCCTTCCATTCCAGACCCGGCTCGCGGAAGTGGACCTGGGTGTCGATCACGCCCGGCAGGACCGTCAGGCCCGTGGCGTCGAACACTTCGCCCGCCGAGGCTTGGGACAGGTCGCCGATGAAGGCGATCTTGCCGTCGATCACACCGACGTCCGCCTTGCCGCGCCCCGCATGGTTCACCACCTCACCCCCGCGAACGATCAGGTCATAGGTTTGAGACATGGGGAGGGCTCCGACGGGAAGGATTACAGTCGGACCTGCTTCTACGCCCTGGGCGGGGTCAGGGGAAGGCGATGAGCCCGATCCTCGGGTCAAGCCCGAGGATGACGGCGGGAAATGGAACCGTAAAAGCATCCTCCCCCGCCTGCGGGGGAGGGGGACCGCGCCAGCGGTGGTGGGGGCGGTGCCTATGCCGCCCCCACCGTCACGGCTTCGCCGTGCCACCTCCCCCGCTGACGCAGGGGAGGATGAAAGCCCTACCCCTTCAGCTCCGCCAGCAGCTTCAGTGACTTCTTCAGCACCCGCTCATAGGGCAGGTCCATCATGTGCTGGATGTGCTGGTTCAGGCGCGGGTCGAGGTCCTTGAACTCTTGCAGGGTGCGGGGGCCGCGCACGGCGATGCCGGTCCAGGGGCGGCGCAAGGTCTCGTCGGACGGGCCGAACACCGCGACGGCCGGCACGCCCGCCGCCACGGCCAGCTGGGTCCACAGGGAGTCTGCGCCCAGATAGAAGTCGGCGCGCGACAGGGCCGCCACGGTCTGCAGGCGGGTCAGCTTGCCCTGAAGCTCAATCACCCGGTTGCGGGCCACGGCAAAGCGGATGGTGTGGGCAGCGTCGCGGTCGATGTCCTCGCCCACGATCATCAGGCGGCCACCGGCCAGGGGCCCGCCCTCGGCCAGCAGGGGCCCGGCCACCTTGGCAAAGCGCTCGGCAGGCCAGCGCTTGCCGATCCAGTCCACGCCCGGCCCCACCGCCAGGATCGGCCCCTCGCCGGGCTGGATCAGGCTGTCGGCATAGGCCTGGGTCTCGGGACTGACAAAGAGCCTGGGGGCCGGGATCTCGTCCAGCTGCAGGACGCGGGCGGCCTGCTCGACCGGGTGGACATCAGGCAGGACCTTGTCCTTTACCGCCCGCTTTTCACGCCTCAGCTTGCCCGACAGGGACGAGCCGCGCATGTCCACGACCAGCCCCCACTTGGTATCGCGCACCTGGTTCCACAGGGCGATCCAGTCCCAGCGCCCGTCCCGGTCCATGGTGATCAGGCGATTGAGGCCCGGCACATCGGCAAACAGCGGCGCACTGGCCGGCGAGCCGACGACAGTGAAGCTGGCATTGGGGATATGGGTGACCAGATAGGCCAGCGCCCCCGACGACAGGACGGCCTCCTCGGCATCGGCCTCTGCAATATAGAGGATGGGGAAGGGCCCGCTCATGACGGCCAGCCTAACCAGATTCTCCCGACATATCAGGGGCCAGCTTCTGAAATAAGCGTGACCAGCTGCCCGCCGGGCCCGGCCGTGCCCCGTGGGCTTTCTGTGTCTCTTTCATGCGTCAGGCGGAAAAGCGCGGACGAAGCCCGGCCGATGGGGTATGGGCGGCCCATGTCCCTGCCCCTCCTGCCTGATCGTGATTGCGGCGGCTGCGTCGAGTGCTGCCGCTATATCCCGCTGGACCTGCCCGAGCTGGCCAAGCCGACGGGGCAGCTGTGCCACTATTGCGTCGATGGCGCAGGATGCAGCGTCCACCCGATCCGGCCCCAGACCTGCCGGACCTGGTTCTGCCTGTGGCGGGCGGTCGAGCTGGCGGACGACTGGCGGCCTGACCATTCGGGCGTCATCATCCGGCCCGATGGCGTGCAGGAGGGCATCATCACCCTCTATGTCATCCGCCCGTCAGAGTTCCTGGCCAGCGAGGCCTTCTTTGCCACCGTGGCCCAGTGGGTGGCCGAGGGCATCCAGGTCGCCCTGTCCGTGCCGGGGCCACAGGGCACCTATCCGGTGAGGGCCGTGGTGACGGATTACCTGCGCCCGACCATAGAGGCGGGCGATATGGAGGGCTTTGTCGGCCACCTCTTTACCGCTCTGGACAGCCTGGCGGCCTCGGACTTCCAGCCCGATGGCATAGAGGCCCGCTACCTGGTGGCATAGTCAGGGCCTGCGCCCTATCTTGGCGTCATGCCTATCGCCCGCCTCGACAGCCGCGCCGTCATTGCCATCACCGGCCCGGACGCCCGCCCCTTCCTGCACAACCTGCTGACCCAGGACGTCGAGACCCTCGCGCCGGGCGAGCTGCGCTTCGGGGCCCTGCTGACGCCCCAGGGGCGGCTGATCGTCGACGTGATGATCTGGGGCCGCGAGGACGGCGTCTGGCTGGATGTCCCGGCCGAGGCGCGCGAGGGCCTGATCCAGCGCCTGACGCTCTACCGGCTGCGCGCCCAGGTCGAGGTGGCCGCGGTCGAGAGCGCGGTTTTCGCCAGCTGGAACGAGGCGGAAGCCGGGTTCATCGCCGACCCGCGCCAGCCCGGCCTGGGCGGACGCGCCCTGGACCTTGCCGGCCAGGCCACGGCCTCGGAAGCCGACTGGCACCGGCACCGGATGGCGCAGGGCGTGCCCGAGCCGGCCCTCGATACCGTGCCGGACAAGACCTATCCGATCGAGGCCAACCTGGACCTGCTGAACGGCATCGACTTCCACAAGGGCTGCTTCGTGGGCCAGGAAACCACCTCGCGCATGAAGCGGCGCGGCACGATCAAGACCCGCATCCTGCCCTTTACCTATCAGGGCCAGGCCCCTGCCGTCGGGGCCGAGGTGCTGAACGGCGACCTGCGCGCCGGTGAGGTGACCCGGGCAGAGGGCGGCCAGGGCATGGCCATGATCCGGCTGGACCGCATCGACGGCGACCTGAGCGTGGAGGGCCAGCCGATCATCGTCACCCGGCCCGACTGGGTGCCCGCCTTCGAGGCCTGACAGGCCGATTGGCCCTTGCCAAGTTCGGAACAAAGATGGAACATCGGTAGATGACCTATGCCGATCATTCCGGGCGCTGTCCCTGGTGCGGGACGGATCCCCTCTATGTCGCCAATCACGACACCGAATGGGGCGTGCCCGAATACGACAGCCGCGCCCTGTGGGAAAAGCTGGTGCTGGACGGGATGCAGGCGGGCCTGGCCTGGATCACGATTCTGAGGAAGCGCGAGGGTATCCGCGATGCCTTCGTCAACTTCGATCCCGACCGGGTCGCGGCCTTCGGCGAGACTGATGTCGAGCGCCTGCTGAACGACGCCCGCATCATCCGCAGCCGCGCCAAGATCACGGCCGCGATCGAGGGGGCCCGCCTCTTCGTCGCCATGCGCGACAATGGCGAGGACTTCAGCCAGTGGATCTGGTCCTTCGTCGACGGCACCCCGATCCAGAACCACCTCGGCCCCGACCGGCCCTACCCCACCGAAAGCCCCGAGAGCCGCGCCCTGTCCAAGGCGCTGAAACAGCGGGGCTTCAAGTTCGTCGGGCCGGTGATCGTCTATGCCTTCATGCAGGCTGTGGGCATGGTCAACGACCACCAGACGACGTGCTTCCGCCACCAGGCACTCCGCCAGGCTCCCGGTCAGTAGAGAACCGCACCGTCACCCTCCAACCGCCTGGGTCCTCCGGTCAAGCCGGAGGATGACGGCTGAAAGAGTGGCACCGCACATCCTCCCCCGCCTGCGGGGGAGGAAAAAAGGTGACGGGTGACGGGGCTGGGGAGGAAAGGGCCTGCCCCCTCTTTTCGGGCGGGGCGGGGCGGGGCATACCTTGGCCAATGGCCGACTCGCCCGCAAAGCGCACTCCCCTGATCAAGCCGCCGCTCAGCATGGCGCTGGAGATGCGGCTGGCCGGGCTGTGCCAGGGCCTGGTCTGTGGCGTGGACGAGGCCGGGCGTGGGCCGTGGGCGGGGCCGGTGACGGCGGCGGCAGTGATCCTGAACCCCGACGACCTGCCCGATGGCCTGAACGATTCCAAAGCCCTGACCGAGAAGCGGCGCGAGGCCCTGGTGCCGGTCATCAAGGCCAAGGCCCTGGCCTGGGGCGTGGGCCATGCCAGCGTCGAGGAGATCGACGCCATCAACATCCTGCGCGCGACCGAGCTGGCCATGCAGCGGGCCGTGGCGGCCCTGGCCATCGCGCCGGCAGGGGCGCTGATCGACGGCAATTATCGCTTCAAGCTGCCGTGCCAGGTGGACGTGGCCGTGGGCGGGGACGGGCTGTCGCTGTCGATCGCGGCGGCCTCGATCCTGGCCAAGACGACGCGGGACCAGATGCTGGTCGAGCTGGCCGCCGTCTATCCGCAATATGGCTTTGCCAGCCACAAGGGCTATGGCGCGGCCCAGCACCGGGCGGCCCTGGCCGAGCACGGCCCCTGCCCCATCCACCGGGCCAGCTATGCCCCGATCCGGGCCCTGCTGGAGCCCCAGGCTGACCCTGTCGCCGCCCCCGTCGCCGCTTAGGCCGCCAGCGACAGCTCGACCGGCTGGGGCGTGACGACGAACAGGTGCTCGACGTTGCGAAGCCGGCCCACCGCCCCGACCTTCTCGCCCTTCAGGTTATGGATGCCGATGCGCGCCCCGACATAGCGTGGGCGCGGGATCTCGATCACCTGGACATGGCCGCGACCGGACAGCATGGCCGTCAGGTCATCGCGTGACAGGTAGCCCTCGTCATTGAAGCTGACGATCAGATTCGGGGCCTGGACCCGGTCGATGACGGACTGCAGCGCCGGGCCGATGCCGGGGCGGCTGTTGAAGGCGCTCTTGCGGGTGCGCACGTCGATCCGCTTGTTGGCAATGCCATAGGTCTCGGGCTTGTCCCACAGGACCAGGCTTTCCCAGCAGTGGTAGTTGGCCAGGTAGGAGTGCTGGTTATAGGGCGGGTCCAGATAGACCAGGTCCGCCTCGATCTGGTCGGCGATCTGGACGGCATCGCCTTGCGTCGCCCGGCATCGGCCCAGGGCCACGCCCGGCTTCAGGTCCGGCAGGCGCAGGCTGAGCGGGTTCAGCGCGCGCGGGGCCCACTGCTTCATATAGGCCATCTGCAGGCCCGCCGTGGAATCCACCCGGTCGGCCGCCTCCATCAGCGAGACCAGGACGACGGCCTTCAGCTCGGGCTCCAGGTCCATCTGCTCGATGCGGTTGCGCATGGCGTCGATGCGCGCGCCGTTGTCGGGGTGGAAGAAGCGGGCCTTCTCGCAGAAGGCCTCGGTAAACCAGCCGCGCTCGGGGGTGACGGTGCGCAGTTCGTTCAGGACGACCTCGGCCCGCTCGGCCCAGGTTTCGCGGTCCGCCTGGACATAGGCGGTGGCCAGGGTGTGGGCATAGGCATTGTGGTCGTTGGACCAGACGCGAAAGCCCTGACCCTTCAGCGCATGACCGACGCGGGCCGAGCCGGAGAACAGGTCGCAGACGGTGCCGCCCTGGGGCAGAACGGCCCGCACTGCCCCCGTCACCTGCCCCAGCAGCGCGCGCTTTGAGCCGATGTATTTGATCATGCGCCGAACCGAGTCATGGCGGCATGGTAGCCTGTCGGCCCCCATGCCGGTCAATCGCTTTGCCGCCTCAGGCCGCGGCCGCCTGGGGGATGCGGGCGATCACCTTGATCTCGAAGTCGAAGCCCGCCAGCCAGGTGACGCCCAGCGCCGTCCAGTTCGGATAGGGCGCGGCCGGAAACACCTCGGCCTTGACCTGCATGATGGAGTCGAACTGGGCCTCGGGATCGGTGTGGAAGGTGGTCAGGTCGACGATGTCGGCCAGGCTGCACCCCGCCGCCGCCAGGGTGGCCTGCAGGTTGGCAAAGGCACGGCGGACCTGGGCCTCGAACTGCGGCTCGGGGGTGCCGTCCTCGCGGCTGCCGACCTGGCCCGAGACGAACAAAAGGTCGCCCGAGCGCAGGGCCGCGGAATAGCCATGTCGGGCGTAAAGGGCGTGGCGGTTGGCGGGGAAAACGGGGGTGATGGCGGTCATGGCTTCTCTCGCAGGGGACTGTATGGGCGCAGGCATTTGAGATACGCTGCGTATATCAATAATTTCACATACGTCGTGTATGTCAAATTGCATACGCCATGTATGTCACTGGAGAAGTCGCCTTGGCTCGCAGAACCCGCGCCGACATGCTGGAGGAAACCCGCGCCAAGCTGATTGCCGCCGGGCGCCGGGCCTTTGCCAAAAAGGGCTTTGCCGAGGCTTCGATGGACGAGCTGACCGCCGGGGTCGGGCTGACGCGCGGGGCGCTCTATCACCACTTCGGCGACAAGAAGGGGCTGCTGGCCGCCGTGGTCGAGGTCGTGGACAACGAGATGGCCGCCCGCGCCAGTGAACGGGTGCGCCAGCAGGCCCCGGCCTCGGACTGGGAGGCGCTGGTGGCCGAGGGCCTGACCTATATCGAGCTGGCGCTGGACCCCGAAATCCAGCGCATCGTCCTGAAGGACGGCCCGGCCTATCTGGGCGACCCGTCGCAATGGCCCAGCCAGAACGGCTGCCTGATGCGGACCATCGCCGTGCTGACGGACCTGATCGAGCGGGGCCTGGTCAAGCCGGTCGATGCCGAGGCCGCCGCCCGCCTGATCAACGGGGCCGCTTTGGATGCAGCCCTGTGGGTCGCCGCCAGCGACGACCCACAGGCCGCCCTGCCCCGGGCGCAGCAGGCCCTGACCCATGTGCTGAGCGGGTTCCGGGTCTAGGCGCGGCTCCCTCGCCCCTCCATCACGGCGCTGACG
>JAEYQX010000063.1 GCA_023409795.1 Pseudomonadota bacterium
TCATGAAGGTGGCCCTGTTGAAAGACCCGGAAATCCGTCGCCGCATCGAGCAGGCCGGCTTTGCCGAGACGGCCGATCCGGGCGCGCACGAGGCTCCGGCCGCCGATGACACCCCCGAGGCCGCCGCAGCGCCGACCACGGCAACCGCGCAGAACGAGGTGCCGCAATGACCGCTTCTGCCCTGACCCGGCCGGGTGAACGCGACCGCCTGTCGGTCAAGCTGACCCAGCTGGACTGGCGCGTCATCATGCTGCTGACGGTGCTGGCGGGCGTCGGCACGGCCATGCTCTATTCGATCGCCGGCCAGTCCTGGTCGCCCTGGGCCTGGAAGCACGCCCTGCGGTTCGCGGTCCTGATGGTGGCCATGATCGGCCTGGCCATGATCCACCCGAAGTGGTGGTTCCACGCGGCCTATCCGGTCTATGGCTTTGTGCTGATGCTGGTCCTGCTGATCGAGTTCACGCCCCTGGGCTATACGGCGGGCGGGGCCAAGAATTGGCTGAACCTGGGCTTCATCCGCATCCAGCCCGCCGAGTTCGTCAAGATCGGCCTCGTCCTGGCCCTGGCGCGCTGGTACCACAGCCACTCCGCCCAGGAGGCGCGCTGGTCGTGGAAGCTGCTTATTCCCGCGGGCCTTATCGGCGTGCCCTTCCTGCTGGTTGCCAAGCAGCCGGACCTGGGCTCGGCCATGGTGATCGGCCTGACGGGGGCGGCGGTCATGTTCATGGCGGGCCTGAGCTGGCGGATCATTGTCGCCGGCGCAGCGGCTGCGGTCGCCTTCATCCCGCCGTTCGTCATGTTCTTCATGCATGACTACCAGCGCAACCGCGTGCTGACCTTCCTCAACCCCGAGGCCGATCCATCGGGCACGGGCTACAACATCATCCAGTCGAAGATCGCCCTGGGCTCGGGCGGGTTCCTGGGCAAGGGCTATGGCCTGGGCAGCCAGAGCCAGCTGGAGTTCCTGCCCGAACGCCATACCGACTTCATCTTCTCCACCGTTTCCGAAGAGTTCGGCTTTGTCGGCTCGTTCACAGTCCTGGCCTGTTTCGTGGCCCTGATCCTGATCTCGCTGCGGATCGCCTCGCTGTCGCACAGCCACTTTGGGCGGATCGGTGCGGCGGGCATGACCGCCTTTGTGGCCATGTTCGTCCTGATCAACGGGGCCATGGTCATGGGCCTGGCCCCGGTCGTGGGCGTGCCCATGCCGCTGCTGTCCTATGGCGGGTCCTCGATGATGACGGTGATGATCGGCTTTGGCCTGATCATGTCGACCCACGTGCACCGCTACGTCGAACTTCCGAAGGGACATGGGCTGTTCTGATCCGAATATGGGGTTAGGCTGGCCCCATGACCGATCAAGCACCCAAGCCCCAAAACGCCCCTTCTGCTCCGGCGCAGGCTTCGTCTGCGGTGCCGGTGGCGGATCCCTCCATGTTCTCGGACTGCGGTGAAACCCCGTGCCCGCAGCCGGTCATGGCCGACCCCAAGAACCAGGCCGCCGTCCACTCCGATGGGCTGAGGATGCGGAACAACCCCGCCGAATGGGCCTTTGTCCGCCTGTCCAAGCTGATCCAGGAGTTCGAGGACAACCTGGACAAGGACGAGGAGATCGGGGCCAGCGTCGTGGGCCTGCCCGGCACCGGCACCATGCAGATCGTGGAGGTCGGCTTCTGGGGACCGGACCTGATCATCTTCTTTGGCCGTAATGGCGACGGCAAGCCGGTCCGGCTGATCCAGCACTATACCCAGGCCAATGTCCTGCTGAGCGCCGTCAAGAAGCCCGAGGAGCGCGAGGCCCGGCGCATCGGCTTCCAGCTGAACGAGCTGGTCGGCCGCACCAATCCCGAGCCGGGGCAGTAGAGAGCACGGGTCCGGCCAGCCGGGTGGGCCAACCGGACCGTCGCGATGCGCTAGAGGCTGGCGGCCCAGTCGGTGCCACGCACCAGGCTGTCGATGATGCCCGGTTCGCTGGAGGCGTGGCCGGCGTCGCCGACGACATCCAGGTGCGCCTCGGGCCAGGCGCGGTGCAGGGCCCAGGCTCCCGAGATCGGCGTCACCACGTCAAAGCGGCCCTGGGCGATCCAGCACGGGATGTGGCGGATGGCATCGACATTCTCCAGGATCCAGTTTTCGCTGTCGAAGAAGCCGCCGTTGGTGAAGTACCAGTTCTCGATCCGGGCAAAGGCCACGGCGAACTCGGCATCGGCGAACTTGTCCGGGCGGCCGGACGGTCCCTGGACGCTGACGGTTTCGCCCTCCCAGCTGGACCAGGCCACGGCGCAGCGATTGCGCTCGTCGATGTCGTCGCCCAGTAGGCGCCGGTTATAGGCCGCCATCAGGTCGCCGCGCTCGGCCTCGGGGATCGGGGCCACGAACCGCTCCCAGGCATCGGGGAAGATCATCGAGGCCCCGTCCTGGTAGAACCAGTGCAGTTCCTTCCTGGTCAGCAGGAAGATGCCGCGCAGGACCAGGGCCCGGCAGCGGTCCGGGTGCTTGATGGCATAGGTCAGAGACAGGGTAGAGCCCCAGGACCCGCCGAAGACGACCCACTTGTCGATGCCCAGCTGCTCGCGCAGGCGCTCGATGTCGGCGACCAGGTCCCAGGTGGTGTTGTCTTCCAGGCTGGCATTGGGCCGCGACAGGCCGCAGCCGCGCTGGTCAAACATGACGATGCGGTATTTCGCCGGATCGAAGTAGCGACGCATCCCCGGATTCACCGCCCCGCCCGGGCCCCCGTGCAGGACGATAACGGGGATGCCGTGGGGATTGCCGCTCTCCTCGAAATAGATTTCGTGGATGCTGTCGGTCTGCATCCAGCCGGAGGCATAGGCCTCAAGCTCGGGGAAGAGGTCGCGGCGCGGGGTTTCGATCACAGGAAAGGCCATGTCTGAGAGTGGGATGGGTCGCGTGGACGGGTCAAGGGGCCCTGTGACGGTGGCGCACGGCGGCCAGCAGCAGCAGGCTCCAGCCAGCGATCATCAGGGTGCCGCCCACAGGGGCCACGGCCCCCATGAAGGACAGGCCGGCCAGGGCGATCAGGGCCAGGGCCAGACTGAAGACCAGGCCTCCGATACTGGCCAGCCATCCGGCCAGCCCCACGCCTGACAGGCCGCGACCCAGCAGGGCGCAGGCCACGGCCAGGACGGCATGGACCATCTGGTATTGGGCGCCGGTCGTCAGCAGGGCCTTGGCGTCTGGCCCGACGCCGTGGGCTCCAAAGGCACCGAGCGCGACGGCCAGGGCTCCATTGGCGGCAGCAAACACCAGGAGGGGACGGTTCACAGTCATGGCCAAGGTCTAGACCACATCGGCCCCAGAGTCTGCTATCGGACCGCCATGACGTCCGCCCCGCGCCTTGCCCTGCAATACAGCCTGCTTTTTGCCGCCAATGGCGTCACCCTGCCGTTCGCCGGACTGTGGCTGAAGGCCCAGGGGCTGTCGGGGGGCGAGATCGGGGCCCTGCTGGCCCTGCCCATGTTCGGACGCCTGGTTACCGGGCCGATGCTGGCGGTCTGGGCGGATGGCTTTCGCTATCGGCGCACGCCCATTGCCTTCCTGGGGCTGGCCATGGCGGCGGGCTATGGCGGGGCTGGCCTGGTCGAGGGTTTCTGGCTGTGGGCCCTGTTCTGGTTCATCGGGGCCACGGCGGCTGCGGCCCTGATCCCCCTCAGCGATGTCCTGACGCTGCGGATCGCCCGGCGCGAGGGGTTCAGCTTTGCGCTGCCGCGCGGCTTCGGATCGGCGGCCTTTGTCCTGGCCAATGTCGGGATGGGCGTGGTCCTGTCGCGCCTTGCCGCCGATGCGGTGATTGTCGTCAGCACGGCGGCGGCCCTGCTGATCGCCCTGACAGCCTGGCGCTGCCTGCCACCCGAGCCGGTGCATGATGGCCCGGTGCTGGCAGGGTGGGAGCGGTTCCGTGGCCTTGGGGCCCTGCTGCGCGACCCGCTGTTCATGACCGCCATCTTTGCCGTCGGCGCGATCCAGGCGGCGCACGGATTCTATTACGGCTTCTCGGCGATCGCCTGGAAGCTGCAGGGCGTGTCGGAAACCGTGACCGGCCTGCTTTGGGCCTTCTCGGTCCTGGTCGAGATTCTGTTCATGTGGGTGATCGAGCCCTGGCGTCGTCGCCTCGGCATCGGGCCATGGGCCCTGCTGATGATCGGGGCAGGGGCCGCCATGGTGCGCTGGACAGCCCTGGCCTTTGCGCCGCCACTGTGGGCGCTGTGGCCGCTGCAGGGCCTGCACGCCCTGACCTTTGCCGCCACCTATCTGGCCGGGGTGCAGATGGTCGAGCGCCTGTGCCCCGGACATAGCCATACCGCCGCCCAGACCCTGGGCTCGGTGCTGTCTGGTGGCCTGCTGATTGGCCTGGCCACGGCGGTGTCGGGTCCGCTTTATGACGCCATCGGGCTGAAGGCCTATCTGGCCATGGCGCTGCTGGCCCTGGTCGGGGCCCTGGCAGGGCTGCGCCTGCGCACGGTCTTCACCCCGACAGGACCCAAGCCCCTAGGCTGAGGCGGTCAGCGCCGGAATGTGCCGGGCTATGGCCGAGGCGGCGACCTTGATGGCCTGGTCGGTCGGTTCGGGGGCCATGTCCCGCGGCAGGCGCAGCAGGCCCACGGCAGGCACGGACAGGCTGTCGGGCAGGGCGGCCAGGACGCGATAGAGCAGGTAGCTGCCCGCGTCCTCCTCGGCGTCCGAGGCGATCTGTGCGGCCAAGCCGGCCCGGTTCAGCTCGCGCAGGATATCGCCCGCCGGGACGGTGGCCCGGACCACGCCTGCAGCCGTATGGTCGTGGCGATCGCGGCCATCCAGCGTGCGGTTCTCTGCCCGCGTCTGCAGCCGGATCGGGCCGGAGTGACGGGTGCGGCCCACCAGCAGCAGGGCCGAGATGCGGCGTTCGGTAATGGCCTCGATCAGGGCCTGGGCCGCGGCCTCGGGCTCGTCAGGAGCCAGGGCCTGGACCCGTGCGCCTGCCGGATGCCACGGCTCGCCCGTCTGGGCCTCGATAGGGTCCCAGCCACGAAACCCGCGATCCCAGGGCATTATCGCCAGGAAGGGCCGCCGGTCATGGGTTGCATCCCTGTTCAGGTCCAGCACGGTGACACCTCCACTAAAGCCTGCTCAGGCCGCTGCTCCAAGGATCAGGACAGGTCGCCCAGCGCCGCGTCCAGCAACATGAAGGCACGTCCTTCGTCTGTCGCCAAGCGCGATTGAATGTCGATGACATCCCCTTGGCGGGCCTGCTCGGCCAGGGCGCGGCCGACCAGGCGGACATAGACCTCGGCCTCGGGCCGCAGTTCCGGGTCGCCGATGATGCGGCGCGAGACGCTGCGCACGGC
>JAEYQX010000114.1 GCA_023409795.1 Pseudomonadota bacterium
CGTGGGGAGGAAAAGCGCGTTTCATCCTCCCCCACGTCATGGGGAGGATGAAGGGGGGGCCCTTTCTGCCCTCACCCGCCGCCGTGGCGGGTCTTCCACTCGTTCATCAAGGCCAGCAGCTGGGGCACGGACATCTCCGGCGTCTGGGCCAGGTAGCCATCGGCCTCGGGCGGCAGGCCGCGCAGGCGGGCGGGGCGGCGGCGGGCATCAAAGGGCCGGGCCTTCAGGCTGTAGATGACGAAGCTGGCGCGGCGCAGGTCGGCCTGGCCAAAGCGGGCCACCGCAGACCAGGGCACAGGGCCAGAGCCGGCCAGACCCTTAACCTCGAACCCCGTCGGGGACAGCAGGATGTCAGGCGCAAACAGTCCCCGCGCCGCCAGCCGCAGGGCCAGGACCGCCGCCAGGGCCAGGGCGGCCCAGCTCATGGCCTGCATCAGGGGATCGGGTGCGCCCAGGAACATCAAGCCCGCCAGGGCCAAGAGGCCCAGGCTGATGATGGCTCGAAAGGGATTGGGCCGGGCGGCGCGGATAAGCCGGGTAGGACCGGTCACACCCGCAGCGGCATCAGGACATACTGCACGCCCACGTCAGCCGGGTCCAGCACCAGGGTCGGCGAGGCCGGATCGGCAAACTTGAAGGTCGCGATCTCGCCCTCGATCTGGCCGGCCACGTCCAGCAGGTAGCGGGCGTTGAAGCCGATCTCGAACGGCTCGTCCGAATAGCCGATCTCGACCTCTTCCTCGGCCTGACCGGCTTCCATGTTGCGCACGGTCAGCTTCACGCGGTCGTTGTCGAAGGCCAGCTTCACCGAGCGGCTCTTTTCGGCCGAGATGGTGGCCACGCGGTCCACGGCCTTGGCGAACAGGGCGTTGTCGATGTCGTCCTGCTTGTCATTGCCCTTGGGGATGACGCGCAGGTAGTCCGGGAAGGCCCCGTCGATGACCTTGGAGGTCAGGCTGGCCTCGCCGAACTCGAAGCGGATCTTCTGGGCCGAGACCTGGACCTCGACCGGGCCGGAGCCGGCGTCCAGCAGGCGGCGCACCTGGTCGACCGTCTTGCGCGGGACGATGACGCCCGGGCCACCGGCCGCGCCCTCGGGGGCCGGGGTCTCGGCCAGGGCCAGGCGGTGGCCGTCGGTGGCCACGGCGCGCAGCAGCGGGATGCCGCCATCCGCCACCGTGTGCAGGTAGAGGCCGTTCAGGTAATAGCGCGTCTCCTCGGTCGAGACAGCAAAGCGGGTCTTGTCGATCAGGCGGGCCAGGTCTTCCTTGGGCAAGGTGAACCGCGTGCCCGAGGCCTCGTTGGACATGACCGGGAAGTCACCGGCCGGCAGGACCGGCAGGTTGAAGCGCGAGCGCCCCGCCGCCACCACCAGGCGCGGATCATCGCCCGAATAGCTGAGGCTGACCTCGGCACCGTCCGGCAGCTTGCGGACGATCTCATACAGGGTGTGGGCCGGGGCCGTGATCTGGCCCTCGACGTTCACCTGGGCCTCGGCCTCGTCGACCATTTCCATGTCCAGGTCGGTCGCGGCGAACGACAGGCGGTCACGGCCCGCGGTCAGCAGCACGTTCGACAGGATGGGAATGGTGTTGCGGCGCTCGACCACGCTCTGAACATGCCCAAGAGCTTTCAGGAGCGCGGAACGTTCGATGGTCAGCTGCATGTGGTCTCGCCCGGGTGCGGCCCCCTCGGCAGGCACCGCCTTAGAATGTGGCCATAGAGTCTAGCGCATTGAGCGGCAAGGGCAACGGGCAGCGGCAAATAGCTGCCACATTCCCCGTAATCCACAGGCTGAGGGGCGGAACGGACGGCGGGCCGGTGCGCGGGCCGCTGGCCCCCTCACCGCCTTACCCCATCCCCACTCCACGGGGAGGAAAAGGAAAAGGCCCTCCCCGTTGCCGGGAAGGGCCTGATGGTCAACCGCGCAGCTTGCGGGTCAGGGCCTCGACGTCGCGGGCGATCTGCTCTTCCTTGGGCATCAGCTCCTCGATCTTGCGCACGCCGTGCAGGACGGTCGTGTGGGCGCGGCCACCGAAGCGACGGCCGATGTCTGGATAGGAGCGGGTCGTGTGCTGCTTGCACAGATACATGGCGATCTGGCGGGGGCGGGCGATGGCACGGGTGCGGCGCTCGCTCAGCAGATCGGCCTGCTTCAGGTTGAAGTGGTCGGCGACCACCTTCTGGATCTCGTCAACCGTGATGCGGCGCTCGGGGCCGCCGCGCAGGGCCAGGCCCAGCAGGCTCTGGGCCTCGCTGACGGTCAGGGTCGACAGGCGGTTGCCGGCCACGGCGGCCAGGGTGTTCACGGCCCCTTCCAGCTCGCGCATCGAGCCGGGGGTGCGATCGACCAGGTGTTCCAGCACGTCGTCGCGCGCCTCGCCCGAGACAACGCCAAAACGGGCCAGGGTCGACAGGCGGGCCTGGGCCACGGCGATCTTGAGGTTGCGGTCAGCCGCCTCGACCGGGCAGGTCAGGCCGGCGGCTAAGTGGCTGCGCAGGCGCGGCTCGACGTCCGACAGGGCCGTGGGCGCACGGTCGGCCGACAGGATGATGCGCTTGCCGTCCTCGATCAGCGAGGTGAGGGTGTTCAGCAGCTCTTCCTGGGTCGAGGTCTTGCCGCCAACGAACTGGACATCGTCCAGCAGCAGCATGTCGGCGGTGCGCAAGGATTCCTTGAAGGCCGCGGTCGAGCGGTCCTGCATGGCGCGCACGAAGGTCGACAGGAAGCGCTCGGCCGTCAGGTAGACCACCTTGGCATCCGGGCGCAGGCGCTGGGCTTCCCAGGCGATGGCGTTGAGCAGGTGGGTCTTGCCGTAGCCGTAGGGGCCGCAGAAGAAGATCGGGTTGAAGTGACCGTCGGCCCAGCAGGCGGCCTGGCGGGCGATGGCGA
>JAEYQX010000206.1 GCA_023409795.1 Pseudomonadota bacterium
CCGCGCTTGGCCAGCGGGAAGTGGTCCGAGCGGAAGTAGATGCCCGCCGCCGCACCGGCATCACCGACAAAGCCACGGCCCTGGGAGGCGGCGACGGCGATGACGGGCTCATCCAGCTCCGAATGGCCATAGCCGGTGACGCCCAGCTTGCTCATGCGGCCAAAGACCGAGGTCGAGTCGATGTTGAAGCCCCCGACGGTGGTCGCCAGCGGATAGATCGGATTGGCGGCATAGTATTCCGAGCCCAGCAGGCCGCTTTCCTCGGCGGTGAAGCTGATCATGACGATCGAGCGTTCCGGGCGCGGGCCATCGCCAAAGGCGTGGGCCAGCTCAATCAGGGCTGCGGTGCCGGATGCATTGTCGATGGCACCATTGAAGATGCGGTCGCCGCTGGCGTCGGGCTCGCCCGTGCCGATGTGATCCCAGTGGCCGGTATAGAGGATGGTCTCGTCCGGATACTTCGAGCCTTCCAGGCGCGCGATGACGTTGTGCGTGGTGATCAGGTCCGTCTTGACGTCGAAGTTGACGTCGAGGGTCGCCCCCTTCAGCTCAACCGGCTGGAAGTCGCGGCTGCGGGCCTTGATCTTTTCCTGCTCAAAATCCAGGCCCGCGCGCTGGAACAGCTCGACTGCGGCATCGCGCTGGATCCAGGCTTCCATCGGCACGCGCTCGGCAGCCGGGTTGGCGCGGACGATGTCGAACTGCGGCACCGACCAGGAGTTCACCACCGTGCCCCAGCCATAGGAGGCGGGCTTGGTCTCGTGGACGATCAGGACGCCGGCTGCACCCTGGCGGGCCGCCTCGTCATACTTGTAGGTCCAGCGGCCATAGATGGTCATGGCCTCGCCGCCAAAGGTGTTCAGCGACGGGTCTTCGAAGTCGGCGTCATTGACCAGGACGACGATGACCTTGCCCTTCACGTCGGTCTTGAAGTCGTTCCAGTCGCGCTCTGGCGCATGGGTGCCATAGCCGACGAAGACGATCGGCACGTCCTTCAGGTCGACGCCCTCGCCCGGCAGGCGGCTGGTGATGGTGGCCGACTGGCCCTGGACCAGGGGCAGGGTCCAGTCACCCAGGCTGATCTGGCCAGCCACGTTGGAAATCTGGAAGCGGTTCAGGCCCACCGCCTGGGTCCAGCCGCCGTTCTCGCCACCCGGCGCAAACCCGGCCTCGGCATAGGCCTGGCTCAGGTAGTCGATGACCTTCTGCTCGGCGGGGGTGGCGATACCGCGCCCCTCGAAGCTGTCATCCGACAGGGTCTTGATGTGCTGCGAGATCCGCGCCTCATCAAAGTCCGGGGTCTGGCTCTGGGCCTGGGCCCCCGTGGCCAGGGCCGCTGCAAGGATCAGGACGGCGGCGGACGACATCAAACGCATCTGAGAAAAACCCCACACAATTTCGTTGCCTCGAACCCTAGTGGCAGGTTTCGCCCGTGTCGATGCAGCAGATGCAGGGCCCGGGCACGAAAAAACCCGCCGGATTGCTCCGGCGGGTTGGCTTTCGTCAGGACGGTCCCGGCCCTAGTGGCCGACGCCCTTCCAGATGCGGCGGTAGCTGGCATAGGTCAGGCCCGCGAACAGCACCAGGAAGATCATCACGCCAAAGCCGGTCTGCTTGCGCTCGACCATCTTGGGCTCCGAGGTCCAGGCGATGAAGGCCGCCACGTCCTTGGCCATCTGGTCGACGGTGGCCTCGGTGCCATCGTCATAGGTCACCTGGCCGGCCTGCAGCGGGTTCGGCATGGCGATGAAGCCACCCTTGGGAACCTCGCCCTTGCCTTCCCAGAACGGGGTCAGGTCGCCCGGCATATAGGGGTTGTAGGTCTGGCCCGGAGCCATCTTCAGCCCCTCGGGGGCCGGGACATAGCCCGACAGCAGCGAGTAGATGTAGTTGGCACCGTCGTGACGGGCCTTGGCCATCACCGACAGGTCGGGCGGAGCCGCACCGCCGTTGGCAGCCGCAGCGGCCGTGGCGTTCGGATAGGGGTTCGGGAACTTATCGGCGGTGGTGGCATCACGCATGATGGCCTCGCCGGTTTCCGAGTCGATGTCAGCGACCTGGATTTCCTTGGCCAGGGCCTTCACGACAGGGTTGTCGTTCGGGTTCGGGTATTTCGGATTCCAGAACGGGCCGTGCTGGTCGCCCAGGTTGCGGAAGTGCACCAGGTTCATGCCGTGGCACGAGGCGCAGACTTCGCGATAGACCTTGTAGCCACGCTGCAGCTGGCCCTGGTCGAAGGTGCCGAACGGACCGACGAAGCTGAAGCCGCCGTCACGCGGGTGCTTGGCGCCCCCGGCCGCCATGGCCGGGGATGCGATCGCGGCGATACCAGCAGCCGCAGCAACGGAAACGAGGATCTTGCGGAAGGACACGGTCTTTTTCTCGTTGTTCATCGCGCTCAGGCCTTCTCGGCTTCGGTCGACGCGAGCACGGGCTCGGAGATCGTCGCCGGGATCGGCAGCGGCTTCTCCTTGAGGCCGATGAGCGGCATCAGGATCAGGAAGAAGACGAAGTAGTAGAGCGTCAGGAAGCGCGTCAGCCACAGGTAGGAGTTCAGGTCACCGTCGATCAGGGTGAAGGTCTTGAAGCTGCCCAGGACCGGGGCGTCCGGCAGTTGCGCACCGCACCAGCCCAGGCCGAAGCAGACGAACAGGAAGATGATGAAGAAGGTCTTCATCGTCGGACGGTAGCGCATCGAGCGCACCTTGGACGTATCCAGCCACGGCAGGACGAACAGGACGCCGATCGCCGCGAACATGGCCACGACACCGCCGAACTTGTCCGGAACAGCGCGCAGGATCGCGTAGAAGGGCAGCATGTACCACTCCGGCACGATGTGGGCCGGGGTCTGCAGCGGGTTGGCCGGGATGTAGTTGTCGGCGTGGCCCAGGGCGTTCGGGTTATAGAAGACGAAGGTGGCGAACAGGATCAGGAAGAGGATGATCGCAAAGCCGTCCTTGACCGTGAAATACGGGTGGAAGGGCAGCATGTCCTTCTTCTCGCGGTCCTTCGGGATCAGGATGCCGACCGGGTTGTTCTGACCGGCAGCGTGCAGGGCCCACAGGTGCAGCACCACGCAGCCGGCGATGACGAACGGCAGCAGGTAGTGCAGCGAGAAGAAGCGGTTCAGGGTCGCATTGTCGATGGCCGGGCCACCGCGCAGCCACACCAGGATCGGCTCACCCACGACCGGGATCGCACCGATCAGGTTGGTGATGACCTCGGCACCCCAGAACGACATCTGGCCCCACGGCAGCACATAGCCGAGGAAGGCGGTGGCGATCATCAGGAAGAAGATCACGCAGCCGATGATCCAGATCATTTCGCGCGGGGCCTTGTAGGAGCCGTAGTAGAGGCCGCGCAGCATGTGCAGGTAGACGGCGATGAAGAACATCGACGCGCCGTTGGCGTGGACATAGCGGATCAGCCAGCCACCCGGCACGTCGCGCATGATGCGCTCGACCGAGGCAAAGGCCAGGTCGATGTGCGGGGTGTAGTGCATGACCAGGACGATGCCGGTGATGATCTGGATCATCAGGCACAGCGCCAGGATGCCGCCGAAGGTCCACCAGTAGTTCAGGTTACGGGGGGTCGGCAGGTTGGCGTAGTCCATGCCGAAGCGGATGATCGGCAGGCGGGTGTCCATCCACCGCTCGATCGCGGTCTTGGGGACGTAGGTGGATTCGTGATTGCTAATGGGTCCTCGGTCCGTCCTCAGCCGATCTTCACGCGCGTGTCGGACAGGTATTCGTAGTTCGGCACGACCAGGTTCAGCGGTGCCGGACCCTTACGGATGCGGCCCGAGGCGTCGTAGTGCGAACCGTGGCACGGGCAGAACCAGCCGCCGTACTCGCCAGTGTTGAAGGTCGGGACGCAGCCCAGGTGGGTGCACGAGCCGATGACCACCAGGTACTTCTCGTGGCCTTCCTTGGTGCGGGCGGCGTCGGTCTCGGGCGGCGAGCCCACGGCTCCCTCGCTCTCCAGCGCAGCCAGCTCTGCCGCCGTGCGATAGCGCACGAAGACGGGCTTGCCCTGCCACTTGATGACAACCTGCTGGCCTTCCTGCACCTTGGTCAGGTCGAACTCGATCGAGGCCAGGGCCAGGGTATCGGCCGCCGGGCTCATTTGTTTGATCAGGGGCCAAGCCACCATTACGCCCGCACCGGCTGCGGCGGCACCGGCAGCGATGTGGATGAAATCGCGGCGGGTTGCGTCACCGCCCCCGTGTTGGCCTTCAGGCCCTTCAGCATTCACGACCGATTCGGCCACGCTCTCACCTCTGCAATCCCGAACGCCCGCCCCGGGAGGGGATGGCCGTCGGCATGATCTTCCTGGGGAACGGTGATAAACCGCCGACGGTCCCTTTCGGAACCTTCCACAAGCCGCTGTTACAACTTGCGAAAGACTCGCAACAAAGACCGCGACACAGACCCCGCCCCGCGCGTAGAAACGGCCTTAGAATGCGTCTCGCCCTTTTTCAACCTGACATCCCGCAGAATGTGGGCGCCTGCATCCGGCAAAGCGCCTGTTTTGGCGTCAATTTGGACGTCATCGAGCCCACGGGCTTCACCTTCGACGACCGCGCCATGAAGCGCGCGGCCTTGGATTACGGGCCTTTGAGCCACATGACCCGTCATCCGAGTTGGGAAAGCTTCCTTGAGAATCGCGGTTCAGGGCGCATCGTTCTTTTTACGACCAAAGCGGCCACATCCTTGCCCGATTTCAGATTTCAGCCCGACGACATATTGCTGTTCGGCAAGGAAAGCGCCGGGGTGCCCGACGCCGTTCACGAGCGGGCAGATTCGCGGGTCTTCATCCCGATCCGGGCCGAGACCCGGTCGTTGAACCTGTCGGTCAGCGCGGGAATCGCCCTGTGGGAAGCCATGCGTCAGTTGCAGACCTGGCCCCGGCGGCCGGCCTGACCTGTTTTCAGGTGACGATCCGGGCCGGGGGCAGCGCCAAACGCCCCTGCCCGGCCTGGATCAGCCCCTTGTCTGCCTATTCGGGCGCGCCGTCGTCCGGCAGGGTCGCCAGGCTGGGACGGTCGCCCCGCCGGGCGGACGCCGCCGCCTCGACCGCGCGGAAGGCCCGCAGCAGGTTCTCGCCCGCCAGCTTGCGGATTTCGGCATCGGTCCAGCCGCGGCTCATCAGCGCCGCCAGGATGCGCGGATAGGCATCCACGCTCTCGACCCCGACCGGCAGGCTGTCCACCCCGTCGAAATCGCCACCCAGGCCGACGTGATCAATGCCCGCCACGTCGCGCACGTGCTGGATATGGGCCACCACGTCGTCCAGGGTGGCGCGCGGGGCCGGATGGGCCGCGATCCAGGCCGCCATGGCCGTGCGCACCGCCTCGGGATTGCCGGGGTTCAGGCTCTTGAGCCGTGCATCCTCGGCCGCCCGCGCCGCCCCCCAGGCCCTGACCTCTTCGTTGATGAAGCCCGGCACGAAGGTGACCATGACGACGCCGCCGTTATCCTTCATCTGGCGCAGGATGCTGTCGGGCACATTGCGCGCGTGGTCGGTGACCGCCCGGGCCGACGAGTGCGAGAAGATCACCGGGGCCGTGCTGATCCGCAGCGCATCCTGCATGGTCTCTTCGGAGACGTGGCTCAGGTCCACCATCATACCCAGGCGGTTCATCTCCTTGACCACCTGCTCGCCAAAGGGAGACAGGCCGCCCCATCGCGGCGCATCGGTCGCGCTGTCCGCCCAGGTCGTGGTCTTCGAATGGGTCAGGGTCATGTAGCGCGCGCCGGAATCATAGAATTCGCGCAGCAGCCCCATGGAATCATCGATCGAATAGCCGCCTTCCATGCCGATCAGGCTGGCGATGCGGCCCGCCTTGTGGATGCGCGAGATATCGTCCGCCGCCGTCGCGATCTCGAAGGTGGCTGGATAGGCCGCCACGATGCGCTTGACCGTGTCGATCTGCTCGAAGGTGGCCTTGGCCGCCTCGACCGGCTCCATGCTGGCCGGCACATAGACCGACCAGAACTGTGCCCCCACGCCGCCGGCACGCAGGCGCGGGATATCGGTATGCAGGCGCGTGCTGGCCGAAAGATCGGTCGCCAAATCAACGCGATAGGGGTCATTGCTGAACTGGGCCCGCAGGGCCCACGGCAGGTCGTTGTGACCATCAATCAGCGGCGTGCGCTCCAGGATGCGCAGCGCCCTTGCCTCGCCGGCCGGGTCGGGCTGGCTCGTCTGGGCCATCACGGGTCCGGCCAGGACGGCCAGTGAAGCAGCGGCAAGCAAGGCGGTGCGTAGCATGGAAATCCCCTCGAAAAACTGAGCCGCCAAGCTGGCACAGCCCATGCCAACTGAAAACCTCATCTGATCTGGATCAAGGCCGCCGATTGACAATGAGCGCATCAGCGCGACATCCGCACTGTTCACAAAGGTCGTGCGTCATGGTTGAAGCCCTGATGATCCAAGACACCCCCTCCCTGATGATTGAGCGCCGCGAGCGTGCCCGCGTCTGGTTTGAAACCCTGCGCGACCAGATCCACGCCGGGTTCGAGGCCCTGGAAGAGGCCGCCCCGGCTGACCTCTTCCCCGGCGAACCGGGCCGGTTCGTCCGCACGCCCTGGGAGCGCAAGGAGGGCGGCGGCGGCGTCATGGGCATGATGTCCGGTCGCCTGTTCGAGAAGGTCGGCGTCCACTGCTCGACCGTCCACGGCACCTTCCCCGCCGACTACGCCAAGAATGTTCCCGGTGCCGAGGAAGACCCGCGCTTCTATGCCACCGGCATCAGCCTGATCTGCCACCCGGTCAGCCCGCGCGTGCCAGCCGTCCACATGAACACCCGCCTGATCTCGACCACCCGGACCTGGTTTGGCGGCGGCGGTGACCTGACGCCGGTGCTGGACGTGGACCGCCGCGACGACCACCCGGACACCGTGGCCTTCCACGCCGCGATGAAGGGGGCCTGCGACGCCCACGACCCGACCTGGCACGCCAAGTACAAGCAGTGGTGCGACGAATACTTCTTCCTGCCCCACCGCAACGAGCCGCGCGGCACCGGCGGCATCTTCTATGACCACCACGACAGTGGCGACTGGGAGAAGGACTTTGCCTTTACCCAGGACGTCGGCAAGGCCTTCCTCAAGGTCTATTCCGACATCGTCGCCGGTCGCATGACCGAGGCCTGGACCGAGGACGAACGCGAGGAACAGCTGGTCCGTCGCGGCCGCTATGTCGAGTTCAACCTGCTCTACGACCGCGGCACCATGTTTGGCCTCAAGACTGGCGGCAATACCGAGTCGATCCTCAGCTCCATGCCGCCCGTGGTGAAGTGGCCCTGACCTGAACCGGCTGCCTGGCTCAGGCCCGCATCGCCCGCCCGATCGCCTCGTGCAGGGCGGCCAGGGTGATGGGCTTGGTCAGGTGGCCGCTCGCCCCCGCTTCGCGGCTCGCCTGGATATGTTCTTCCATGGCATTAGCCGTCAGCATCAGGATCGGCGTCGGGGCCTGACCGGTCGCCTTCTCGTGGTCGCGGATCAGCCGGGTCGCGGTCAGACCATCCATGACCGGCATCTGCATATCCATCAGAACGAGATCAAAGGCCCCGGCCTTGAAGGTGTCGACGGTCTGCTGGCCGTTTTCCGCCGACATCAGGTCCACCTCGCCGCCCAGCATGATCTCGATCACCTTGCGGTTCGCGGGATGGTCATCGGCCAGCAGCACCCGCATCGGGCCTGACCGGGCCCTGGCCTCGGCCGGAACCCGCTCATGAGGCGGCAGGGTCGCCACGGCGGCCGGCGCAGCCTCATCCTCGGCTACCGGCGGCAGGGGGACCTCGAACCAGAAGCGGGCACCCTGCCCCGGCTGGCTGTCGCAATCCAGCTGGCCGCCCATCAGCTGGATCAGCTCGTTCGAGATCGCCAACCCCAGGCCAGAGCCGCCGAACTCACGCGTGATGGAGTTGTCTGCTTGCTGGAACCGCCCGAACAGGCGGCTCTTCTGCTCGGCGTCAAAGCCCAGGCCCGTATCGACCACGGTAAAGCGCACCCGCTCGTGATCCACAGCCTCGGCGATCAGGCTGACCCCGCCCTTTGAAGTAAACTTCAGGGCATTGCTGACCAGGTTGTTCAGCACCTGGCGTAGCCGCACGGCATCGCCATTGACCATCCGGTCGACGGCAGGATCCATCTGGACGTCGAGTTTCAGCCCCTTGTTCTCGGCCATGGCCTGCCACAGGGCGGGCACCTCGCGCACAGTGGTCCCCAGATGGAAGGGCACGGGCTCGATCGTGACCTGGCCGGATTCGATCCGGGCACTGTCCAGGATGTCCGCCAGCAGCCGCGACAGGGTCACGCCGGACGTGCGGATGATGTCGACCATCGACTTTTCCTCGGCCGCCAGGTCGCGGCTGGCCAGGGCATCGGCCATGGCCACCACCCCGTTCAGCGGCGTGCGGATCTCGTGGCTCATATTGGCCAGGAAGATGCTCTTGGCCTGGTTCGCGGCCTCGGCCCTTTGCCGGGCCAGTCGCAGCTGGGTCGCCTGTCGCCATTGCCAGAACAGGGTCAGCAGGGCCGACAGGACAAACAGGACGGCAATGCCCACGATCCAGCTCTGCCAGCGGATCACCGTGCGCTGCAGCTGGGTATTGGCGCGCGCAGTCTCCAGCTGCTGGCGGCGCTGGTCCAGCTGTTCCTGGATGTCGCCGGTCATCTGGCTGACCGCCTCGCTGAACTGGCGGGCGTCGCGGAATTCCTTTTGCTGCTGATACTGGCGCAGGAGGATAAAAGCCTCGGCCGCCCGGCCACGGGCCGCCATGATCTCGGCCTCTACCGCGATCCTGCGGTTGGACAGGCCACTGTCCTTTTCCAGGGCGATCAGGCGGTCCAGGTCGCGCTGGGCCCCCTCGACGTCGCCCAGGCGGGCGCGGGCGATCGCACGGCGCGGCAGGACATCCAGGGCCAGGAAGGCGGCCCGCCCCAGATTCTCGCCAAAGGGGGCCAGGCATTCCAGCACGCCCGGCCCATCGCCCCGGGCGTGGGCCACCTTGGCGCACAGGCCTGCATCATAGATCATGACGTTCTCAAGCCCGGTTCTCAGGCTCAGCCGGTGGTGGGCCTCATACCAGGCCTGGGCCCGTTCGACGTCCCCCAGCTCAACCGCCATCGAGGTCAGGTTATAGAGGCTGTCAAAGTC
>JAEYQX010000013.1 GCA_023409795.1 Pseudomonadota bacterium
CGATCTGGAACATGTGCGTCGGCTTCTTCGGCATCCAGATCGGCTTTGGCCTGCAGAACGCCAATACCAGCCGCATCTTCCAGACCCTGGGTGCCGAGATCGACAGCCTGGCCATCCTGTGGATCGCCGCGCCGGTCACCGGCCTGCTGGTCCAGCCGGTGGTGGGCTATTTCAGCGACAAGACCTGGGGGCGGCTGGGTCGGCGCCGGCCCTATTTCCTGGTCGGGGCCCTGCTGACGTCTGCGGCCCTGGTCCTGATGCCCAACAGCCCGACCCTGTGGTTTGCGGCGGCCATGCTGTGGATCATGGACGCCTCGATCAACATCACCATGGAGCCGTTCCGCGCCTTCGTCGGTGACAACCTGCCCGAGGAGCAGCGTACCACCGGCTTTGCCATGCAGAGCTTCTTCATCGGCACCGGAGCGGTCTTTGCCTCGATCCTGCCGTGGCTGCTGTCCAATGTCCTGGGCCTGGCCTCGACGGCCGAGGCGGGGATCGTGCCCCTGTCGGTCAAGGTGGCCTTCTATGTGGGGGCGGCGGGCCTGCTGGCAGCGGTCCTGTGGACGGTCTTTTCGACCCGCGAATACAGCCCTGCCGAGATCGCGGCCTTTGACGGGGTGCAGGCGCACGACGCCGCCCCCGCCTCGCCCGAGCGCGGGGCCGGCCTCTATGGCCTGGGCGGCCTGACCTTTGTCGGCATGGGCCTGGCCGTCGCCGCCGTCGTCTTCACGGCCGGCTGGGAGAAGGAGCTCTATGTCCTGGCCGGGTCGCTTGCCGTGTTCGGGGCCCTGCAGCTGGTGGTGGCCGCCCTGCGCCGCGCCGGTCGCCGCAACGGCCTGACCGAGATCCTCGACGACGTTTTTGCCATGCCCGACACCATGAAGGGCCTGGCCGTGGTCCAGTTCTTCAGCTGGTTCGCCCTGTTCGCCATGTGGATCTACACCACCGCCACGGTGACCAGCGTCCACTATGGCTCGTCCGACCCGACCACGGCGGCCTATAACGCCGGGGCGGACTGGGTCGGCATCCTGTTCGGCGTCTACAACGGGGTCGCGGCCCTGGCGGCCTTTGCCATCCCGGTCCTGGCCCGCCGCACCGGGCGCAAGGGAGCCCATGCCATCAACCTGGTGCTGGGCGGGATCGGCCTGATCAGCCTGACCCTGATCCGCGACCCGGCCCTGCTGTGGCTGCCGATGATCGGCGTCGGCTTTGCCTGGGCCTCCATCCTGTCCATGCCCTATGCCATCCTGGCCGGAGCCCTGCCGGGCCGGAAGCTGGGCGTCTACATGGGCATCTTCAACATCTTCATCGTCGTGCCCCAGCTGCTGGCCGCGACCATCCTGGGCCTGATCCTGCGCAACCTGTTCGGGGGCCAGGCGGTCTATGCCCTGGTCATCGGCGGGATCAGCTTCTTCCTGGCCGCCGCCACCGCCCTCATGGTCCGCGAGCACAGGTCATGAGCGGGTCCATGAGCCTGTCGCGCCGGACGGCACTGGGCCTGCTGGCCGCCCTGCCCGTGGCGGGCGCGGCCCGGGCGCAGGAGCCCGCCACCGCCCGCGGTCGCCTGGTCGAGCACACCAGCCTTGCCTCGGCCCACGTAGAGGCCCGCAACCTCACGGTCTGGCTGCCCCCCGGCTATGACGCCAAGGCCGGCCCCTATCCTGTCCTCTACATGCATGACGGGCAGAACCTGTTCGACGCCTCGCGCACGGCCTATGGCGAGTGGGGCGTCGATGAGCACCTGGATCGCCTGATCGCCAAGGGCCAGGTCCGCGCGCCCATCGTCGTAGGCATCTGGAATACCCCGCTTCGCCTGCGCGAATACGTCCCCGCCGACCTGATCGCGGCCCTGCCCGACGACGTCCGCGATGACGTCCAGGGGATCTATGGCGGCACCCCCCTGTCGGATGCCTACCTGCGGTTCATCGTCGAGGAGGTAAAGCCCTTCATCGACGCCACCTATGCCACCCTGACGGGACCGGCCGACACCGCGATCAGCGGCTCCAGCATGGGCGGGCTGATCTCGCTCTATGCGGTCATGAAGTATCCGCAGGTCTTTGGCGCGGCGGCCTGCCTGTCCACCCACTGGCCCCTGAGGCTGGACGGGATGGACGATCCCCAGGCCCTGGCGGCCTGGCGTGCGAAGGTGGTCGGTGCCTTCCGCCAGGTTCTGCTGCGGGACCTGCCGGCACCGGGCCAGCACCGCTTCTATTTCGACCGGGGCGACGAGACCCTGGACCAGTTCTACGCCACCTTCCAGGACCGGATGGACGCCGTCTTCGTCGAGCGCGGCTATGGCCCGCGTGACTTCCAGAGCCTGGCCTTCCCCGGTCACCAACACAACGAGGCGTCGTGGAACGGTCGCCTCGACGTGCCCCTTAAATTTCTTCTGACGCCCGCCTGAGAGGTTCCCCATGCGTATCCTGAAAACCCTGATCCTGGCTGGTGCGGCCACGTCTGTCCTGGCCGGGGCTGCCTCGGCCCAGGTCGCCCCCGGTGCGCCGGGCGAGGTCCCGACCTGGGCCTATGCCGCCAAGGTGGGCGCAGGCACGGCCTATGAGGCCTATGTCGATGGCCAGTATCGCGATGGCGGCAAGACCGGCACCGTGTCGAAGGTCTGGTTCTCGCTCGCCGACGGCGTCCTGACCGAGACCATGTATGGCCTGATCCATGAGGCCCAGATCAAGCAGCTGCGCCTGGCCGTCACCACCGAGGCAGGCCTGTCGGTCGAGGGCACCGACACCGACTTTGCGATTGACTACCTGCACAAGGATGCCGAGGGCCGTCCGCTGTCGCCGGCCTATCGCGTGACCACGACCGACCGCGCCGGCCACTATGCCATCGACAAGCAGGTCTTCACCGACCCGGACGGCCAGGCCCTGGTCCTGCGGGTCACGGTGCGGGCGCTCAAGGGGGCCGTGACGCCCCATGTCCTGCTGGAGCCGCACATGGCCAACACGGGCGTGGCCGACCACGGCGAGGTGATGAAGGGCGGGCTTCATGCCCATGAAGGCAATGTCCACCTGACCGTGCGCCCCAGCGCGCCGTTCGAGGCGGTCAGCGCCGGCTTCGTCGGCGTGTCCGACGGCCTGACGGCGCTCAAGAGCAATGGCAGCCTGCCCGCCTATACGACCACCGGCGACCAGGGCGGCAACATCATGCTGTCGGGCACCCTGCCGCGCCTGAACGAGGGCGAGAGCCTGAGCCGCGACTTCGTCATCGGCTTTGGTGACAGCCGCGCCGCCGCCAATGCCGCCGCCGACGCGCCCCTGGCCACGGGTCTGGACGAGGTACTGAAGCGCTTCAACGGCGAAGGGGCCCATGTCGGCTGGGAGGACTACATCGCCTCGCTCAGCGAACTGCCGCGCGTCGCGGCCCAGTCCACCGATGGTGGCAAGCTGGCCTATTCCTCCGCCCTGATGATCAAGGCGCTGGAGGATCACACCCACGCCGGGGCCCTGATCGCCTCCCTGTCCAACCCGTGGGGCGACACGGTGGACGCCTCCAAGCCCTCGACCGGCTACAAGGCCGTCTGGCCGCGCGACTTCTACCAGGTGGCCATGGCCTTTGCCGCCCTGGGCGACCGCGAGACGCCGATGGCCGCCTTCCACTACCTGCCCCAGGTCCAGGTCGGCCCTGACACCCCCGGCAACAAGGGTGACGGCGGCTGGTTCCTGCAGAAGACCCACGTCGATGGCACCCTGGAGTGGATGGCGGTCCAGCTGGACCAGACGGCCATGCCGATCCTGCTGGGCTATCGCCTTTGGACCCTGGGCTGGATGAGCGACGCGGACATGGCAGCCATGTATGGCCGGATGCTGAAGCCCGCCGCCGACTTCCTGGTCCACGGGGGCAAGGTCGACATCGACTGGAACCAGAACGAGATCCGCCCGCCCTTCACCCAGCAGGAGCGCTGGGAGGAACAGATGGGCTATTCGCCGTCGACCACCGCCGCTGTCGTGGCGGGCCTGACCGTCGCGGCCGAGATGGCCCGCGCTGCCGGTGACGAGGCGGGAGCCACCCTCTATGCCGCCACCGCCGACCGCTATGCGGCGGACATCGAGAAGACGATGTTCACCACCAACGGCGAATACGGCGATGGCCGCTACTTCATCCGCATCACCCAGAACACCAACCCCAATGACAAGGCCCCGATCGGCACCGCCAATGGCCAGATCGCGCCGCAGGAAGACCGGGTGATCGACGGCGGCTTCCTGGAGCTGGTGCGCTATGGCGTGCGGGCAGCCGACGATGCCCACGTCCTGGCCAGCCTGCCCGAATACGACGACACCTCGATCGAGCCCCTGTATCGCGTGCGCTATGACTTCGGCCCCGAGGGCGACCAGACGCCCGGCTGGCGTCGTTATGGCGTCGACGGCTATGGCGAGGACGTCACCGACGGCAAGGGCTATGGCGTGGGCGGCATCATGGCCCCTGGCCAGCGCGGCCGGGTCTGGCCCTTCTTCACCGGCGAGCGCGGTCACTATGAGCTGGCCCGCCACCTGCAGGCCGGCACCGCGGACGAGGCCAACCTGACGGCCCTGCGCCAGACCTATGTGCGGGGCATGGAACGCTTTGCCAATGCCGGCCTGCTGCTGCCCGAACAGGTCTGGGACGGCGTCGGCACCGACAGCTGGCACAAGGAAGAGATGGGCGAAGGCACCAACTCGGCCACGCCGCTGGCATGGACGCATGCCGAATACCTGAAGCTGCTGCGCTCGCTGTCGGACAAGGCCGTCTGGGACAGCTACACCCCGGTCAAGGACCGCTTCAGCCAGTAAGGCCCCAGTAAGGCCCAAGGCCCGGAACCCCAGGTTCCGGGCCTTTTTTTCCAGTTTCAACCGTCGCCGCGCGCCTTGGCCACGACGGATCGCAGGCCGACCAGCAGGGCGTCCGAGGTGGCGTCGGCTTTGCAGCCATTGGTCAGGATCAGGCGCAGGGCGCGCACGTGCACCTCGACCGAGGGCCAGTGCCACTGGCCGCTGGCGCTCATCAGCTCGGCCACCTCGCACAGGCTGAAGCCGGCATCGAACAACGGGCCGGTGTCGAAGAACCCGCCGGTGTCCAAGAGCCCGGCGGCCAGCAGGTAGACGTCGCCCTGGCGCTGGGGCGAGGCCTCGGCCACCACCTTTTCCAGCTCGGCGATGCGCTGCTGGATCGTGGCCATGACATCGTCGCGATGCAGGGACAGGCGTTCGTTGGCGCGGCGCTCAGCCTCGGCCACGGTGCGGCCGCCCGGCTGGGCCATCTTGCGCGCCAGGCTGGTCCTGATCTTCGTCAGGCGGACATCGCTCACAGGCTGACCCTCTGGGGCTTCATCAGCAGGTCGATGTCCGACTGGTCCATATTGGCTTCCTTGGCGATCCCCACGTGGGCCGACAGGTCATCCTTGCGGCGGCCGGCCATGCCGATGGGCGGGCCAAAGTTGCGCACCCGCCGGTCTGGCCCGACATAGGTCTCGCACTCGACGAACTGGCGCTCGTCCATGGCCAGCCACTGGATTCGCTTCAGCAGGACCGCCGGCGTCAGCGGCTTGGTCACCACGAAGCTGACACCGCAGTCGCGCCCCTCCTTGACCTTGCTCTGCGAGGCATGGCCCGTCAGCAGGATGACCGGCGTGTGGCGCAGCGGAGCCGGGGTCTCGCGCCGCAGCCAGCGCACAAAGGCATAGGAGTCCATTTCGGGATCGGCACAGTCGATCACGACCAGGTCGATCTGCCGCTCCTGCAGGATCTTCATGGCCTCGACGGCCGAGGAACACTTGATCTGCTCCTTCACGCCAAAGCCGTGGAAGACCGAGCTGAGCATATCCAGCGCCTGCTGGTTGTCGTCGATCAGCAGGACAGTCGATTGCTCAAGGTTGATCCGGTCGCCAGGCGCCATCAGTCGAACAGGACAAGGTCTCCGGCGTCGGCCGAAGAAGAAGCTACTGACCCTGAACCACGCAGGGAGGTCTCGCGCAGGCGATCGGCCATCTCGGCCAGCGGCAGGGCCGCCAGGGCGCTGTCCAGCGGCTGGTCGCCTGCCAGGGCTGCCGCAAGGCCGGACAGGGCATCAATCCTCTGGCTCAGGACGTCAAAGGCCTGGACCCGCGTCAGGTAGGACAGCCTCTGGTCCGGCGGGGCGTGGGCCAGCAGCTCCGAGACCAGGCCCGCCGTGGCATCGACGCCCATACGGATGTCGGACAGCTCGGCCGAAACGGCGGTCAGCAGGCTTTTGGTGTCAGGATTGGACATCAGAACAGCTCCAGAGCCCCGGCCTCGACAGGCGGCCTGAGCACGACAGGGACCGGTGCCACAGCATCCTGCACGCTTCTTTGCAAGGCCCGTCCGGACACAGGCCAGTAATGCAGGCGTCGCCCGCCAATGCCGCGCAGGCTGGACCCCACGACCGGGATCCCTTCGTCGGCCAGGAAACGCTCGGCAAAGTCGGCATTGGCCATGCCGACATCGGTCAGGCTGTCGAACATCCGGCCACCGCCGAACAGCTTGGCCTCCAGCCGCTCGCGGCGGCCCCCGGCCTTCAGCACGTCATTGATCAGCACTTCCATCAGATAGGCCCCATAGCGGCGGCCCGCGTCGGTCCCGCGACCTGCGCCATCAGGCAGCAGGAAGTGGTTCATGCCGCCGACACCGGCGACAGGATCGCGCAGGCACATGGCCACGCAGCTGCCCAGGACGGTCGACAGCACGACCTGGGGATCGGACGAGACATAGTGCTCGCCCTGGCCGACGTGGACGCGCCGCTCTGACGGCGGAAGTGCCGATCCCAGCGTCACGTCAGGGGGCCAAACACGGCTTCCAGCTTGTCTTTCAGCTGGGCCGTCGTGAAGGGCTTCACGACGTAGTTGTTCACGCCATACTGGACCGCGCGCTGGACCAGCTCGCGGTCAGCGCGGCCGGTCAGCATGATGAAGGCCGTCTTGGACGTCGGCGGGTGGGCGCGGATGCCGCGCAGCAGGCCCAGGCCGTCCAGGTTCGGCATGTTGAAGTCCGAGATGATCAGGTGGACCGGCGTGCTGATGGCAGCCCGCAGGCCCGCCTCGCCATCAGCGGCTTCGATGATCTCGCGGATCCCGATCTGCTGGAGGCTGGTGCGGATCAGCGATCGCATGGTCATTTGGTCGTCGACGACCAGAACACGGATGGCAGAAGCGGCAGGCATTGGGGGAGGTATCCTTACGCAACAGGTTTTGGAACCGGCGCGCCGGCAGCGCACAGGTCAAGAATGGCAGGGGCAAGTCGGGACAGGGGCAACTGCCGCTCGACCGCTCCGATTTCAAAGGCCGCTCGCGGCATCCCATAGACGACGCACGAGGCCTCGTCCTGCCCCAGGGTCCGGGCACCGGCCTGGCGCATGGCCAGCAGGCCCTGGGCCCCGTCGCGCCCCATGCCGGTCAGGATGACTCCGGTCATCGGGCGCATCTGGCGGGCGACCGAGTGGAACAGGACATCCACCGAGGGACGGTGGCCATTGACCAGGTCAGAGGCGGTCAGGCGGCAGCGGCCGTTGTGGACCTCCAGGTGATGCGAACCACCCGGGGCGATATAGATGTGGCCAGGGGCCAGGGGCGCGCCGTCGGTCGCCTCGGCCACCGTGGCCGCCGAGGCCCGGTCCAGGCGCGCGGCAAAGCTGGCGGTGAAGCTGGCCGGCATGTGCTGGGTCACGACCGTCGCCGGGCAGGTGGCCGGGAACTGGCTGAGGATGGTCAGCAGGGCCTCGACCCCACCGGTCGAGGAGCCGATGGCCAGGATATGCTGGTTGTCCGCGCGATAGCCGGTGGCCACCTGGCCCGCCGCGCGGGCCTCCAGCGGCCGGACCCGCGAACGGGCCGCGATCTTCACCTTTTCGGCCAGGTCGCCAAAGGCTTCCTGGGCTGGCACGCCCGGAGCCGGCTTGGCGACGGCGTCCACCGCGCCGATTTCCAGCGCCGCCAGGGTCACGTCCGTGCCCGCCTGGGTCAGGGTCGAGACCATGACCACCGGCATGGGCCGCAGCCGCATGATCTTTTCCAGGAACTCCAGCCCGTTCATGTTGGGCATCTCGACGTCCAGGGTGATGACGTCGGGGTTCAGCTCCTTGATCTTGGCCCGCGCCTCCAGCGGGTCGGCCGCCGTGCCGACCACATTGATCTGGGGATCGCGACGCAGGACCGCGCTGATCAGGCTGCGCATGGTGGCGCTGTCGTCGACGATCAGGACACTGATGCGATCGGTCATCGCGTGCCCCCCAGGCAGTAGGCGGTCAGGCCACAGGTCTGCAGCTGGTTCGCCGCCGCGCCGCTGACGCGCTCGGAGTGGCCGATATAGAGCATGGCCCCGGGGGTCATGATCGGCACAAAGCGGTTCCAGATCATCTCCTGGGTGGCGTCATCGAAGTAGATGACCACGTTGCGGCAGAAGATGACGTCGAACTTGCCGCGCATCGGCCAGTCACCGATCAGGTTCAGCTCGCGGAAGCTGACCAGGCGGCGCAGGGTCTCGTCGGCGCTGAAGTAGCCGGGCTGGTCCGCGACCGGCACGAAGTGCTTGCGGCCGGATGCCGGGACCGGTGACAGCAGCTCCTCGGAATAGATGCCGGCATGGCCCTCGGCCACCATGTTGGGGTCAATGTCGGTGGCCAGGATGCGCACGTCCAGGTCCGCCGCCTCGGGCAGGACATCCAGGACCGTCAGGGCCATCGAATAGGGCTCCTGGCCATTGGAGCAGGCCGCCGACCACAGGCGCACCCGGCCCCCGGCACGGGCGCGCGCGGCCAGTTCCGGCATGACCTGGGAGCGCAGGTGGTCGAAGTGGTGCGGCTCGCGATAGAAGCGGGTCACATTGGTCGTCAGCGCGGCCGTCATGGCCTGGCGCTCATCCACGCCCCTGGCGTCCTCGATCAGGGCGCAATAGTCACGGAAGCTGCGCAGTCCCAGCGCGCGCAGGCGCTTGGCCAGCCGCGAATAGACCAGGGCGGCCTTGCTCTCGGTCAGGGCAATGCCGGCGTGGGCGTGCAGGGTCTGGGCAATGTGGCGGAAGTCCTCGGCCGTGAAGATGAACTCTCCATCGACCAGGGGCTCCCGCCCCGAGGCGGTCGTCATGCGGCTTCGGCCTCGATCTCGGCAGGCAGGACGTGCTGGATGTCGATCAGGCTGATCATGCGGCCACCCTCGACGGCAAAGATGCCCTTGACGAAGGTCTTCACGTGCTCGCTGGCCACGTCCGGCGTCGGCTGGATGGCGGCGTCGGTCAGCTGGACGATGTCGGACACGGCATCGACCAGCAGGCCCACCATGCGGTTGCCGATATGGGCCACCATGATGACGTGGCGGGCGGTCGGCTCGGCGGTCTTCAGGCCAAAGCGGTCGCCCAGGTCGATGATCGGCAGGACGGTGCCGCGCAGGTTGATCACACCCTTCATGTAGGAGGGCGAGCGCGGCAGCGGGGTGGCCGGGGTCCAGCCACGGATCTCGCGGACATTCATGATGTCGACGCAGAATTCCTGCTCGCCGATGCGGAAGGCGATCAGCTCGCGCTCGGTGCCGGCGACGTTGGGGGTAGGTTCAGTCATGGGGATCAGCTCGCCATTTTCATTTCAGGGCGGGAGGGCTTGCGACGCCCGGCCGTGACCAGGGAATCGATATCGAGAATAAGGGCCACGCTGCCGTCACCCAGGATGGTGGCGGCCGAAACGCCGTCGACATGACGGTAGTTGGTCTCAAGCGACTTGATCACGACCTGGCGCTGGCCGTTGATCGTGTCCACCGCCAGGGCGGCGCGGTTGCCGCTTTCGGTCTCGACGATCATGACCACGCCATTGGTCAGGGAGGTGGGCTCGTCGCGGAAGCCCATGACGCGGGCGACGTCCACCAGGGGCACGAACTCTTCGCGGAAACGGATGACCGCGTCATGGCCGCCGACGTGATGGATGTCCGCCTCGCGCGGGGTCAGGCTCTCGACGATCGCCGACAGCGGCGAGACCAGGGTCTGGCCCGCAGCCCCGACCACCATGCCGTCCAGGACCGCCAGGGTCAGCGGCAGGCTGAGGGTAAAGGTCGAGCCCTTGCCCGGCACCGAACTGATGGAGATGCGGCCACCCAGGGCCTGGATTGAGCGGCGGACCACGTCCATGCCCACGCCACGGCCCGAGATGTCCGACACCTCGGACGCCGTCGAGAAGCCGGGCAGGAAGATCAGGTTGTCGACCTCCTCGTCGCTCAGCACCTGATCGGGCGTGACAAGGCCGCGCTGCTCGGCAATGCCGCGCACCTTGGGCCGGTTGATGCCCTTGCCGTCGTCGGCGATCTCGATGACGATCCGGCCCGAGCGGTGAAGGGCGGCCATGCGCAC
>JAEYQX010000050.1 GCA_023409795.1 Pseudomonadota bacterium
GCAATCGCGAGATCGAGTATGAGGGCACGACGCGGATCGTCGGGGCCCCCAGCCTGGGCGGGCGTCGCCAGGCCAGCCCGGACGAGATCGCCGCCATCAACGAAAGGCTGCAGGCCTTTGAGGCCGCCGCACGCAGCGAGGCCGAGGTGCAAGAGGCCCCGCCGCCGCCCGGGGTCACCCCCATGGCGGTCGAAGAGGGCGGCAAGCCCTCGTCCTGAGGCGGGCGGCCTTGAGCGGGCTCAGGCCGGGCTGAGGCTTTCCTGCGCCGCCCTGTGGTCTTCCTCGGCCAGGAAGCGGCCGGCGTCCAGCGCGGCCATGCAGCCCATGCCCGCAGCCGTGACGGCCTGGCGATAGACGTCGTCGGTCACGTCGCCGGCGGCATAGACGCCTTCGATGGCGGTCCTGGGGGTGCCGGGCTCGACGACGATATAGCCGCCCTCCTTCATCTCCAGCTGGCCCGCGAACAGTTCGGATGACGGGGCGTGGCCGATGGCGATGAAGACGCCGTCAGCCGCGATTTCCGAGGTTTCGCCCGTGACGGTGTTCTTGAGACGCACGCCGGTGACGTTTTTGGCGAAGCCGTCCACCACGCCGAGGATTTCCTCGATGGCGCTGTTCCAGACGATGTTGACCTTGGGGTGGGCGAACAGGCGTTCCTGCAGGATCTTTTCCGAGCGCAGGGTGTCGCGGCGGTGGACCAGGGTCACGCTCTCGGCGAAATTGGTGAGGAAGAGGGCCTCTTCTACAGCGGTGTTGCCGCCGCCGACCACGACAACCTTCTTGCCGCGATAGAAGAAGCCGTCGCAGGTGGCGCAGGCGGAGACGCCGAAGCCCTGATAGGCGGCTTCGGACTCCAGACCCAGCCATTTGGCCTGTGCGCCGGTCGAGATGATGACAGTCTCGGCCAGCATTTCGGTGCCGGAATCGAGGGTCAGGCGGAAGGGACGCTGCGACAGGTCGGCCTTGGCCACGATGTCGTGGATGACCTCGGTGCCGACGTGCTCGGCCTGTTCCTGCATCTGCTGCATCAGCCACGGACCCTGGATGGTCTCGGCGAAGCCCGGATAGTTTTCCACGTCCGTCGTGATGGTCAGCTGGCCGCCCGGTTGCAGGCCGGCAATCACGACAGGGTTGAGCGAGGCGCGCGCGGCATAGATGGCGGCGGTCCAGCCAGCGGGGCCGGAGCCGATGATGGCGACGCGAACTTTACGGGCTTCCTGGGTCATGGCCGCTATTTAGAGCGTGATTCTGCCCTTCGCCACCGGCATCATTGCCGCCAGCGCGATCCATCCTCAGCCCGGTGCCATGGAAGCGGCCAGCTGTCCCCGGAAAGGGATCAGCGCCGGGACAGGCGTTTCAGAATCTCGCGGGCGGCGCGGGGCGTCTCGGCCAGGGGCGGATAGGTCCAGGTGGGCAAGGTGCCATCGAAAGGGCGCGTCGCGCCATGCGCACGCAGGGACTGGTGCAGGCGCTGGAACTTGGTCTGGGGGCGCAGCGGCACCATGGGCAGGACATGGACCGGCTTGCCGGTCGAGGCAGCCTCGGTCGCCATGTTGGCGCTGTCCTCGGTCACCAGGATGTGGTCGGCGTAATGCAGGAAGCCGAACAGGGGGTTGTCGCCGGTTCCATCCCAGATCCAGCCCGGCAGGCTGGACAGGCGGTCGGTCAGGATGGCCCGGGCCGCGTCCGGGGTCCGCCGCGAAAAGGTCAGCATGAGGCTGCCGCCGCTGATCAGGATGGCATGGCGGATCTGGTCCGCCAGATCGGCGGCATGGTCAGGCGTCAGGTCAAAGGCCCGCGAACGCCCCCCGATCATGACGGCCACCCGCGGACGGGGCAGGGGCTCGATCCGGTTGGCAAGGGCAGGGGCCGCCTCGGCCAGGCGGCCGGGCGTGATGCGGTGGGGACTGCCCAGGATGGACAGGACATTGGGGCCGCTGATCCCGTCATGGTCAGGCGCGACGACCAGGTCATAGGCGCGGGGCTTCCAGCGCGGGTCCTGGGTCTGGACGACCAGGGTGCGGCCACCGGAGGCGGCCTTGATGCGCACCGACAGGGGCAGACTGGCCCGGCCTGTGGCTATCCACACGTCGGGATAGTCGGGGCCCACCAGAAGCTCGCGCCCCTGGTCCAGCATCCATGGCTGCTTCAGGCCTGACGGCAGCCGATCCAGGCCCGGCTTCCAGCGGACCGTCTTGCGGGTGATCACGGCCGGGGCCTGGTCGGCGATCGCCTCGGCCAGGCCCAGGGCCTGGTTCTCGATCCCGGTGCGGCCGTCAGACACGACCCAGATCGACAAAGGGCGCGCAGATGAACCGCGCGCCCCTGGGGTCTCATCTCGGGTAGAGCTTATTTCCACTCGATCTTGAGGATTTCATAGGCCTTCACGCCACCGGGCGTGTTGACCTCGACCACGTCGCCGATCTCCTTCGAGATCAGGGCGCGGGCGATCGGCGAGGCGATGGAGATCTTGCCTGCCTTCACGTCGGCCTCGTGTTCGCCAACGATCTGATAGACGCCTTCTTCCTCGGTATCCTCGTCAACGAAGGTGACCGTGGCGCCAAACTTGACCTGGTTGCCCGACAGTTTCGAGACGTCGATGACCTGGGCGCGCGACAGCTTGTCCTCGATCTCGGCGATCGAGCCTTCGATCCAGCCCTGGCGCTCCTTGGCGGCGTGATACTCGGCGTTTTCCGACAGGTCGCCGTGCTCGCGTGCCTCAGCAATGGCCGCGATGACGCTCGGCCTTTCGACCGACTTCAATTGCTTCAGTTGTTCGTCGAGGACACGGTAGCCCTCGGCCGTCATCGGCACTTTTTCCATTGTGTCGTGAGTTTCTTGTTTCGCCCTAAGACAGAAAAATAGACGTTGAACTGCACAGTCACGATCACGGGGCGCGCGTGATCGGGGCCGAGAAGTTAGGGCTTAGTTGCGCCAAACTCAAGGGTTGGCGTGTCGCTTTTGGCGCGACAGATCAGGCATAGGCATAGTCTCCCCCGCGCTCACGCGCCCGGATCCACGCCGGGCGGGCGTGGATGGCGCTCAGGAACCGATCAATGTTCGGATAGTCGCTGCGCGAAATCGCGCGGCTGCAGGCGGCCTCCAGCGGGAAGCTCATCATGATGTCGGCGGCGCTGAAGTCCTGGCCGGCGAACCAGCCGGTCTGGTTCAGCTGGGATTCCTGCCAGTCGATGTGGGTCCTGAGCTGGGGATCGACGAAGCCGGCATTGGCCTTGGCCGAGATGCCCTTCACCAGAGGGCGGACCAGGCCGGGGGCGCGTCGGGGCAACTGGGCAAAGACGAGCTTGAGCAGGAGCGGCGGCATGGCCGAGCCCTCGGCATAGTGGGTCCAGTAGGTGAACTGGCGACCCTCGGCCGTGCCGCGCGGCGGGCGCAGGCGACCCTGGGCGTCATAGGTGTCGAGCAGGTATTCGATGATGGCCCCGGTCTCGACTACCGTCACCGGCCCGTCCTGCAGGATGGGAGCCTTGCCAAGCGGGTGGACCGCCTTCAGCTCGGGCGGGGCCAGATAGGTGGCCGGATCGCGCTCATAGCGCCGGATTTCATAGTCCAGGCCAAGCTCTTCCAGCAGCCAGAGCACGCGCTGGGAGCGGCTGTCGGCAAGGTGGTGGACAAGGATCATCGGGCGGTCCTGGATTCAAGGGTCAGATCAGTCGTTTTCGTCTACGCACGGTCTTTTGCGGCCCCGAGAAAGCGGCCGCAGTGGGATTGGGAGCCTGCCCCGGCCTGGGCGACCGTGAGGCCCGATAGGCACGCCACAACTCCCAGGCCCCCAGGGCCAGGGTCAGTTTTCCGGCATTGCGACCGGCGACCCGGCGCGATCCGCGCGACAGAAGCAGGCCACCGATCAGGGGCAGCAGACGCATCAGCATGGCATTTCCTTTGGACGGGATGGGTCCCGGGGAAACGACGCGGCGGGGCTTGGGTTCACCGCCACCGCATCCAGCCTGTTGCGGGCGGGACCTCAGGACGCCGGGGCCAGAAGTCGCTCGGCCGAGACCACCGTGGCCTCGACCCCGGTGGTGATCGAGGCGCGCGGGTCGATGCGGAACAGCGGCGAATGGTGCGGCGGCGGATTGTCGGCCAGGTCCTCGGGCAGGCCGCCCACGGCAAAGATCACCGCCTTCACCCCATGCTCGGGCGCGCCGTAGAAGGCAAAGTCCTCGGCCCCCATGCCCTGGCGCGTGATGTCCAGGACCCGCTCCTGGCCCAGCTGGCCCAGCATGGCCTGGCGCATGGTGGCGGCGGTCTCGGTGTCGTTGATGGTGGGCGGCGTCGATTCCGTGGGCGAGCGCACGACCACCGGCAGGCGGTCTTCCGGCACGTTCAGGGCGCGGGCGGTATTGAGGGCGATGCGGTCGATGCCATCCAGCAGGCGGTCGCGAACCTCATAGGAATCGGAGCGCACCGTCAGCTGCAGGTTCACTTCCTCGGGGATGATGTTGTGCTTGGTGCCGCCATGGATGGCCCCCACGGTGACGACCGCGCCCTGCAGCGGGTCCACTTCGCGGCTGCGCAGGGTCTGCAGGGCCGTGATGATCTGGGCCGAGGTCACGACCGGGTCGACCGTCATGTGCGGACTGGCCCCGTGGCCGCCCACGCCCCTGACCTTGATGTCCACGCTGTCGGCGCTGGAATAGGCGATGGCGGGCGGCACCCAGACCGTCCCGCTCTTCAGCCCCGAGGTGACGTGGAAGCCGATGGCATAGTCCGGCCTGGGGAAGCGGGTATAGAGGCCGTCGGCGATCATGGCCCGGGCCCCCTCGACCCGCTCCTCGGCCGGCTGGGCGATCAGGACCAGGGTGCCGGACCAGTTGTCCCGGCGCGCCATCAGCTGGCGGGCCGTGCCGATCAGGGCGGTGATGTGGGTGTCATGGCCACAGGCGTGCATGACGAACTTCTCGACGCCATCGCGGTCCACCTGCTTGTGGACCGAAGGGTTGGGGGCCCCCGAGCGCTCCTCGATGGGCAGGCCATCCATGTCGGCGCGGATCAGCAGGGTCTTGCCCGGACCATTCTCCAGCACGGCCACCACACCGTGGCCGCCGACGTTCTCGGTCACCTGATAGCCCAGGGCGCGCAGCTCCTGCGCCATGCGGGCGGCCGTCTGGACCTCCAGCCCTGACAGTTCGGGATGGCGGTGGAAGTGGTCGAACAGGCCCGCCAGGTTGGCTTCGTAGTCGGCGGCGACGGCGGCGCGCAGGCCTGCATCCTGTGCCTGTGCCGGAGCCTGGGCCGTGGTGGCCAGAAGCCCGGCAGCGGCAGCCCCCGCCAGCAATGTGTGAATACGCATGATGCCCCTCCTGGCTCTGTCCCTCGACAGGCAGACTGGAGCCAGTCCGGGATTAGGGCAAGCCCGTTCAGGCAGGGAAAGTCACCGCCATGACCAGGGCCACAATCAGCAGATGCAGGGCCGCAAGGCAGATGGCCCAACGGCGAAAGGGCTGCTTGCGCGTCTTGTGACGAAACAGGGACGAGGCGGCCATGGCTCCAAGGCCGCCGGCCAGGGTCAGGGCCAGCAGCGTCCGCTCCCGCACGCGGCTCCATCCCGACCGCGCCGCCAGCTTGTCCCAGCCAAAGACCAGGAAAGCCCAGAGATTTGCGACGGCGCAGACCAGGAGAAAGACGGGCAGGGACATGGGGCCTTGATACCCGGATGGGAGGCGCTCCCGAAGACGGATCTTCGGGAGCTTTTTTGCGGGTGCCTATCCGCCGAACGCCTGTCGCAGTTCGTGCGCGGCCTGGGCGATGGCGGAGCGGGCGGCCAGGCTGTCGGCCAGGGCATTCAGTATGACGAAGTCGTGGATGGTGCCGTTGTAGCGGGTCGAGGAGACGGGCACGCCCGCCGCGATCAGCTTGCGGCCATAGGCTTCGCCCTCGTCGCGCAGGACGTCGTTCTCGGCGGTGATGATGGTGGCGGGCGGCAGGTCGCGCAGCTGGTCGATGGAGGCCCGGAGCGGGAAGGCCAGCACGTCATTGCGGCTGTCGGCGGGATAGTTGGCCCCGATGAAGTAGTCCATGGCCTTGCGCGTCAGAAAGGGACCGTCGCGGAAGGCGCTGTAGGAGCCGTTGTCCGATACATCGTCGGTGACCGGATAGAAGAGCAACTGGTGGACGATCTGCGGGCCGCGGCGTTCTTTCGACATCAGGGTCAGGGCGATGGCCATGTTGCCGCCGGCGCTGTCACCGGCCACGGCGATGCGGTCGGCGTCCATGCCCAGGCTGGCGGCGTGTTCGGCGACATATTCGAGCGCGGCATAGGCCTGTTCGTTGTTGAGCGGATACCGGACCTGCGGGGCGTTGTCGTATTCGACGAAGACGACGGCGGCACCGGTCTGGAGTGACAGCTGGCGGATCAGGTGGTCGTGGGTGTTACGGTCGCCCATGACCCAGCCGCCGCCGTGGGCATAGAGGATGACTGGCAGGCTGCCTCGTGCGCCTTCGGGACGGACGATGCGGATGCGGACGGCACCGGTCGGGCCGACATTCCACACCGTGTCCTCGATCGTTACCGGCGCGGTAGGCAGGCGGTCCTGCTGCACCGTGGCCAGCACATTGCGCGCTTCGTCATGGGACAGGGTGTAGAGGGGCGTGCCGGCGTCGGCGGCGGAGGCGGCAGCGGCGGTCAGGGCTCGGGAACGGGTCATGGCAGGGTCCTTGGTGAATACCGATCACAATTAGATCGTGCGCGATATAAAAAGGTACAGGCTGGGCTGGTTGTCATGCTTGCGATTAAATCGCGCGCGATTTATATTTGCAGCCATGACCAAAGCATTGAATTCCGGAGCGAAGGACAGGGCGGCGGCACTGGAAGATTTCCTGTGCTTTTCGCTGTATGGCGCGGGACTGGCGATGACGCGGCTGTACAAGCCGCTGCTCGAGCCGTTCAACCTGACCTATCCGCAGTACCTCGTGCTGACCACCCTGAGCGAGAAGGACGGGGTGAAGGTGGGCGAGCTGGGCGAGCGGTTGCAGCTGGAGACCAATACGCTGACCCCGCTGGTCAAGCGTCTGGAGGCGGCGGGACTGGTGATGCGCCAGCGTGATGCCGCCGACGAGCGCGTGGTGCGGGTGAGCCTGACGGCGCGTGGGCAGGAGGTGGTTGCGGCGGCCCATGCCTGCATTCCGCAAAAGGTACTGGAGGCGACGGGCCTGTCCGGTGACGAGCTTCGGGACCTGAACCGCAAGCTGAAGGTGGTGCAGGCGGCGCTGGGGCAGGGCTGAGGGGCAGGCGGCGCGTGCCGGGCTGCTGGATCCTCCGGTCAGGCCGGAGGATGACGGAGGAGACGAGGTACGCGTTGCGTCATGCCCAGGCGCCGCGCGGCGAACGTAGATCCCTCAATAAAGCCCTCAGGCCGTGAGCCGCCGCGCGGCGAGCATAGGGCCCAAAAAAGAAACCCCCGATGGCATCGCCATCGGGGGTCGTTTTCTTAGTTGTAGCTCTGGATGGGTCTTACATCCATTTCGCCGTTGCGGATGGCCTTGATGGCCTTGGCGGCGGCGATGGCGCCGTAGGCGGTGGTGTAATAGGGCAGCTTCATCATCAGGGCCGTGCGGCGGATGGCGAAGCTGTCGGCCAGGGCCTGTTTGCCTTCGGTGGTGTTGAAGACCAGCTGGATCTCGCCGTTCTTCATCGCGTCGACGATGTTCGGGCGGCCTTCCAGCACCTTCTTGACCAGACCCACTTCCAGACCCTGTTCGGTCAGGTAGGCGTGGGTGCCCGAGGTGGAGACGACCTTGAAGCCTTGCTCCAGCAGGGTCTTCACCGCGTCGAGGATGAAGGCCTTGTCGGCGTCCTTGACCGAGACGAAGGCGGTGCCTTCGGTCGGCAGGATGGTGCCGCCACCGGTTTGCGACTTGGCAAAGGCGCGGGCGAAGGCCGGAGCGAGGTCGGCTTCGCCGTCACGCTTCCAGTCCAGACCCATGACTTCGCCGGTCGAGCGCATTTCCGGGCCGAGGATGGTGTCGACGCCGGCGAAACGGGCGAACGGGAAGACGGCTTCCTTGACGGCGATGTGCTCCAGTTCCTTGTCGACCAGACCGAAGGCGGCGAGCTTTTCACCGGCCATGACCTTGGCGGCGATGGCGGCGATCGGCTGGCCGATGGTCTTGGCGACGAACGGGGCGGTACGCGAGGCGCGCGGGTTCACTTCCAGCACGAAGATGCGCGGGTTTTCACCGTGCGGCTCTTCGATAGCGAACTGGACGTTCATCAGGCCGCGCACCTTGAGGGCCTTGGCCATTTCGGTGGTCTGGCGCTTCAGCTCGGCCACGATGGCCGGCGACAGCGAGTGTGGCGGCATGGAGCAGGCCGAGTCGCCCG
>JAEYQX010000089.1 GCA_023409795.1 Pseudomonadota bacterium
CTCGACCGTCACCGTGGCACCCAGGGCAAGCAGCTTCTTAACCGTCTCAGGCGTGACGGCACAGCGCGGTTCGCCATCGCGGCGCTCGCGGGTTACGGCAATGGCAACAGCCAAGCGAATCCCTCCCTTGATCCAGGTAAACCAAGGTTAGGCCAAACGCGCCGCGCCCGTCAAAGCGCAAAACTGGCAAGCGGACAGTAAAAAGCCCGCTGACCCAAGGTCAACGGGCTCCTTAATTCGACTGAACGGGGCCTAGTGCGCCGCGGCTTTTTTCTTGCGCAGGCTGGCGACGCCGATCACGGCCACGGCGGCGGCACCGACGAGGGCACCCAGGAAGCCGCTGCCTGTGCAGAACCACAGGACCAGGAAGACCAGCAGGACCGAGACGGCGAAGGTGCACCACTTGGCGATCACCTTGAACACAGCCCAGGTCTTGGCCTGTTCCGAGATCTCCATCTGCCCGTGCACATGGTCATGGGCGGCATAGTCAGCGTGGGGGTCGGCCATCAGGTCTTCCGCAAAAAGAGTCGAGATTTTGACGTGTCTTATAGCGACCGTGGCGCTTCACTCAAGACCTGGGTTCAATCAAGTCGGGCCAGGAGGTCGCGAGTGAAGCCGGCAATGTCGAAACCCTGTCCGGCCGGGTCTTCGCCACGGCGCACAATGACGACACGGCGGCTGGGAATGATGACCACATACTGGCCCCGGTTGCCAAAGGCGGCAAAGGCATCGGCGGGCACACCCTCAGAGCGATTCATGACCCAGAAGGTCGCGCCATAGCCGAACGCCCCGGTTGGCGGCTGGGGTCCGGAAGGGGTCGCCACGAACCGGGCCCAGCCCTGCGGCAACAGGCGCTCGCCCTCCCAGACGCCATCATTCAGATAAAGCTGGCCCAGCCGTGACAGGTCCCGCGCCGTGGTCCAGACCTGGGACGACAGCATGAAGTTCCCGCGCCAGTCCGTCTCGGCAAAGGTATGGATCATGCCCAGCCGGTCCAGGAAGGCAGACGGCGGATGCTCGCCAAAGCCCCGGGCGATGCCCATTACGGCCAGGAGGGTATCGTTGTTCGCATAGCGATAGGTGCTCCCGACCGGGTGCAGCAGCGGCCAGCCGGGTGCCTGCTCATCCACGCTGGTGCCGCCGAAATAAAGGGCATCGGTGCGGTTTCCGGCCGTGTCGCTGGTCAGGCCGGACGACATCCGCATCAGGGATTCCAGGGTGATGGCGGCGCGGGGGTCGCCGGGCTGCTGCCAGTCGGCGATGGCGGCCGGATCCTGGACCCTGACCTCGCCGCGATGCACGGCGGCCCCGATCAGGGTGCCCGCCAGGCTCTTGGCGACCGACCAGGTGCGCTGCGGCGTATTGGGGCCAAACCCCTCGGCATAGTGCTCGGCCACCCGCTGCCCGTCCTGAAGGACGACGACGCCGGTCGTGCGGCTGCCCGGGCCATAGGCTTCGGCAAAGGCAGCCTCGATCACTGCCTGCGCGCCCGCCTCATCGCCCCTGACGGGCCCGGCAGGCAGGTCAGGAGCCGACGCCCGGCGCGGCACCGCAGCCAGGGCAGGCCCCTCGACATAGCCCATGGGCTGGATCACGCAGCCCTGGCCAGGGCGGTGACGGGCCACGCGGGGCGGAGCCTGATCATCCCAAGCCACCCTGACCCCGGCCTCGGACACCTCGGCCTGCAGATGGCCGATGATCGGCACCAGCTCGGGATAGATGCCGACCAGTTCATGGGCCTCGACGTGCGCAAGCGTTCGCTCAGCGCCCGCCGCCTGTGCCGTCTTCAGGGCGCTGCAGACCGTCAGGGCCTTGTAGCCCGCCGCCATGGCCCTTTGCGCCGCCGGGAAGCTGGCCACCGCTTCGGGCACCTGGAAGGCCTGGGTGCGGGCCGGAAGGAGGGCGACAAGCGCGGCAGCCGCCAGCGTCGGGAACAGGGTTTTCATGAAGGCCAGATTTCAGCCTTGATCCGCCCCTGTCAACGCGCCGCGCGGCGGAGCCTCAACTGGCGCTCAGGGCCTCGAACCGGTCGACCAGTTTTTCCAGACGACGGGTGCCGATGGTCCAGAAGGCCGGGTCGCGCGGGTTCAGGCCCAGCGGGGCCAGGGCCTCGACATAGGTGCGCGATCCACCGCCAGCCAGGAGCTCGCGATACAGCGGCGTGAAGGCCGCCGGGTCCTTGGCCCGCGTCTCCATCAGTGCCGCCACCAGCAGGTCGCCAAAGGCATAGGCATAGACATAGAAGGGCGAGTGGACGAAGTGGCTGACATAGGCCCACCAGTCCTCGTAGCCGCTCAGGTCCACCGCCGGGCCCAGGCTGGCCGAAAGCTCCTCCATCCAGATCTGGCGGATACGCTCGACCGGCACCTCGCCCGCCGCGCGCTCGTCATGGAAGCGGGTCTCGAAGCGGTGGAAGGCGATCTGGCGCACCACCGTATTCAGGCCATCCTCGATCCGGCCCGCCAGCAGGGCGCGCTGATCCTGGGGCGTGGCCTCGGCCAGCAGGCGGTCAAAGGTCAGGCCCTCGGCAAAGATCGAGGCGGTCTCGGCCAGGGTCAGCGGGGTGTCGGCCAGCAGCGAGCCCTGGCCGGCAGCCAGGGTCTGGTGCACCCCGTGGCCCAGTTCGTGGGCCAGGGTCAGCAGGTCGCGGCGCTCGCCCATCCAGTTCAGGAAGACATAGGGGTGGCGGTCCGCCGTCACCGGGTGGGCATAGGCCCCCGACTGCTTGCCGGCCCGGGCGCGGGCGTCGATCCAGGGACGGTCAAAGAACCACCCGGCGCGCTCGGCAAAATCACCGCCCAGGTCGCTGAAGCTGGCCAGGACCTGGGACCGGGCCTCGGCCCAGCTGTAGGTCCGGCCGCGCGCCTTTTCGATCGGGGCGTTGCGGTCCCAGTGTGCCAGCCGGGTCTTGCCCATGGCCGCCGCCTTGAGCGCATAATAGCGGTGCGAGATACGCGGATAGGCCTCGGCCACGGCTTCGGCCATGGCGTCGACGCTGGCTCCATCGACCTCATTGGCCAGGTGGCGGCTGTCGGCGGGACGGGCAAAGCCGCGCCACCTGTCTTCCAGCGCCTTGTCGGCCGCGACCGTGTTCAGCACCATGGCCATGGTCTGGGCCTTGTCGGCAAAGGCCGCCGACAGGGCCTTGCCCGCCGCCTCGCGCCGGGCTTCATCGGGGTCAGACAGGCGGTTCAGGCCCTCGGACAGGGTCAGGCTCTCGCCCTCAGTCTCGGCCCGCAGCGCGGCCAGGGTTTCGTCGAACAGGCGCGGCCACTGGGCCTTGATCGGCCCGCTTTCGGCGATGAAGGTCTCGAGTTCCTGCGACAGCTCATGCGGCTTCATGGCCCGCAGGCGGCGCAGCCAGGGCCGCCATCGGTCTGCGCCCGGCCAGGCCTGCAGGGCGGCCTCGACCTCGGCCTCGTCCAGCTGGTTCAGCTCCAGCGTCAACCAGACGGTCGGGGTGGCGATGGCCGTCATCTTCTCGCGGATATTGGCCTCAAAGCCCTGGGCCGTGGCATCGTCGCGTGCGGTCGAGGCGGCCAGGAAAGCATAGGCCCCAAGCCCGCCCATGATGTCGGCAGCCTGCTCATACAGACTGATGGCCTCATCCAGCCCGCGCCCCAGGGTCGCGCCATCGCCACGGCTGGCGATCAGGCGGCCCTGCCAGGCGTTCATCCTGTCGACCAGGACCCTGGCACGATCCAGGTCAGCCTCGATGCGCGCATCCTCGCGCGAGGTATAGAGGTCGGACAGGTCCCACAGCGGGGCGTCGGCGAATTCTTCAGTCTTTACGGGCGCGTTCATGACCCTGTTGTGGGGTGTGGCGGCCTTGACCGCAACCTCTGCACACGCAGGCTTGAGCCTTTCCTTGGCCCGGACAAGGTGACACCCTCGCCCTTCGTCCAGGAGTGCCCGCCGTGAACCCATTGCCGTCCGAATCCCATGGCCGCGCCTCGCTGCAGGGCTCCAGGGCCCTTGGCCTGGCCCGCATCGCCATTGGCCTGGTCCAGGGGGCCTTGCTCTATGGGTTGTGGCTCAGCGCCTCGGGCGAGCCCATGGCCTGGCCCGCGACCCAGCCTGCGCTCTTTGCCGCCCTGGGCCTGGCCATCGGCCTTGGCCCCATGGTCTTGCTGGCAGGCGTCGGCCGTCTGTCGCTGCGCAGCCTCCTGCCGTGGGCCGCGATCGCCCTGGCGGCCCTGGCCCTGCTGGGGTGGCACGACGCCGCAGCCCAGACCGATGAGCACCACTATCCGCCCTACCTGCGCTTCCCCGTGGTCGCCTTCAGCGCCGCCGCCCTGTTCATCGCCCACCACCTGGTTGTCCCGGCCGTGACCAGCCGTCGCTGGATTGCCGACTTCGACGACTATTTCGACACGGCGTGGAAGGCGGGGGTGCAGCTGGCCCTGTCGCTGGGTTTCACCCTGGCCTTCTGGCTCCTGTTCTTCCTGGGGGCCGCCCTGTTCAAGGTCATTGGCCTTCGCTTCCTGCAGGACCTGATCGACAAGGAGTGGTTCTCGATCCCGGTCACCTGCCTGGTCTTTGCCGTTGCCGTCCAGCTGACCGACGTGCGCGACGGCCTGATCCGGGGCGTGCGGACCGTAGCCCTGATGCTGCTGTCGTGGCTGTTGCTGGTCATGACGGTGCTGGTGGCCGGCTTCCTGCTGGCCCTGCCCTTCACCGGGCTGGATGGCCTGTGGGAGACCGGCAGTGCCACCGCCCTGGTCCTGTCGGCAGCCGCCGCCCTGATCATCCTGGTCAACACCGCCTATCAGGACGGGCGCGAGGACAACCTGCCGCCGCCGCTGCTGCGCGGGGCGGTGCGGGTGGCCAGCCTGCTGCTGGTGCCCCTGGTCGCCATCGCTGTCTGGGGCCTGGCGCTGCGGATCGGCCAGCATGGCCTGACGCCGGACCGGATCATCGCCATGGCCTGCACCCTGGTCGGGGCGGTCTATGCCGCAGGCTATGCCCATGCGGCCCTGTCACCCCTGTGGCGCAGCCTTAGCTGGATGAAGCCTTTGGAGCGGACCAATGTGGCGGCGGCCGTCCTGACGGTCGGGCTGATCCTGGCCCTGTTCAGCCCCCTGCTCGACCCGGCCCGGCTCTCGGTCGCCGATCAGGTCAGCCGGCTGGAGCGGGGCCGCGTGGCGGTCGCGGACTTCGACTTCCAGTTCCTGAGGTTCGAGGCTGGCCGGTCCGGCCAGGCCGTCCTGGCCCGCCTTGCCCGCTCGGATGATCCCGCCATTGCCGCCCCCGCGCGCGAGGCGCAGAGGATGACCAGCCGGCAGCCGGTCCTGCCCCGGGACCAGGCCAGGCCAGTGTTCCAGACCAGGCCCGCCGGGCAGGCCGTGCCCGAAGGCTTTGCCGTGGCCACCCATCCCGGCGACCCGCGCTTCAACTGCAATGCCCAGGCAGGCTGTGTCCTGGTGCTGCGCGACCTGGACGGCGACGGCCAGGTCGAGGCCCTGCTGGCGGACCGCTATACGCTCAACCTCTACCGGGCCGAGGGCGCGGGCTGGGCCTATATGGGCTTCTATCCGATGATGTCCTGTGACCAGCCGGGGCGGGATCCGCGCGACCTGCTGCGCAATCCTGACCTCGCCCCTGCCCCGCCCCAGGTGCCGGACCTGTTGCTGGGCGGCCGACGCTTCCCCTTCAGCCCCGACACCTCGTGCAGGCCAGGGCCGGCGTTAACCCCTGAATAGGCATGGCGGTTAACCCCTCGCTCAGGTCTCGGAAACCCGTTCTTCACCCGGACGCTCTAGAACAGGTCGTCAGCGAGCCGGGTCCATCCCTACGAGGCCTGCCGCTGTGGTGATGGTTTAGGGTGTACCTCTGATGGCTAAAACCGTTCTGGTTGTTGACGATGATCCCACCCAGCGCCGCCTGATCCAGGCGGTCCTGGAGCGCGAGGGTTACGCCGTCGTTCACGCAGAAACGGGCGGTGAGGCGATCGACCGGCTGACCAAGGGCGGCGGGGCCGACGTGGTCCTGCTGGACCTGGTCCTGCCGGGCCTGTCCGGGCTTGAAACCCTGGCCGAGGTCCGCACGGCGGGCGTAGCGGTGCCGGTCATCGTCCTGACGGCCAACGGCGGCATCGAGACGGTGGTCAAGGCCATGCAAGCCGGGGCCCAGGACTTCTTCGTCAAGCCGGTCGGGCCCGAGCGCCTGCTGATCGGCGTGCGCAATGCCCTGCAACTGACCCAGCTGTCCGCCGAGATCGGCCGCCTGAAGAAGCACGTCTCGGGCCGCACATCCTTTGCCGACCTGATCGGTGACAGCCCGGCCATGCGCATGGTCAAGGCCCTGGGCGAGCGGGCCGCCCGCTCCACCATCCCCGTCCTGATCACCGGCGAGAGCGGTGCGGGCAAGGAAGTCATCGCCCGCGCCCTGCACGGGGCGTCGGACCGCGCGGGCAAGCCCTTTGTCGCGGTCAACTGCGGTGCGCTTCCGGCCAACCTGGTCGAATCCATCCTGTTCGGTCACGAAAAGGGCAGCTTTACCGGTGCCACCGACAAGCACCTGGGCAAGTTCGTCGAGGCCAATGGCGGCACCCTGTTCCTGGACGAGATCGGCGAACTGCCCCTGGACATGCAGGTCAAGCTGCTGCGCGCCCTGCAGGAGAGCGAGATCGACCCGATCGGCTCCAAGCGCCCGGTCAAGGTCGATGTCCGCATCGTCTCGGCCACCAACCGCGACCCGGCCCAGCAGGTCAAGGAAGGGGCCTTCCGCGAGGACCTGTTCTATCGCCTGAACGTCTTTCCGATCGAGGCCCCGTCCCTGCGCGAGCGGCGCGAGGACATCCCGGCCCTGGTCGATCACTTCATCGCCCGTTTCAACGTCGAGGAAGGCAAGCGCGTCTGCGGCTGCTCGCCCCAGACCCTGGAAATGCTGCAGGCCCACGACTGGCCGGGCAATGTCCGCCAGCTGGAGAACGCCGTCTATCGGGCCCTGGTCCTGGCCGATTCCTCGCTGCTGCAGCCGCACGACTTCCCCGCCATCTCGGGCGTGGCCGTGCCCCTGCTGTCCGAAGGCACCGCGCAGGCCCCGGCAGAGCCTGCCGCGGCGGGCGAGCATACCGAGGCTACCCACAGCCCGATCCAGATCATCGATTCACGCGGTCACCTGCGCACCCTGGAAGAGATCGAACGCGACCTGATCCAGCACGCCATCGAGGTCTATTCGGGCCATATGAGCGAGATCGCCCGGCGCCTGGGCATCGGCCGCTCGACCCTGTATCGCAAGGTCAAGGAACAGGGGCTGGAAGAGCAGCTGAAGGAAGCGGGCTGAGCCTAGCGCCTCAGGGGTTCAGGAAGCCGATGACATCGGCGGCAAACCTCTGTGGGTCCTCGACAAACATGAAGTGGCCGCGCCCTTCATATTCCAGGTATTGCCCCTGGGGCAGGGCCCGGGCCAAGGCCTTCTGGGGTCCGGTGCCGGTCTGATGGTCGGCCCCGCCGGCGATGACCAGGACCGGCATGGTCAGGCGATCCGCCGCGCTGAACTGGTAGTTCATCAGCCCCTGGCCAAACAGGGCATTGCCCATCTGCCCGGTGTTCTTCATGCCGCCGGCCGTGTCCGTCTCATCGACCAGGGCCATGGTGGCCGGATCCGGATACATATTGGCATTGACGAAGCCGGGGCCGGCGCTGAAGGCATTGCAGCGCGCCTTCATCCCCCCGCCCTGCTCGACCGCGCGGGCATAGGCCGCCGGGTCCTGGGCCTGCAGCCGGTCGCACTGGGCCTCCATGGCCGCCGGAATGTCATGCGCCGAGGCGGTCAGGATCACCCGCTCGGTGTGCTGGGGGTAACGGGCGGCATATTCAGCGGCCAGGATGGTGCCAAAGCTGTGGCCGATGACGGCAATCTTCTCGACGCCCCACTGACGGCGCAGGGCCTCGACATCCTCGACCAGCAGGTCAATCGAATAGGCGTCGTTCCAGGGCCGCTCCGAGCGACCGCTGCCCCTCTGGTCCAGGTAGACCATGCGCAGCCTCTGTTCGAGCAGGGGCCCGGCGAAGCGGGCGAAGGTCTGGCTGCCCTGCCCCGGCCCGCCGTGCAGGAAGACCACCGGCGTGCCCTCGGCCGGGCCCGCCACGCGATACCACAGGCGCACGTCATTGATGACGGCCTGGTGCTCGCCCTGGGCCAGCCCCGCAGGTGCCGCCGTGGCTGGCCCCGCCATCAGGGCCAGGGCCGTCATCACTCCTGCCAGCCTGCGCATGTTCGCCTCGCTTGATGCCTTGGTCTCAAGCTGGCCAATAGTCCCGGCGCACCCCGCTTGAAAACGAAGTTCTGCCAACCTGACAAAGGTTTAATCCGGATCCGGCTCGTCCAGCTGTCGCACCGGCAAGGGCTTCCAGCGGCCCCTGGGCGTCTCGCCCTTGGCCTTCCTGGTGATTTCCTTGAGCTTTCGCCCCTGCATGGCGGACAGGGCCTGGCCCGGCGCGCCCAGCTCGGGATCGGCAAAGGCCCGGCCATGTTCGCGGACCCGCTCATCAACCGAGGCCAGGAACTCGTCTTCCCACTCTGACAGCGAAACGCCCGCCTGCTCTGCCGAGCGGCGGGCGCGTTTCAGAGCGTTCAGGGCCGCGCGCTGCGCCGCCTTGCGCTGAAGCTCATAGGAAGAAGGCCCGCTACCGCCCTTCGGGGCTTTGGTCAGGCCGCTACCGCCCTTCGACCTGTCCTTGGGCGAAGGGCGGGCGGTGGGGGGCTTGAAGGGCGTGCGCTTCAGGCCCGCCTCCCTCAGATCTCGCCGAGCGCCGACAGATACAGGTCCAGGATGGCTTCTTCTTCCTGGCGCTTGGCCTTGTCCTGCTTGCGCAGGCGCAGGACCTTGCGCAGGACCTTGACGTCATAGCCCTCGCCCTTGGCCTCGGCGAAGACCTCCTTCATGTCGCCCATGACGGCCTGCTTGTCCTCTTCCAGGCGTTCCAGGCGCTCAATGATCGAACGCAGGCGGCCCTGGGCAGCCGTGGTCATCACGTCGTCGGATTGGAAGTTGGGGGCGTCGTCGGCCATGGAGGAACTCCGAAACTCAAGCTGGCCCGTGGACCATCAGGGCTGAAAGGGAATCGCCCTCGAAACAGGCCAATACCGACCCGCAGGGCAACCAGGATGATTCTGGGGACTAATCACGACGCGGCGCTGGGCTCAACGCCGGACACGAAAAAGGCCGCGGACAATGCCCGCAGCCTTGTGGATATCGCAACCGGGGTGTCGTCGCCGACACCCAGACGGTCTTAGCCTTGCTTGGCCTTAAAGCGCGGATCAGTCTTGTTGATCACGTAGAGCACGCCTTTACGGCGAACAATCTTACAGTCGCGGTGGCGACCCTTCAGCGACTTAAGCGAGCTGCGGACCTTCATGGTCGGACGTCCCGGTTGGAGGCCCGTGAGGGCGGTAAAACAAAAGAGCCGCGGGGCGAACCTGCGGCGGAGCGGTGGCTATAGAGAGTGAGTCCGCATCCGTCAATATTTGCGGGACAGATTCCCGCCTGGAGGCCTGACCCCCGGGTCGAACGGAGGCTCTCTGGACCTTGCGGGGTCCAGCGCGTTGCCCCTCCGCCATCAGGCCATGCCAGGGGATGCCGACTTCATAGAACCGCGCTCGCTAATATTTCGATTTCAAAGAAGGTTATGCGCCTATTAACCCTCTGCAGGGCAATAACATCAGCTTCGCGTGCTTGTGATTGGTCCGTAGAATCGAGAGCGTTAGCCTGTGTCCATGCGTATCGCCTATCGTCTCGCCCTGATCGGAACCGTGGCGGCCTGCGCGCCGGTCGCGCCCCTGCCCACCAACCTTCCGGCTCCGCCCCCTGCCGCAGAGGCCCCGGCAGCGCCGCCGGCGACCGAGCCGGCCGTGACCGCGCCCCCCGCCTCTACCGACCTGAGCGAGGCCTTCGACCACGCCAGCTTCGACAGCTGGCGCCAGAGCTTCCTGGAGCGTCACGGCGGGGGCTACAAATGGGAATACGCCCGGGAGCTGCGTGACGTGACGCCCAACCCCAGCGTCGTGCGCCTGGACCGCAACCAGCCCGAGTTCTCGCGCCCAGCCGGGGTCTATATCCAGAACGCCACCGCCGCCACGCGCATCGCCATGGCCCGTGCGCGCACCGACCGGGTGCCCTTCAGCGTGGTCAGCACCTATGGCGTGCCGACCGAGATCCTGCTGGGCATCTGGGCCCAGGAATCCGCCTTTGGCCAGGTCCAGGGCGATTTCGATGTCATCCGCTCGCTGGCGACCCTGGCCTATGACGGCCGCCGCCGCGCCTGGGCCGAGGAACAGCTGAAGCACGCCCTGGACATCGTCATCTCGGGCAAGCGCGACCGGGCGGGCCTGAAGGGCAGCTGGGCCGGGGCCATGGGCCAGACCCAGTTCATGCCCGACAACTATCTGAAGCTGGGTGTCGACCAGAACGGCGATGGCAAGGTCGACATTTGGGGCTCGGACGCCGATGCCCTGGCCTCGGCCGCCAACCTGCTGGCCCAGGCGGGCTGGAAGCGCGGTCAGGGCTGGGCCTATGAGGTCACCCTGCCCTCCAGCTTCGACTACACCGAGGCCGAGGGGCCAAAGCACAACTGGGCCTACTGGCAGTCCAAAGGCGTGCGCCTGACCAATGGCCAGACCCTGAATGCCGCCGAACAGGCCGAGGGGGCGACCATCCTGCTGCCCCAGGGGGCCAAGGGGCCCGTCTTCCTGGCCCTGCCCAACCACTATGTGATCCGCCGCTACAACAACTCGGTCAGCTATGCCCTGGCCATCGGTCTGATCGCGGACGGGGTCCAGGGCAAGCCGGCCCTGACCGCCACCTGGCCCAATGACGGCCCCTTGACCCGCGAGCAGCGGATCGGCGCGCAATCGGCCCTGACCGCCATGGGCTATGACACCCAGGGCGTCGATGGCGTCATCGGTGCCAATACCCGTGCGGCCCTGCGCCGCTGGCAGGCCGCCAACGGCCGCACCGCCGACGGCTACCTGACCGACACCCTGGCCGAGGAACTGATCCGGCGGGCCAAGTAGGGCTCAGCCCCGGCAGGCGGCCGCGTCCGTCCGGTCATCCATGAAGAAGCGGGCGCAGCGGATCTCGTCCGCCCTGTCGGTGCCAATGGGCTTTTCGGTGGCCTGGCCCCTGTCGTCGGTCAGGCGAAGCAGGCCAAAGATGCGGGCCTGATCCTCGCTGAACAGCAGGACCAGCTCATTGCCGCCGCAGTCATGGGGCTGGCAGATCCAGCCGGTCACCATCGGCTGCCCGCCAAGCGTGACCCGGCGCAGCGGCGCGGCCGTGCCCTTCAGGCTGGCGACCCAGGGCGGAGCCGCCACGCCCGCCGCCTGAACCGCCTGCTGCCAGCGCTGGTGCGCCTGGGGCAGAAGCTCGGGGATGTCATAGGTATAGGGCGGCAGTTCGCTGCCGAGCCTGGCTTGCCACGACCCCGTGCCCGCCACCCCGCGCAACAGAGGGGCCGAAGAGACGGGCCCAGCGTCACCGGCGGGCACCACGGCGGCCGCGTCGGTCGCCTCCGGGCCAGGCGGCACGGTCACCTCCATGCCGGATGTGGCGGGGACCTCGACCGGGCCGGGCTGCGCTTC
>JAEYQX010000091.1 GCA_023409795.1 Pseudomonadota bacterium
CGGCGCGACGATCCACACGTCGTCTGACAGCTGACGCGCGATCTTCTCAAGACATTCAAGGCCTTCCGCCTCGATGCCGTCATCGTTGGTGAGGAGGATACGCATCTTCTCTTTCGTCATCCTCCGGCGAGCGCAGCGAGACCGGGGGACCCAGGCCTGTCGGCGATGCCGGGGTCTGAAACCGTGCGCCTGCCCTTGCCGCCTGGGTCCTCCGGTCAAGCCGGAGGATGACGGCGGTGGTGGCGTGGCGGCGGGCCTCAGCCGCCGGTCTGGGGGGCGGAGAAGTCGAACTGCTCGGGGCGGCGGGGGCCCTGGCCGAAGTTCCAGGTGAAGCCGACGAAGACGGCGCGACCGCCATGGGTGTTTTCGGAGATGGTGGTGAAGTCCGGCGTGCGGGTCACGCTGCGGGTGCCATAGGTGTCCATCAGGTCACGCGCGGTCAGTTGGATCGACCAGTCCTCGTTGATCTTGCGGCGATAGCCCAGGTTGAACAGGGGCTCGGTCGTGGTTTCGCCCTGGGCATTGATCTTCTTGCCGGACCAGATGCCGGCGACCTGGACAAAGTCCCTGTCGGTGGGCTGCCAGTTCAAGGTCACCCGTCCCGACAGGCTCTCGCCCGCGCGGTCCTGCGACAGGGGCAGGCCCGTGGCGTCGATCTCGATGTGGGCATAGTTGAGGCTGGCATTATAGCGCAGCTTGGGATGCAGGCGGCCATTGGCAACCAGTTCCAGCCCGGTCGAGCGGCTGCTGCCCAGGTTCTCGGGCCGGCTCAGGTAGATGCCCGGCTCGATTTCCGAGGTCACGGTGGTGAAGGCCCCGCTGGAATCGCGGAAATACAGGGTGGCCTGGTAGAAGGTCTGCTGCACCCGCCTTTGCCACCTCAGCTCGAAGGAGTCGGTTTCCTGGGGCCGCAGGTCCGGGTTGCCGATGCTGTAGTGGGTGGGCGAGCCATAGACCAGGTAGGGGTTCAGCTGGTCCGGGCGCGGACGCTCGATCCGGCGGCTGTAGCTGCCGCGCAGGCTCTGCTGGTCGGTCAGCTGATAGGACAGGTGCAGGGTCGGATAAAGCGCCAGGTCATCCCAGCGGGACCGGGTGCCGCTGGTGATCTGCTCGACCTCGCGATCGGTCTGTTCCAGGCGCAGGCCATACTGGGCCGACAGCTTGTCGCCATAGGGCCGCTCATAGGTGGCATAGAGGGCGTGGACCGACTGCTGGACGCCAAAGCTGTTGGAGACGCGCGGGTCGCGCACCAGCTGAGCCAGAGACGGGCCGGACAGGTGGTCGACGTCCTTGTCCATGTCCGTCAGGTCCAGCTCATACCCGGCGCGCAGCTTTGAGCCGTCGCTCATCGGGCGGACGTAGGCGCTGGTAAAGCCCCAGGTCGATGTCAGGTCACGGCTGCGGTCGCTGTCCAGCCTGAACGGCAGGTCCGGCACAAGCTGCTCCTGGCCCAGGTCCGTGCGCAGGCTGGTCTTGAAGCGATGCAGGCGCAGCTCGTTGGACCACTCATGGCCCTGGTCATCAAAGCTCTTGAGCAGGGTCAGGGAGCCGACGCCGAACTGGCCCTCGAACTCGCCCTGGCCCAAGTAGTCAAAGGCCGAGGTGACCGTGCCCGACGGGTCGGTTTCCACAGTGCGGCTGTCCAGGTTCAGCGGATTGCTGATGTCGGTGAAGAAGAGGTTGCCGCTCAGCTGCAGGGTGTCGGTGAAGCGATACTGGGCATTGCCGCCGACATAGCCGCTTTCGGAATGGCCATGGCCGTTGGAGATCGACACGCGGGTCAGTTCAGGCAGGACGGCATCAGGACGGCGCACGGTGGTGCTCTCGCCGTTCTGTCGCCAGGCGTCGCGGCGCAGGCCGGCGTTGAGGTTCAGGGTCAGCTTGCCCTGGGTGCGCACATAGTTGACGCCCAGGTTATGGCGGTCCTCGCCGACATTGACGCGGATCGAGCCCAGCTGGGTCAGCTTGGCCGTTTCGTCGGCCGGCTTTGGCTTGGTGATCAGGTTGATGATGCCGCCGGACCCCTCGGCGCTGTAGGCGGCCGAGGGATTGGTCATGACCTCGATACGGGCATACTGGTCGGCCGGCAGCTGCTGGATCAGCTGGGCGCGGCTGGCACCGCTGAACAGGGGCGAGGGGCGGCCATCGACCAGGATGGTCACGCTCTGGTTGCCGCGCAGGCTGACATTGCCATCGGGATCGACCTCGACCGCCGGCACATTGCGCAGGGCATCGGCCAGGGTGCCGGTCGTGGTCTGGAGGTCGTCGGCCAGGCTGTAGCTGATGGCATCAATCGAGGTGCGCGGGGTGGTCGAGGTGGCACGCACCTCGATGTCGCCGACGGTGCTGACCTCCTGCTCTTCATCCCCGGCCTGGTCCCCAGTCTGGTTCTCAGTCTGGTCTTTGGGCGGCGGAGCCTGGTCTTGCGGGGCCTCGGTCGAGGGCGCGGGGTCCGGGGCGCTCTGGGCCAGGGCGGGCGTGGCCATGAGGGCGCAGGCCGTTCCGGCCAGGAGCAGGGACTTGACGGAGGTCATGCAGGGGCAGTCCGGACAGGAGAGTGAGCGTTGGTCTGCGAATAGCAGACCCGGCCTGCCGCGGCCCGTTACATATCGTTCAGGTTGTCAATAGCGGGGCTACTGGTCCTCGTCGAACCGGCCCTCGACCAGTTCGCTCAGGGCCTTGATGGCGTCGCCGGCGTCGGGGCCCTCGGCCTCGATCTCGACCTCGCTGCCGATCCCGGCCCCCAGCATCAGCAGGCCCATGATGGAGCGGGCATCGACGCGCACCCCGTCGCGGCAGACGTGAACCTCGGACTCGAACGACGAGGCCAGCTTGACGAACTTGGCCGAGGCGCGGGCGTGCAGGCCGCGCTGGTTGCAGATGCGCACCGTGGCGCGGGCTTCCTGCTGGCTCATTTGTCCCCCGCCAGAACCCACGAGGCGACTGAGATATACTTGCGGCCTGCATCCTGGGCATGGGCCACGCAGGTCTCCAGATTCTCACGGCCCCGGACGCTGGCCAGCTTGATCAGCATGGGCAGGTTCAGCCCGGCGATGACCTCGGCCCGGGTCTGCTCCATGACCGAGATGGCCAGGTTGGACGGCGTGCCCCCGAACATATCGGTCAGCAGGATGACGCCATCCCCGTCATCGACGGCGGCGGCGGCATCGACGATGTCGCGGCGGCGGCGCTCCATGTCGTCCTCGGGGCCGATGCAGATGGCGGCCACGCCGCGCTGCGGCCCGACGACGTGCTCCATCGCCGAGATGAACTCGGACGCCAGTCCCCCGTGGGTTACGATCACCAGACCGATCATGACGACTTCACCACGATGATACGCCCCGCGTTGCTGTCCATAGGGCGACGGCGGATGACCGTGCCGTCGCTGTGAGAGAGCAGGGTGTCATATTGCAAGCCGTCTCCGGATCAAAGTGCGGCAAAAGCCGCAGCTATCGCCAGACTGGCAGAAGCGGGGCGAGGATCAAGCGTCAGATGCGCAATGGCCACACCCTGGTGTTGCCACCGGGCCGGCTCGGGCAGGCGTTCGATCGGGCCATGGGTGGCGTTGACGGCCAGGGTAAGCCGCGCCAGAGGGCACAGCGGCTGGCCCGCGCCCAGGGTCATTACGCCGACGCCGCGCACCTCCATGCGGCCCGCGATCGAGGGCGGGGCTGCGGCATAGAGATGGCCGCCGCTGGCCCAGACCAGGGTCCAGTCGTCGGCGACCAGGCTCCAGCCCTCGGCCATCATGCGCAGGGCCAGGTCGCTCTTGCCCACGCCCGAGGGGCCTTGGATCAGCACCCCGCGCCAGCCATCCGGCCCGGGCCGGGCCAGGGTGGTGGCGTGAAGCGGCTGGGTCTGGCTCATGCCCGCCGCCCGGTGGTGGGCAGGTGGACGGTAAAGCGGGCCCCGCTGGTCTGGCCGTCCGGGCCGACCCGGTTCTCGGCCTTCACCATGCCACCGTGGGCCTCGACGATCTGGCGCACGATGGCCAGGCCCAGGCCCGAGTTGTTGCCAAAGGCCGTGCCCTTGGGCCGCGAGGTATAGAAGCGCTCGAACACCGTCTCGAGGTTCTCGGGCGGGATGCCGGGGCCGTCGTCCTCGACCCGGATGCGCAGCGGCGTCTCGGGCAGGGCCTCGTCACGATCCAGGAAGACCCGCACCTCGCCATCGGGCGGGCTGAACGAGCGGGCATTGTCGATCAGGTTGCGGAACACCGAGCCCAGGGGGATGTCCTGGCCGATCATGCGGCTGTTGTCGGTCTCTACGACCAGCCTGACCCTGGCCTCGCCCGGCCGGATCATGCCCTCATAGATGCCGACGATGTCGCCCAGCAGCTCATTGAGGTCCAGGGCGCGGGGCCGGTCGCGCGACAGCTCGGCATCAAGCCGCGAGGCATTGGCGATGTCGGTGATCAGCCGGTCCAGGCGCCGCACATCCTGTTGCAGCAGGTTGGTCAGGCGCTCCCTCTGCTCGTCGGTCTTGACCAGGGGCAGGGTCTCCAGCGCCGAGCGGATCGACGTCAGCGGGTTCTTGATCTCGTGCGAGACATCGGCGGCAAAGCGCTCGATGGCGTCCATGCGGGTGGACAGGGTCTCGGTCATGGATTCCAGGGCGCGGGCCAGGTCGCCGACCTCGTCCTTGCGGCCTGCCAGGTCGGGCAGGGAGATGGCGCGGGCGCGCTGCAGGCGCACCTGGTCCGCTGCCGCCGACAGCCGCAGCACCGGGCGGGCCACGAACAGGTGCAGGATCAGCGAGGCCAGCAGGTTCACCGCCAGGGCCACGAAGGCAAAAGGCATCAGGGCCCGGCGCTGGGCGGCCAGGGTCTCGTTCACGTCGCCCGCTTCAAGCGTCAGGACGCCCAGGACCTGCTGGACATGGCGGACGGGCAGGGAGACCGAGACCACGCGCTCGCCCTCCTCGTTCTGGCGGATTCCGGCCTGGGGCTGGCCCTGCAGGGCGCGCTCGACCTCGGCGGCCAGCTCGGCATCGGCCACGGCGTTGCGCGGGGCCTCGTCCGGCACGGGTGGCGTGGGGGTGCCCGCCGGATTGGCCGGGGGCAGGGGCTCGCCCGGGATCATGTCCGAGACGTTGTAGGAATCCGAGACCGGCAGGCCATCGACGTCGAACAGGCGCGCGCGCTGGCCCACCGGAATGAAGTTGTCGCGCAGCCAGAAGGCGGCCGCGCGGTCATCCAGCATCGGATAGGGATCGCCCTGGGAGATGCCCAGCTCGCCCAGGACGTTGGACAGCAGCTCGGCCTGAACCCTCAGGGATTCCTGGCGGGCCTGGATCAGGCCGCGGCTCCATTCATTCAGGGCCAGGGCCCCGCCAAGCAGGATCAGCAGGCTGAGCAGGTTGAGGCTGAGCATGAAACCGCCCAGACGCGACCCGCCCAGGCGGAACCGGCGTCTGGGTCGTGTTTCGTCCAGCTCAGCTTTCGCGGTAGCGGTAGCCGACGCCATACAGGGTCTCGATCGCGTCGAACTCGGGATCCACCATGCGGAACTTCTTGCGCATGCGCTTGACGTGGCTGTCGATGGTGCGGTCGTCGACATAGACCTGGTCGTCGTAGGCGGCGTCCATCAGGCTGTCGCGGCTCTTCACGAAGCCGGGGCGCTGGGCCAGGGCCTGTAGCTGCAGGATCTCGGTGACGGTCAGCTTGACCGGCTTGCCGTCCCAGGTGCTTTCGTGCCGGGCCGGGTCCATCGACAGCTTGCCGCGCTTGATGGCCTTGCCGGCGGTTTCCGACATCATGTCGGCCTCGCTGGCATCGACGCCCGAGCGACGCAGCAGGGCCTTCACCCGCTCCAGCAGCAGGCGCTGGCTGAAGGGTTTGTGGATGTAGTCGTCAGCGCCCAGGTTGAAGCCCAGGATCTCGTCGATCTCCTCGTCCTTGGACGTCAGCATGATGACGGGCAGCTGCGAGGTCTGGCGCAGGCGACGCAGGACTTCCATCCCGTCCATGCGCGGCATCTTGACGTCCAGGATGGCCAGGTCCGGCGGCGAGTTCTCAAGGGCTTCCAGGCCCGAGGCACCGTCGTGATAGGCCGTGATCTTGTGACCATGGCTCTCCAGGGCCAGGGAGACGGAGGCGACGATGTTCTCGTCGTCGTCGACCAGGGTGATGTTGGCCAAATGGCTTCTCCTC
>JAEYQX010000228.1 GCA_023409795.1 Pseudomonadota bacterium
CGCCAGCGCAGGCGGCAGCTCGGCCCAGACGCGGGCGGGCTTGGCTTGGACAGGCGGGGCGGCGGCATCGGTCACCTGGCCTACATAGCGGGCGGAGGGGCGAAACGGAACGGGAACAGGCGACGAATCCGCACGATTGTGTCCTGGCGGACTTGCGCTAGGCTGGGGCGTCATCCGCTGAAGCGAGAGGCCGGCCATGCAGACGCGCCAGATCCAGGCCGACAGCCTGGGGCTTCAGGTCATCGAGGCGGGCGAGGGTCCGCTGGTCCTGCTGGTCCACGGCTTTCCCGAACTGGCCATCAGCTGGACCGCCCAGATTCCGGTTCTGGCCCAGGCCGGCTATCGCGTCGAGGCACCCGACATGCGCGGCTATGGCGGCAGCGACAAGCCGGGCCAGGCCGAGGCCTATTCCATCCATCACCTGGTCGGGGACCTGGTCTCCCTGGTGCGGGCCCTGGGCGAGGCGCAGGCGGTGGTGGTCGGCCATGACTGGGGCGCGGCCGTGGCCTGGCAGGCGGCGCTGATGCGGCCGGACCTGTTTCGCGCCGTGGCGGCCTTGTCGGTGCCGTTCCAGCCGCGCCGCGCCAAGGGGCCGCCGACCGAGGTCATGGCCTATCAGAGCCGCAAGGCCGGACTGGGTGACCTCTATATCAACCGCTTCCAGGATCCGCAGGCCCACCGGGCCTTTGACGCCGACCCCGAGACGGCGCTGAGGAAGCTGTTCTGGTCCTTTGACGGATCAACCGCCCCGGCGGACCAGGCGACGGGCTTCATGCCTGAGGGCCAGGACCTGCTGGAGACGGTCAGCGACGGGGCCGTCCTGCCGCCCTGGCTGGGGGCCAGCCACCTTGACGCCTATGTGCGCGCCTTTGCCGAGGGCGGGTTCAGGGGGCCGTTCGACTGGTATCGCAATATCGACCGCAACTGGGACCAGACCGCCTGGCTGCAGGATAGCCAGATCACCGTCCCGGCCCTGTTCATGGTGGGCGAGCGCGATCCGACCCGCCTCTATGCCGGGGCCCAGGAGGCGGGCCTGAAGGACTGGGTGCCGGACCTGCGGGGCCAGGTCGTCGTGCCGGGCGCGGGCCACTGGCTGCAGCAGGAAAGGCCCGGTGAGGTCAACCAGGCCCTGATCGGCTTCCTGAACGGGCTCTAGAGCGGCTGGGGCGGTGGCGGGGCCACCTCATCCTCGGGCAGGGGGATGAACTCCATGCTGTCCTCGGGCGGCAGTTGCATCCGCCCGGCGCTCCAGTCGGCCTTGGCCTGGTCCAGCCGCGCCTGGGACGAGGAGACGAAGTTCCACCAGATAAGCCGCTGGCCCACCGGTTCACCGCCCAGGACCATGACGCTGGAGGGGCGCAGCGCCGTGACCGTCGGCTCGGCCTCGGGCGACAGGACCACCATCTGGCCTTCGTGGAACCTCTGGTGGTCGATCTCGATCTCGCCGTGGGCGACGAACAGGGCGCGCTCCGAATAGCCGCCCTTGGCGCGAGGCGGCGGCGGGGCGGCGCGAACCCCCTCGGCCATGTCCCAGTGAATGTAGAAGAGCGGGGATTCGACCGGCGTGCTGGCCCGCTCGCCAAAGGCCTCGCCGGCCACCAGCCGCGAGAACAGGCCCCCGTTCTGATAGGTCGGCTGGGCCTCCTCGCCCAGGTGGGTAAAGGAGGGTGCCATCTCCTCCTTTTCCAGCGGCAGGGCCACCCAGGCCTGCATCCCGTGCATCGGCCCGCCTTGGGAGCGCTTGAGGGGATCGGTGCGCTCGGAATGGACAATGCCGGACCCGGCCGTCATCCAGTTCACCTCGCCCGGCCGGATCGGCTGGGTATAGCCCAGGCTGTCGCGGTGCAGGATCTCGCCCTCGCACAGATAGGTCAGGGTCGACAGGCCGCTGTGCGGGTGCGGCCGCACATTGATGGCATCGGTCCCCGGCGCAAACTCGGCCGGCCCCATCTGGTCCAGGAAGATGAAGGGGCCCACCATGCGCCGCCTGGCAAAGGGCAGGATGCGTCCCACCTCGAAGCCACCCAGATCACGCCTGCGCGCCTCGATCACCAGATCAATCATGACAAGCCCTCCGTCGTCTCCTCGCCGGTCCGCCCGGCTGACGTCAGCCTACGTGGGGGGTCACGATCCCCAGCGGAAGGGTCGTGACGTTCTTGACCCCGCGCGTGACGATATGGCTGGCGCAGTCGGACACGATGCCCAGGGTCAGCAACTTGTCACGCAGGAACTGGTCAAAGGCGTGCATGTCCGAGGTGATGATGCGCAGGACATAGTCTTCACGCCCGGTGATGGTCGCGCACTGGACGACTTCCGGCCACTGGGCCACGGCCGTTTCAAAGATGTCGAGGTTCTCGCGCGAGGGCAGGCTGAGCTTGACGATGGCATAGACTTCGAAGTCCAGGCCCAGCAGGTTGGCATCCAGAAGCGTGACACGCTTGCGTATCAGGCCGCTATCCTCCAGTCTCTTGATCCGGCGCCAGCAAGGCGAGGCGGAAAGCCCGACGCGATCAGCGACCTCTGCAACCGACAGTCCCGCATCCTGTTGAAGGATGTCGAGGATGCGAGCGTCGATAGGATCCAGTTCGTCTGCCAAATGCGTTTCTCCAAATGGGGATTTGACGCAATAAAATACCCCTACCAAGCATTTTGCAAGGGCATTTTTAGGAAGGCGCGCACACGAGCGCTATGCTATGCCTCCAACCTAGAGGAAACGCGGTCGTAATAACCGGACGGGGAAGCCTATGAAGAACTCGCCCACTCTGTCGCTGCGCGTACCGGAGCCTTCGGGGCGCCCGGGTGACACGCCTGACTTCAGCCATCTCCAGCTTGACCCCGCCGGCGCGGTAGAGCGCCCCGAAGTCTCCATCAAGCCCCAGGACATGCACGACTGGGCCTTCCGCCTGATCCGCGTGCTGGATGATGAAGGCGTCGCCCAGGGGCCGTGGAATCCCAAGCTGGACCCCGACACCCTGCGTCGCGGCCTGAAGGCCATGATCCTGACGCGCGCCTTCGATGACCGGATGCACCGCGCCCACCGCCAGGGCAAGACCAGCTTCTATATGAAGTGTACCGGCGAAGAGGCGATTGCCGTGGCCCAGGGCATGGTCCTGAGCCGCGAGGACATGGGCTTCCCCACCTATCGCCAGCAGGGCCTTCTCATCGCGCGCGGCTATCCGCTGGCGTCGATGATGAACCAGATCTATTCCAACGCCGCAGACCCGATCAAAGGCCGCCAGCTGCCGATCATGTATTCGGCCAAGGACTATGGCTTCTTCACCATCTCCGGCAACCTCGGCACCCAGTATGTGCAGGCTGTCGGCTGGGCCATGGCCAGCGCCTACAAGGGCGACAACAAGATTGCCGCCGCGTGGATCGGCGACGGTTCAACCGCCGAAAGCGACTTCCATTCGGCCCTGACCTTCGCCGCCGTCTACAAGGCTCCGGTCATCCTGAACATCGTCAACAACCAGTGGGCCATCTCGTCCTTCCAGGGCATTGCCGGCGGTCTGGAGACGACGTTTGCGTCGAAGGGCATCGGCTATGGCCTGCCGACCCTGCGCGTGGACGGCAACGACTTCCTCGCCGTCTGGGCCGCGACCGCATGGGCCGAAGAGCGCGCCCGCACCAATCAGGGCGCGACCCTGATCGAGATCTTCACCTATCGCGGTGCCCCGCACTCGACCTCGGACGACCCCAGCCGCTACCGCCCCGGTGACGAGCACGAGAAATGGCCGCTGGGTGATCCGGTCGAGCGCCTGAAGCAGCACCTGATCAGGATCGGCGAATGGTCCGACGAACAGCAGGAAGCTGCCGAGGCCGAGGCTGTCGAGCAGGTCCGTGCGGCCGCCAGGGAATCCGAAGCCATCGGCACGCTGGGCCAGTCGCGCCCCAGCGTGAAGGAAATGTTCGAAGAAGTGTTTGCCGAGCCGGACTGGCGTCTGGTCGAGCAGCGCCGCGAAGTGGGAGTCTGATCACATGGCCGAAATCAACGACAAGATTGAAGCCGACATGGTCGACCAAAAGGACGCGCCTGCGTCTGTCGCTCCGGCCACGGGCGTTGCGCCGATGAACATGATCCAGGCGCTGAACTCGGCGCTGGACGTGAAGATGGCCGAAGACGCCAACGTCCTGTCCTATGGCGAGGACGCGGGCTATTTCGGCGGCGTGTTCCGCGTGACGGACCACCTGCAGAAGAAGCACGGCCTGACCCGCAGCTTTGATGCCCCGATCTCCGAAACCGGCATCGTCGGCACCGCCATCGGCATGGCCACCTTCGGCCTGCGCCCCGTCGTGGAAATCCAGTTCGCGGACTACATCTATCCCGCCTACGACCAGATCGTGTCGGAAGCCGCCAAGATGCGTTACCGCTCAGGCGGCCAGTTCACCTGCCCGATGGTGATCCGCTCGCCCTACGGCGGCGGCATCTTCGGTGGCCAGACCCACTCGCAATCTCCGGAAAGCCTGTTCACCCACATCGCGGGTCTGAAGGTTGTCATTCCGTCGAACCCGTATGACGCCAAGGGCCTCTTGATCTCGGCCATCGAGGACGAGGATCCGGTGATCTTCTTCGAGCCCAAGCGCCTGTACAACGGCCCGTTCGATGGCTGGCACGAAAAGCCCGTGTCGCCGTGGAAGGCACAGGAACTGGCGCAGGTTCCGGCTGAAAAATACAATGTGCCGATCGGCAAGGCCCGCGTGATGCGCGAGGGCAATGACGTGACCATCCTCGCCTATGGCACCATGGTCTGGGTCGCGCTGGCCGGTGCGGAACACGCCGGTGTCGATGCCGAGGTGATCGACCTCAGAACCCTCGTGCCGCTGGATATCGAGACCATCGAGGCCAGCGTGAAGAAGACGGGCCGCTGCGTTATCGTCCACGAAGCGCCGAAAACCTCGGGCTTTGGCGGTGAGCTGAGCGCCTTGGTTCAGGAGCGTTGCTTCTATCATCTGGAAGCCCCCGTCGCCCGCGTCACGGGCTGGGACACGCCTTATCCGCACGCCTTCGAGTGGGAATATTTCCCCGGCCCGCAACGCGTGGCCGATGCCCTGAAGTCTGTCATGGCGGGAGGTCGCTGATATGGGACGTTTCGTATTCAAATTGCCTGACGTCGGCGAAGGCACCGCCGAGGCCGAACTGGTCCAGTGGCACGTCGCCGTCGGTGACGCGGTGTCCGAAGACCAGATCGTCGCCGAAGTCATGACCGACAAGGCGACGGTGGAAATCACCTCGCCGGTCGAGGGCAAGGTAACGAAACTGCACGGCGAAGCCGGCGAAATGCTGCCGGTTCGCGGCGCACTGGTCGAGTTCGAGGTCGCCGGCGAAGGCAATGCCGAAGCCGAGGAAGCCGCTCCTGTTGCTCCGGTGGCCGACACCGCTCCGGTCGCCAAGGAAGAGCCGAAGGTCGAGCCAGCCTCCGATGCTCCCGCTCCCGCCGCTGCGGGGAACTATGTGTTCAAGCTGCCGGACGTTGGCGAAGGCACGGCCGAGGCGGAACTAGTCGGCTGGCACGTCAAGGTTGGCGATGTGGTCGAAGAAGACCAGATCGTTGCCGAGGTGATGACCGACAAGGCTACGGTGGAACTGACCTCGCCTGTTGCGGGCAAGGTGGTTCAACTGCACGGCGAGGCAGGCCAGGCCCTGCCGGTCGGCGGTCCACTGGTCAGCTTCGACGTTGATGGCGCGGGCAATGTGTCTGCGGCTCCTGCGGCTGCCCCTGTTGGTGCTGCCGCTCCGGCACCGGCCAAGGTCGAGGCTCCCAAGCCTGCTCCGGCTCCCAAGGTTGCCCCCAAAGCGGACGCCAAGCCGGTTCCTGCCCTGACAGGTCGCAAGGCGGGTGAGCGTCCGCTGGCCTCTCCGGCCGTGCGCCAGCGTGCGCGTGATCTGGGGGTCGATCTGGTCTTCGTGCCGGGCTCGGGTCCGGCGGGCCGTATCGAACATGCAGACCTCGATGCCTTCGTGGCGCGTGGCGGTGCGGTGGCTCCTGTTGCGGGCGCGGCCGTTTCGCCTTACGCCAAGGCGGACGGCACAACCGAGGTCAAGATCATCGGCCTGCGCCGCAAGATCGCGGAAAAGATGGCCGAGAGCGTCCGTCGCATCCCCCACATCACCTATGTGGAAG
>JAEYQX010000234.1 GCA_023409795.1 Pseudomonadota bacterium
CTGCAAGCCCTGGGGCGACACAAAGACCCGGCCGGTCTTGCGCGAGGACGAGCCCAGGCTGACCGCCATGTTGTCCGGCACGGCCACGGCCGAGGCGGTCCAGCCACCCTCGCCCGGTACGAAGCGGCTGAGGCGGCCCACGACATTGTCGGACACCACGGCCAGGATGCCGTCCTTCATCACCCGCACGTCCTGCAGCGACTGGCGTCCGGACGGCGAGAAGACCACGGCGGCATCGCGCGGATAGGCGATGCGCGGGCGAACCTCGCCCAGCAGGTTGAGCGGGATGGCCAGCAGCTCACCGGCCTTGTAGGCGTGGCCGTCGAAGGTCCAGTCCTGTTCCGGCTCGAACACCAGGCGCTCGCCCAGCATGCCCTGGACGCCGACGCGGGCCGGCAGGTTCAGGCGCCAGGGCTTGCCATCAGCCCCCAGGGCCCAGACCTCGGAGCGATAGGTATCCAGCGGGCGGCTGAACAGCACGGCCTGCACCTGGCCCTCGGGGTCGCGCATGACCATGGGCGAGACGCCATAGCCGCCATCCGACTGGTCACCGCGATAGACCTCGGCGGCGTGGCCCAGGGGATGGCCGCGCTTCATCGCCTTGACGATGAAGGGATAGCCCGACTCCGTCAGGGTGCCGGGGCCAAAGTCGCTGGCGATCAGCAGGGTGTCCTGGTCCAGCCAACTGACCCGGTGCTTGCCCTCGGGGATGACGAAGCCGCCGTCGACGAAGGTCCTGGACACCAGGTCGAACTCGCGCACCACGACGGCATCCTTGCCGCCGTCGGACAGGTTGACCAGGCAGCGGGTCTCGTCCGGCTGCAGGCAGCTGGCCCCCTTGAAGACCCAGTCGCGGCCTTCGGCCCGGGCCAGGGCGTCGATGTCCAGCAGGGTTTCCCACTCAGGCGTGGCGGTGCGATAGCTGTCCAAGGTCGTGCGGCGCCAGATCCCCTTGGGATTGGTGCCGTCCTGCCAGAAATTGCCCAGGCCCTCGCCCAGGAAGCTGACGCCCGGGATGCGGTCGGTGGCGGTCAGGATGGCCTCGGCCTGCTGGCGGAACGGCTCATAGCGCGGGTCCGTGGTCAGGGCCGCCAGGGCCTTTTCATTGGACGCCTGGACAAAGGCCATGGCCTGGGCCCCCTGGACCTCCTCGAGCACCAGGTGGTCGTCGGCGGCCTTGACCCCCTCGGGCGACAGGTCGCGCGGGAAGTGGGGCGGCAGGTCCTTGCTGGCGATGGTGGCAGGCACGGCATCGGCCTTTTCGGCAGTGGTGGCACAGCCCGCCAGAAGCAGGGCGGGCAGGGCGGCGGTGGCCAGAAGCCTCTTCATGTGGATCATCATCAGTTCCCAGCCTGACCGTTCATCAGGCGACGCGACAGATAGGTGTATTCAAGCGCCAGGCGACGCGCCGTCTCGCGCAGGTTGGCGCCGGCGGCGTGGCCGCCATCGGTGTTCTCGTAGAAAAGGACCGGGTAGCCCAGGGCCTCCAGCCGGGCTGCGGCCTTGCGGGCGTGGCCGGGGTGGACGCGGTCATCCTTGGTCGAGGTGTGGATGAAGACTTCCGGATAGGGCTGGCCCGCCGCCAGCTTCTGGTAGGGCGAGTAGGCCTCGATCCAGGCGCGCTGCTCGGGAATGTCGGGGTTGCCGTATTCGCCAATCCAGCTGGCCCCGGCCAGCAGCTTGTGGAAGCGCAGCATGTCGAACAGCGGGACCTGGATGACGGCGGCGTTGATCAGGTCCGGGCGCTGGGTCAGCATGGCCCCCATGAACAGGCCGCCCTGCGAGCCGCCCATGATGCCCAGGTGCGGCTGGGAGGTAATGCCGCGCGTGATCAGGTCCTGGGCCACGGCCTGGAAGTCCTCGTGGGCGCGCTGGCGGTTTTCCTGCTGGGCCGCCTGGTGCCAGCGCGGGCCGAACTCGCCCCCGCCGCGCGTATTGGCGATGACATAGACCCCGCCGCGCTCCAGCCACAGCTTGCCCACCGTGGCCGAATAGCCTGGCAAAAGCGACGACTGGAAGCCGCCATAGCCATAGAGCAGGGTCGGGTTGGAGCCATCCAGCGGCATGGCCTCGCGATGGACGACGAAATAGGGGATCAGGGTGCCGTCGGCGCTGCGGGCCTCGAACTGCTCGACCGTCAGGCCGGTGGCATCGAACTTGGCCGGCAGGGACTTGGCCAGGCTCAGCGCGCCGGTGGCGGCATCGGCCAGGTAGAGGCTGGACGGGTTCAGGTAGCCCGCGACGCTGACAAAGATGCGGTCGTCCTGGTCCGAGGCCGAGCCCAGGCCCACGGTCACGTTCCGGGGCAGGTCAAGCCGGGTGCGGGCCCATTCGCCGGCCGGATTGGGCCGATAGACATAGACCGAGCCGCGCACGTTCTCATAGAGGGCGCCCACCAGTGTGTTGCGGGTGACGCGCACGGCCTCGACCGCCTCGCGCTCGCCGGGGCGGATGACCAGCCGGGCCGGGACGGTCGGGTCGGCCAGCCAGGCCTTGAGGTCATAGGCCAGGATATCGCCCGTCCTGAAGGCCTGGCCCGAGGGGGCCGTCCAGTCCTGGTCGGTCGAGATGACCAGCTGGCCATCGACCAGGCCGGTGATCCCGCCCTTGAGCGGCAGGGGCAGCTGGACCTTCGAGCCATCGTCGCGCAGCAGCCAGGTCTCGCTCTCGTAGAAGTTGAGGCCACGGTTCAGCAGCACGGCCTGGACCACGCCATCGGCGTCGCGCAGGGTATAGCCGGAGACCGAGACATCGGCCTGTTCACCGGCAAAGACCTCGACCGCCTCCTCGATGCTCTGGCCGCGCTTGAGCAGGCGCACGGTGCGCGGATAGCCGGAATCGGTCAGGGAGCCTTCGCCGAAATCGCGCGAGACCAGCAGGGTGTCGCGGTCGATCCAGCTGGCCCCGCCCTTGGATTCAGCCAGGGTGATGCCGCCCTCGACAAACTGGCGGGTGACGGTGTCGAACTCGCGCAGGGTCGTGGCGTCCTTGCCGCCATCCGACAGTGAGATCAGGCAGTAGCGCTCTTCGGGTGCCAGGCAGGTCGCGCCCTTGTAGACCCAGTTGGCCCCCTCGGCGGCGGCGAGGGCATCAAAGTCCAGGATGGTCTCCCACCGGGGCTCGGCCTCCAGGTAGCTGTCCATCGTCGTGCGGCGCCAGATGCCGCGCACATGCCGGGCGTCCTGCCAGAAGTTGTCGATCAGGCCGCCGTGGGTGAAGCCCGGTGCCGGGATGCGGTCGCGCGACTGGACGATATCCAGCGCCTGCTGGTGCAGGGTCTCATAGAGGGGATCGGCCTGCAAGGTGCCCAGCGAATGGCGGTTCTTCTCGGCGATCCAGGCATCGACCCGCTCGCCGCCAATGTCCTCGAGCCACAGGTAGGGATCGGTGGCGTCGCTGGTGGCGAAGCCTTCGGAAGGGGCACTGGAACTGGGCATTTGCGGTGACTGGGCCATGGCGAGCGGCGCTGCTCCGGCAGCAAGTATCAGGGCGGCCACGCAGGCCATTGGGCGGATCATCGACGAAGGGTCCCCTTTTACTGTTGAGGCACATTGGCCAGTCGCGGGAGGCGGAGCAAGGCGAGGGAATCTTACAAGATTGTCATCTTTGCCGCATCAGTCGTCCTCATCCGGGATGCTGAGGATCTGGCCACAGGCCTTGCAGTGGACCGCGTCGGGATCATGCTTTTGCAGGCCGCAGGTGGGGCAGGGGAAGCGCACCTTGTGCGGGCGCAGCAGGGTCTGGGCCAGGCGGATGAACAGGGTGATGCCCACCAGCATGATGACGATCGAGATCAGCCGCCCCCAGTTGCCGGGCAGGGTAATGTCGCCAAAGCCGGTGGTCGTCAGGGTGGCCACGGTGAAATACAGGGCGTCCAGATAGCCGTTGATATGCTCGGCCTTGCCCCGGAAATAGGCATAGACGAAGCCGGTGGTGACAAAGAGGAAGGTCACCAGGGCCGCCAGGGCCCGGACGATCTCCTCGACCCGGCTGTCGTCGTAGCGCCGCCCCACGGTGCGCCAGAAGAACTCGCTGTTCAGCAAGCTCCACAGGCGAAGCAGGCGCAGGAAGCCCAGGTTGGCCAGCCAGACCGGGAAGAGCAGGGTCAGGAGGACAAAGAGGTCGATCCAGACAATCGGCTGCTTCAGCCAGGCCTTCAGGTCCGAATAGGCATAGGCGCGCGCGGCCAGGTCCAGGCCCAGGACCAGGGCAATCAGGTAGTCCAGGACATAGAAGGCCCAGCCCGCCTCCTTCAGGATCGGGGTGGCCAGGAAGAAGCCGATGATCAGGATGTCGATCAGGATGACGGCCAGCCGGAACCGCACCGCCGGGGGCCGCGATCCATGGTAGAGGTATCGCAGTCGGGCCCTGAGCCGCAGGGGGCCGTGGGCACCGGCCAGGCTGTTTTCATGCTCCATGCGCCCAGCGATACATGAACCGGCGCGAATTCCTATATGGTGTCGCCATGACCCAGTCCGCCCGCCCCTATATCCGCATGAATGGTGCCGGAAACGCCTTCATCGTCGTCCAGGCCTTCGAGCAGGCCTTTCGGCCTACCGCCGAGCAGGTCCGCTTCCTGGCCTCGGCCGAGGCCGGGATCGGCGGCTTCGACCAGCTGATCGGACTTGAGCCGGCCGAGGGGGCCGATGCCTTCATGCGGGTGTGGAACGCCGATGGCTCGATGGTCCAGACCTGCGGCAATGCCCTGCGCTGCGTCGGCTGGCTGATGCTGGAGGCGACCGGCAAGGCCGAGGTCGTCATCGATACGGCGGCAGGCCCGACGACGGCGCGCAAGTCCGGCCCCTTCCACGTGACGGTGGACATGGGGGCACCGCGGCTGGACTGGAGCCGCATCCCCCTGGCCGAGGACATGGACACCCGGGGCATCGAGCTGCAGGTCGGCCCGATCGACGCCCCGGTCCTGCATACGCCCGGCGCGGTGTCTATGGGCAATCCCCATGTCGTCTTCTTCACCGACCAGCAGGACGACGCCTTTGTGCGCAGCTCAGGCTCGCTGGTCGAGCATCACCCGCTGTTTCCCGAGGGGGTCAATGTCGGCTTTGCCCGAGTGGTCGACCGCGAGCATATCCGGCTGCGGGTCTGGGAGCGGGGCGCGGGCCTGACCCTGGCCTGCGGGACCGGGGCCTGCGCGGCCCTGGTTGCGGCGGCACGGCGCGGGCTGACCGATCGCTCGGCCCGGGTCGAGGTCGACGGCGGCACCCTGGCCATCCGCTGGGACGAGGTCGACGACCACGTCTATATGACCGGCCCTGTCGAGATTGAGGGCACAGGTCAGCTGGCTTTGCCGTAAAATCGCGTTTCAGATGGCACCAAATTCCCGAAATGACTGAAGTTGACCTAGCGGCAATGGTTGTCCTGTCCGATTCCACCAACTAGGAACGGGTGGCGCCTGCCCTAACCGAGATCACAATGCCCGAACTGACCGATAAACAGACTTTTTCTGACGACGACGCTCGGGAGTTCCACGCCGTCCCGTCGCCGGGCAAGATCTCCATGGCCCCGACCAAGCCGATGGCGACCCAGCGCGACCTGTCCCTGGCCTATTCGCCGGGCGTGGCGGTTCCGGTGCTGGACATCGCCGCCGATGCGGACAAGGCCTACGACTATACCTCCAAGGGCAATATTGTTGCCGTCATCTCGAACGGCACCGCCATCCTGGGCCTGGGCAACCTGGGCCACATGGCGTCCAAGCCGGTGATGGAAGGCAAGTCGGTCCTGTTCAAGCGCTTTGCCGACGTCGACAGCTTCGACGTCGAGGTGAAGACGACCGATCCGGACGAGTTCATCACCGTGGTCAAGAACATCGGCGACACCTGGGGCGGCATCAATCTGGAGGACATCAAGTCCCCCGAATGCTTCGAGATCGAGGCCCAGCTGCAGGACCTGCTGGACATCCCGGTCTTCCACGACGACCAGCATGGCACGGCCATCATCTCGACCGCCGGCCTGATCAACGCCTGCCACATCGTCGGCAAGAAGCTGGATGAGGTAAAGGTCGTCCTGTCCGGTGCCGGGGCTGCGGGCCTGTCGTCGATCGCCCTGATGAAGGCCGCCGGCGTCAAGCCCGAGAACACCATCATCTGCGACCGCCAGGGCGTCATCTACAAAGGCCGCGACAACGTCTCGCAATGGCAGGCGGCCCACGCGACCGACACGTCCCTGCGCACCATCGCCGAGGCGATGGTCGGCGCCGACGTGGTGCTGGGCCTCAGCGCCAAGGGCGCGATCACCCAGGACATGGTCGCCTCCATGGCGGCCAATCCGATCATCTTCG
>JAEYQX010000235.1 GCA_023409795.1 Pseudomonadota bacterium
GCGGTGACCAGGATGGCCGAGGCCCGCGCCACGGCGTCGCGCAGGGCCGTGGCGTCCTCGGGGTCGATGGCGGTGATGCCCTGGGCCTCAAGGACGGCGCGCCCCTCGGCCCGGCGCGAGGTAGCGCAGGCCGTGCCACCGCGCCGCAAGGCCTCGCGCCCCGCCGCCTGCCCCAGATAGCCACCGCCAAAGACCAGCAGGTCGGGCGATACCGGGGGCGGGGCAGGCGGGGGCGTCTCAGTCTCGGGCATCAGGCTCAGGTCTCGGGATTCAGATCTCGGGATTCAGGCCGTGCGCGACTGGCGCGGTGCGGCGGGCACGGCCCCGGCTCCCTGTAGCGCTTCGGCGCGGCGGGCGTTCCAGCTGGAAACACAGGGAATCCGCTCCAGATCGACGCGGTCCGCATAGCGCCGGGCAATGTCGGTGACGTCCGCCATCAGGCCCTCGGCCAGGGTGATGGGGTTCAGGCCCAGCTCGCGGAACTGGTCATTGGCCACGACCAGCTCGTTTTCATCCGCTTCCTGGCGGGGATTCTCGACATTCTGAACCTGGGCCCCCGTCATCTGGGCAACCAGGGCGGCCAGGTCGCGCACGCGGCGGCTCTCGGTCATCTGGTTCAGGATCTTGACCCGGTCACCGCTGGCCGGCGGGTTGTTCAGGGCCAGCTCGATACAGCGCACCGTGTCCTGGATATGGATGAAGGCCCGGGTCTGGCCGCCGCTGCCGTGGACGGTCAGCGGATGGCCGACCGCCGCCTGGATCAGGAAGCGGTTCAGCACCGTGCCATAGTCGCCGTCATAGTCGAAGCGGTTGACCAGGCGCTCGTCCTGGCGGGTTTCCTCGGTCTGGCAGCCCCAGACAATGCCCTGGTGCAGGTCGGTGATCCGCAGGGCGTCGTTCTTGGCGTAGAACTGGAACAGCAGGGCGTCCTGGGTCTTGGTCATGTGGTAGATCGACCCCGGGTTGGGCGGGAACAGGATCTCCTGCTCGGCCGGACCGAAGTCGGTTTCGACCGTGACCTTCAGATAGCCCTCGGGGATGCGCAGGCCCGCGGTCGTATAGCCATAGACCCCCATGGTCCCCAGGTGGGCCAGGTGGATGTCGCGGCCACTCTCGACGATGGCGGCCAGGACATGGTGGGTGGCGTTGAGGTTGTTGTCGACGGTGTAGAGCTTGTGCCGCGCCGACTTCATCGAATAGGGGGCGGCGCGCTGCTCGGCGAAGTGGACGATGGAATCCGGCTTCCATTCGTTCAGCAGGTCCACCAGGGCGGCAAACTCGCGGCCGATGCTGATCTGCCGGAACTCGATCCGGCGGCCTGATACCTCTTCCCAGGCGGCGATCCGCTCGTCCATCGGGCGGATGGGGGTCAGGGACTGGACGCCCAGCTCGACGTCGATCTCGCGGCGGCTGAGGTTGTCGAGGATCAGGACTTCCCAGCCCCTCGCTGACAGATGCAGGGCCGTGGGCCAGCCGCAAAAGCCATCGCCGCCAAGAATAATCACGCGCATCAGTTGAACCTTGGGTTTACCGGGTTGCTAGGGCCCGAGGAACGCACCGGGATTGAAAGCGTGGCGCGTGCCCCGGGATGGGCGGATAAAAAACAGGGTCTCGAGAGTCTCAACCGTCTCATTTGAGCCAGCTGCCAGCCTGGACTGAACGGGACCAAGGGTCGCATGGATTTGGGGACTGCTGGCAAATTCCTGTCTGGATGGGCTCCGGGTATTGAAATGTCAGGGGTTTTCGCAGCCCATTAGGATGGCAGCCCCGTGAAAGGGGCCGCCTTCGGGGTGATCAGAGCAGGGCCTCGATGGCGGCGCGGGCCGCCTCGCCCAGGTCCGGGCGCTTCAGGGCCAGGGCGACATTGGCGCGCAGCAGGCCGATCTTGTCACCGCAGTCGTGGGTCACGCCCTCGTATTCATAGGCGGTGAAGCCCTGGGTCTTCATCAGCCGGGCCATGGCGTCGGTCAGCTGGATCTCGCCGCCGGCCCCCTTGCCCTGGGTCTCCAGCAGGTCGAAGATTTCCGGCTGCAGGATATAGCGGCCCGAGATCGACAGGTTGGACGGGGCCGTGCCCTGGGCGGGCTTTTCGACCATGCCCTTCATCTCGTAGCGGCGGCCATCATGGGCGGCCGGGTCGATGATGCCATACTTGTGGGTGTCGGCCTCGGGCACGGCCTCGACGCCAATGACATTGCCGCCCACCTCGGCATAGAGGTCGGCCAGCTGCTTCAGCGCGCCCGGCTGCCCGTCGACGATGACGTCGGGCAGGATGACGGCAAAGGGTTCGTCGCCGATCAGGTCGCGGGCGCACCAGACGGCGTGGCCCAGGCCCTTGGGCTGCATCTGGCGGGTGAAGCTCATCTCGCCGGCGCGGGCCAGCTCGGCGTTCATGGCTTCCAGGATCTCGGTCTTGCCCTTGGCCTCCAGCTGGGCCTCAAGCTCGATCTGGTGGTCGAAGTAGTCCTCGATGGCCTGCTTGGCGCGGCCGGTGACGAAGACGATGTGCTCGATGCCCGCCTCACGGGCTTCCTCGACGATGTAGGACAGGATCGGCCTGTCCACGACGTTCAGCAGCTCCTTGGGCGTGGTCTTGGTGCCAGGCAGGACGCGGGTGCCAAGACCGGCGACCGGCAGAACCGCCTTGCGCAGGCGAGAATGGGATTTCGACATCAGGTATCCTGAACAGCGTTTGGTGCAGTCTTAAGCCCAAACTGTGACGGTACCAAACGTCAGGCCCATGAGAGGGTTCAAGTTTTTGATCGAAAGCGGTTTCTCCTCCCCATGCCAATGGGGAGGTGGATCGGCGGCGACAGCCGACGAGACGGAGGGGCGGGGGTTGAGCTTGGGA
>JAEYQX010000257.1 GCA_023409795.1 Pseudomonadota bacterium
CCAGGACCCATTCCAGCTGGGAGAAGTCGACCCGGCCAAGCGCCAGGCCGATGGGCGGCATGACGACCTGATCCACCAGGCTGGTGACGATGTTGCCAAAGGCCCCACCGATGATGACGCCGACCGCCAGGTCGACGACGTTGCCGCGCGCGGCAAACTCTTTGAATTCCGAAATCAGGCTCATGTCTTAATCCGTCAACTCAGGCATCGCCGGAAGCGTTCAGCCGCTCCCGCAGTTCCTTGCCACTCTTGAAGAAGGGGACGGCCTTAGCAGGGACTTCGACGGTTTCGCCAGTGCGGGGATTGCGTCCGACCCGTGCCGGGCGGCTGCGAACCGAGAAGGCCCCGAAGCCGCGGAGCTCGACCCGGCCTCCCTGCGCAAGTGACTGGGTCATCTCCCCCAGGATAACATTCACGACCCGTTCCACCTCGGCATGAGTGAGGTGGATGTTCTCGGCCGCCAGCTTCTCGATCAGTTCAGACTTGATCATTCAGGCCCCCGCCCGTGGCTGTTTCAGACGTATTCTGTTCCGTTCAGGTCCGCACCCTAACCGCCTGACGCCAAAAGAAGAAAGCGGCGTCCACGTGCCGGGCACGATTCTCGTAAGCACTGAAACCTATTGGGGGACAGTCTGATCCCGGAAGCAAGAAAAAAGGCGGCTGGATCGCTCCAGCCGCCCCATTTTTCTCATTCTGGAAGGAGGTTTAGTCCTTCGAGCCTGCCTTTTCACGCAGGGCTGCGCCCAGAATGTCGCCGAGCGAAGCGCCCGAGTCCGACGAACCGAACTGTTCGATGGCCTCAGCCTCGTCCTTCATCTCGAGCGCCTTGACCGAGACCGAGACGCGGCGCGTGGCCTTGTCGATGCCGGTGATCATGGCGTCGACGCGGTCGCCGACCGAGAAGCGTTCCGGACGCTGCTCGTTGCGGTCGCGCGACAGGTCCGACTTGCGGATAAAGGCGGTGACCGGAGCGTCTTCTTCACCGAACTTGACTTCGATGCCGCCGGTCTCGATCGAGGTCACCGTGACGGTGATCTGCTGGCCACGCTTGTAGACGTCGCCTTCCATCGGGTCCGAACCCAGCTGCTTGACGCCCAGCGAGACGCGTTCCTTCTCGATGTCGACGTCCAGAACCTTGGCCTTGATGACCTCGCCCTTGCGGTAGCGCTGGATGGCTTCCTCGCCCGAGACGTTCCAGTCCAGGTCCGACAGGTGGACCATGCCGTCGATGTCGTTGTCCAGGCCGATGAACAGGCCGAACTCGGTGGCGTTCTTGACTTCGCCCTCGACGGTCGAACCGATCGGGTGGGCCTCGACGAAGGCTTCCCACGGGTTGTTCTGGGCTTGCTTCAGGCCCAGCGAGATACGGCGCTTGGCGCTGTCGACGTCCAGGACGATGACGTCCACTTCCTGCGAGGTGGAGACGATCTTGCCCGGGTGGACGTTCTTCTTGGTCCAGGACATTTCCGAGACGTGGACCAGGCCTTCAACGCCCGGCTCCAGCTCAACGAAGGCACCGTAGTCGGTGATGTTCGTGATGCGGCCCGTGTACTTGGCGCCGACCGGGTACTTGGCTTCAACGCCATCCCACGGATCCGACTGCAGCTGCTTCATGCCGAGGCTGATGCGCTGGGTGTCCGGGTTGATCTTGACGATCTGGACCTTGACGGTGTCGCCAACGGCCAGGACTTGCGACGGGTGCGAGACGCGCTTCCACGACATGTCGGTGACGTGCAGCAGGCCGTCGATGCCGCCCAGGTCAACGAACGCACCGTAGTCGGTGATGTTCTTGACGACGCCTTCGCGGACTTCACCCTCTTGCAGCTGGCCAACCAGCTCGGTGCGCTGTTCGGCGCGGGCTTCTTCCAGGATGGCGCGACGCGACACGACGATATTGCCGCGCGGACGGTCCATCTTCAGGATGGCGAAGGGCTGTTCCTTGCCCATCAGCGGGCCGACGTCGCGGACCGGACGGATGTCAACCTGCGAGCCCGGCAGGAAGGCCGAGGCACCGCCCAGGTCGACGGTGAAGCCACCCTTGACGCGGCCGACGATGGCACCGTTGACCGGCTGGCCTTCGGCGAAGACGACTTCCAGGCGGGTCCAGGCTTCTTCGCGGCGAGCCTTGTCGCGGCTGATGACGGCTTCACCCAGGGCGTTCTCGACGCGCTCCAGGTAAACCTCGACGTTGTCGCCGACCTTCGGCAGGACAGCGCCTTCGCCCTGGCCGAATTCGCGCATCGAGATGCGACCTTCGGTCTTCAGGCCGACGTCGATGATCACGATGTCTTTTTCGATGCCGACGACGCGGCCGTGAACAACCTGGCCTTCGCCGAGGTCGCGGCCTTGCAGTTGTTCGTCGAGCAGCGCGGCGAAGTCGTCACGCGAGGGGTTGAAATTGTCGGTCATATGACTCTGGGGTTGGGGTGCACGGCCGCAAGCGACCCCGCACGGTGGATAAACTGGGAAAAGGGGAAGTCAGGTCGTCACGACGCGAGGCCGGCGCATCTGCGCGAACTCAAAAAGCCAGTACGCCCGCGGCTGACGAGGATGGGAGCGTTGGATTTGCCCGGCGGGATATCAGATCCCGGCCCTGGCACGCGCCGCCTCGACGATACGGCGGGCCGCATCGAAGGCGGTCTCTATACCCATATCAGTCGTATCCAGCAAGACCGCGTCATCGGCCTGGACCATGGGGGCCGAGTCCCGGCCGGAGTCGCGCTCATCGCGACGGCGGATGTCTTCCAGCATATCAGCCAGAGCAATGTCCTGGCCCCGCGCGGTCAGCTGTTTCCAGCGGCGCTCGGCGCGAACCTGGGGGCTGGCAGTGACATAGAGCTTGGCCACGGCATCGGGGGCGATCACCGTGCCGATGTCGCGGCCATCCAGCACCGCCCCGCCCGGCTGGGCCGCGAAATCCTGCTGCAGTTTCAGCAAGGCCGCGCGCACGCCCGGATAGCTGGCGACCCGGCTGGCGGCCTCGCCGGCATGGCGCTCGGTCAGGCGCAGGTCGTCAGACAGGCCGCTGGGGCTCAGGGCCAGGGCCGCAGCCTCGGCCGCGGCGGCATCGTCCAGGTCCTGGCCGGCATCCAGGACCGCCAGGCCCACCGCGCGATAGAGCAGTCCCGTATCCAGGTGCGGCAGGCCGTAATGGGCCGCCAGACGCGAGGCAATGGTGCCCTTGCCCGAGGCAGCGGGACCATCAACAGCGATGACGAGGGATTGGGACAGGACGGTCACTTTCGGTCGAACAGATTGGAACGGCTGGCAGGACCGGCAGCAAGGCCTGGCCTGCGAGGGGTGTTGGTAAAGCCAGCCCTCACCGCAAAAGGCAAGCCGGACCTGACCAATGTCGGAGCATAACCCACAAAGGCTGCGCGACCCTAACCGACCCTGGCCCCCAGTCCCTGCATCAGCTCGACAAAGCCGGGGAAGGAGGTGGCGATCATCTCCGGATCCCGCACCGACACCGGCTGGTCGGCGTTCAGGCCCAGGACCAGGTGGCTCATGGCGATGCGATGGTCGTGCGCGGTCTGGACCGTGGCCCCGCCCCTGACCGGGCCACCGGTGACGATGAAGCCCTCGGCCTCTTCCTCGACCTGGACGCCGCAGGCCCGCAGGCCCGCCACCATCAGGGCGATACGGTCGCTTTCCTTGACCCGCATCTCGCCAATGCCGCGCATGACGGTCACGCCCTCGGCAAAGGCGGCCGTGGCGGCCAGGATCGGATATTCGTCGATCATCGAGGCCGCCCGGTGCTCGGGCACCACAATGCCCTTGAGGCGCGAATGGCGGGCCGTGATGTCGGCCACGTCCTCGCCCCCGCTGACCCGGCGGTTGGAGAAGACCAGGTCCGCGCCCATCTCCATCCAGGTCTCGAACAGGCCGGTGCGCAGCGGGTTCAGCATGACCCCCTCGACGGTGACCTGGGAGCCCGGCACCACAAGCGCCGCCGCCAGGGGGAAGGCCGCCGAGGACGGATCACCCGGCACGGCCACGTGGGTTCCCGACAGCTTCTGGCCGCCGGCAAGGCGGATGCGCCAGCCGGCCCCCTCCTCGACCACCTCGATCCGGGCCCCAAAGGCGCTCAGCATCCGCTCGGTATGGTCGCGGCTCTTTTCCGGCTCGACCACCACCGTGTCGCCCGAGGCGTTCAGGCCGGCCAGCAGCAGGGCCGACTTCACCTGGGCCGAGGCCACGGTCTGCTCATAGTCGATGCCGACCAGCTGCCCGCCGTGCAGGGTCAGCGGCACCCGATCCTCGACACTGTTCCAGTCAAAGCGGGCCCCCATCCGGGCCAGGGGTCCCGTGACCCGCTTCATCGGCCGCTTGCGCAGCGAGGCATCGCCATCAAAGACGGCGGTCAGCTCATAGCCGGCAGCCGCCCCCATCAGCAGGCGCACCCCGGTGCCCGCATTGCCGCAGTCGATGGTGGCGGCCGGAGTCTGGAAGCCACCCTGCCCCTCGATCCGCCAGTGCCCCTCGCCCAGGCGCTCGACCCGGGCCCCGAAGGCCTCGACCGCGCGGGCGGTGGCCAGGATGTCATCCCCCTCCAGCAGGCCCTCGACCTCGGTCACGCCCGTGGCCATGCCGCCAAGGATCATCGAGCGATGCGAAATCGACTTGTCGCCGGGCGCGCGCACCTGGCCTTTCAGGGCCGTCCCGCGCTGGGAACTCAAGGTAGAAGAGGCAGTCACCCGACCTGATTCTCCGTCTGTCGAGGAAACGCCAATCAGGCGTATGTAAAGAAGGCTTTTGACAGCGGCCCCCTTGGGTGGCAAGGGAGCCCGCCTGTTTCCCGATTTCAACTCCTGCCGAAGGTTATCCCGTGGCCAAACCCGAACTGGGCCAAAAGCAGGTCTGCCCGAACTGCCAGGCCAAATTCTATGATCTGAACCGTCGCCCGGCGCACTGCCCCAAGTGCGACGCCGAGTTTGATCCGCTTGAAGAAGCTCTGCGTAACCG
>JAEYQX010000010.1 GCA_023409795.1 Pseudomonadota bacterium
GCCTCAGGCGGCAAACATGTCGTCGTCCAGGCTACGGCGGGCGCGGTTTAGCCTTTGTTGAGCGGTTTGGTTAGCGGCCAGGGCCTGGAGCATCGGCGAGGGGCGCGGCTCCTCGGCCACCGGCGGGCGCGGTGCCGGACGCGGGGTCGGCGTCTTCATCACGGCGCGAGCCCCCTCGATGCGCTCCATCAGCGAGGCCATGCGGCGGGCGCGGGCCTCATCGTCCAGCAGGGGCGTGACGGCCGAGGCCGGGACGCGCAGCTCCAGCGGCTCCTCCACCGGCTCGGCCAGGGCCTCGGCGCGGCCGGTGCCGGCCCCGCGCGGCGCGCGCGAGATCAGGACTTCCAGCTCCTGCTTGACGGCGCGGGCCTTCATGATGCGGTCGTGCAGCAGGTCGGTTTCCTGGCCCGAGGCGCGCAGGGTGGCCAGGGCGTTCTCGGCCCGGCCTGCCGCCGAGTTCAGCTCGGCCACCGCCCCGGCAAAGGCCAGCTGCCCGTCGCGCAGGGCCTTGAGCTTGCGCTCCAGCTTGACGCCATAGGCAATGGCCGACAGCAGCAGCACGATCAGCAGGGAGTCCAGAATGATACCGGTCATGTCAGCCCTTCGTGCGAGTGATGCGGACGGCAGCGTCCGTGGTGATGGGAGCCTCGACGCGCACCGCGATATGCTGGCCCTTGCGGCCCATCTTTCCGGTGGTCAGGGCAATATTGCCGGCGCGGACCGAGACGTCTGAATCGGGGGTGGCGTTCAGCATCAGGGTGTCGCCCACCTTGAAGTCCAGCACCTTGGACAGGGGCATCTGCTGCTCGTCGAGCACGCAGCGGATCTCGGTATCGGTGGTCCACAGCTCGGTGGCCAGGTGGCCTTCCCAGATGTTGTCGCGGCCGAACTTCTCGCCCATGAACTGCTGCAGCAGCATCTTGCGGATGGGCTCCAGGGTCGAATAGGGCAGCAGCAGCTCGACCCGGCCGCCGCGGTCTTCCATGTCGATGCGCAGCTTGACCAGGATGGCGGCATTGGCCGGGCGCGCGATGGCGGCAAAGCGCGGGTTGGTCTCCAGCCGGTCCAGCTTGAAATGCACCGGCGTCAGCGGCTCGAACGCCTGACGCGCATCGTTCAGGATCACCTCGACCATCCGCTGGACCAGGACCCGCTCGATGGTCGTATAGGGCCGGCCCTCGATCCGCAGCGCCGCCGTGCCGCGACGCCCGCCCAGCAGGACGTCCACGATCGAGTAGATCAGGTTGGAATCGACCGTCAGCAGGCCATAGTTGTCCAGTTCCTCCGCCCGGAACACCGCCAGGATGGCCGGAAGCGGGATGGAGTTCAGGTAGTCGCCGAAACGGATCGAGGAGATGGTGTCCAGCGACACCTCGACGTTGTCAGAGGTAAAGTTGCGCAGGCTGGTCGTCATCAGGCGCACAAGGCGGTCGAAGACGATCTCGAGCATCGGCAGACGCTCGTAGGACACCAGGGCCGAGTTGATGATGGCGCGGATACCGCTGCGGTCCCCGTCATCAGTGTCGCCCATGTCGAAGCCCAGCAGGCTGTCGATCTCGTCCTGGTTGAGGACGCGCTCGTTCAGCAGGCCACCGTCAGTGTCCCCGCCAAAGCCGTCACCGCTGGAGACGAAGCTGTCGGTCATGCCTACTGCACCAGCATTTCTTCGATCAGGACCGCATCCACCTTGCCCGGGGCCGCGATCAGATTGACCCGGCGCAGGATCTCGGTGCGCAGCTGATACGAGCCGGCCGAACCGGCCAGGTCATCGGGGCGCAGCTCGCGCAGGAAGCTCTGGAACATATCGTTCAGGCGTGGATGCTGGCCCTGCAGGCGCGCGGCCAGGGCGGGGTCCTTCATCTCCAGCGTCAGGCGCAGCTTCAGATAGGTCGGGCGCCCGTCCGCCGACTGGATGTTCACGATCATGTCGGGCAGGGTGTAGAAGGTCACGCCATCGGGACCGGCCGCGACCGTGCCACTGCCCTCCGGCGGCTCGGCCCCGTCATGGCCGCCCGCATCGGCCGGGGCGTGCTCGCCCTCAGCCGCCGCGTCGGCTGCGCCATCGGCGGCGGCAGGCTTGGGCTTTAGCAGGAAGAAGGCGGTTGCGCCACCGCCCGCCAGGACCACCAGGGCCGCGGCCGCAATGATGATCAGCAGGGGCGGCTTCTTTCTGGTCTCGACCTCCTGGCCATCGACGTCAGAAGGCACGGGCAGGCCCGCCTCGCCCGCCAGCGAATCCTTCTTCTTGCCAAGCTTGAGCTTCAGCATCCATGCCACCCCGATCAGTCAAGCTCACATTTGACCGGGTTTGGTTAACGAGGTGTTTACAATCGGCAAATCCTGCCGGGTGCCCTGGGCCACGATTCGCCCCAAATGCCCGCCAGCACTGGATTAACCCCGTTGGCACGGAGGTTGCGACACGGCAAGGCGAAGGAGCCTCTCGTGGAAAACGCCGCCTATATCGGACTGTCCCGTCAGATGACGCTTCGCCGCGAACTGGATATCGCGGCGAACAACGTCGCCAATGCCGACACCACCGGCTTCAAGGTCGAGCAGCTGATGGTCGCGACCCAGATCGGCCGCCAGGCCCGCAACGACATGATCCGCCCCTCGGCCAGCTTCGTCATGGACAAGGGCGTGGGCCGCGACTTCGGCCAGGGCGCGCTGAAGCAGACCGGTCGCAGCCTCGACTTTGCCATCGAGGCCGAGGGGGTCTTCTTCCAGATCCAGAACGGCAATGGCGAGCTCTATACCCGCGACGGGGCCTTTACGATCAATCCCGAAGGCCTGCTGACGACCCAGAAGGGCCTGCCGGTCCTGGGCGACGGTGGCCCGATCTTCGTGGACCCCGAGCTGGGCCCGCTCAGCGTCGCCATGGACGGCACCATTACCCAGGACGACCAGCCGGTCGGCCGCCTGACGGTCGTGCGCTTCGATAACCTGGCCGTGCTGGAGAAGACCGGCGGTGGCCTTTACCGCAACACCTCGAACCTGCAGCCGGTCGCCGCCAACGATGCCCAGATCCGCCAGGGGATGCTGGAAGGCTCCAACGTCAACACCCTGGCCCAGATCACCAATCTGATCGAGATCAACCGCGCCTATGAGCGGGTGTCCAAGATGATCGAAAACACCAACGACCTGTCCCGCCGCTCAGTCGAGCGCCTGGGCCGCGTCAGCTAAGTCGGAGTCTGAACCATGCGCGCATTGAGAACCGCCGCCTCGGGCATGCTGGCCCAGCAGCAGAACGTCGAGGTCATCTCGAACAACATCGCCAACATGAACACGGTTGGCTTCAAGCGCCAGCGGGCCGAGTTCCAGGACCTGCTCTACCAGAACGTCGAGCGCATGGGAGCCCAGTCCTCGGCCCAGGGCACCGTGGTGCCGACGGGCATCCAGGTCGGCTCGGGCGTCAAGGCCGGCAGCGTCTATCGCATCACCGAGCAGGGCAGCCCCAGCCGCACCGGCAATACCTTCGACGTCGCCATCCAGGGCAAGGGCTACTTCCAGATCACCCTGCCCTCGGGCGAGATCGCCTATACCCGCGCTGGCAACTTCACCGTCAATGGCGAGGGCCAGCTGGTGACCGACGACGGCTACCTGGTCGAGCCCGCCATCGCCATTCCCCAGGAAGCCGTCGACGTCGCCATCTCCAAGACCGGCCAGGTCCAGGCCATCCTGGAAGGCCAGCCCGAGCCCCAGGTCGTGGGCCAGCTGGAACTGGCGACCTTCTTCAACGAGGCGGGGCTGGAAGCCATCGGGGACAACCTGCTTCTGGAAACCGCCGCCTCGGGCCCGGCCAATATTGCCGCCCCCGGCGAGCCCGGCTTCGGCACGGTGCTGCAGCACTATACCGAGGCCTCGAACGTGGACGCGGTCAGCGAGATCACCGCCCTGATCGTGGCCCAGCGCGCCTATGAGATGAACTCCAAGGTCATCTCCACCGCCGACGAGATGCTCAGCGTCTCGACCCAGCTGAAGAGCTAGGCTGATGGCGATGATCCGTAAGCTGTTCGCCGTTCTGGCCCTGGTGACCCTGGCCACCCCGGCCGCCGCAGGTCCGGTCGCCCTGCTGCCCGATCCGGTCGATGACGATGGCCGCGTGACCCTGGGCGAGCTGTTCGACCAGGCCGGGGCCGCCGCCCCTGTCGTGGTCGGCCTGCGCGTCGGGGCCTCGGTCATGCTGGAAGCCAGCCAGGTCCAGGCCGTGGCCCGTCGCAACGGGCTGGAGTGGGACAATCCCCAGGGCCTGCGCCGCATCGTGGTGCGAGAGGGCGGGGCCGTCGCGGCTGACACCTCGGCCCGCCCGGCTGCCGCCAGCGTCTCGCGCCCCGGGGCCACCGTCGAGGTCCTGACCTATGCCCGCAACCTGGCCACCGGCGAGGTGATCCAGCCCAGCGACATCATCTGGTCGACGGTCCAGGCCCACCAGGCAAGCGCCGCAGGCCCGCAGGATGCCGAGGACGTCATCGGCCTGTCTGCCCGCCGCCCGCTGCGAGCCGGAGCCGCCGTGGCCAGCCGCGACCTGGTCGCGCCGCAGGTCATTGCCCGCAATGACATGGTCCAGGTCGCCTATGTCGTCGGCGGGGTCGAGCTGTCGGTCACCGGCCGCGCCACCCGCGATGCCGCCGCCGGCGAGCCCGTGCCGGTTCTGAACCTGCAGTCCGGCCGCACCATTGACGCTGTCGCCGTGGCCCCCGGCCGTGCCGTGACCGGCCCCGCCAGCCAGACCGCCCGCACCCACCCGCAACAATTTGCCGCCCGCTAGAGCCCTGGGAGCCCTTGCCATGCGTAAAGCCCTGATCCTTGCCGTCGCCGCCTCTGCCCTGAGCCTGGGCGCCTGTTCCACGGCCATGGAGGCAGTGAAGGGCCCCGAACTGGCCCCGATCGGCTATCCGGCGGCCCTGGTGCCGGTCGAGCAGGCCTACCTGCCCGCGCCCTCGGCCAACCCGGCCAGCGCCAACAGCCTGTGGCGGACCGGCTCGCGCTCCTTCTTTGGCGACCAGCGTGCCCGCCGCGTCGGCGACATCCTGACCGTCAACATCGACATCAACGACCGCGCCCAGACCCAGAACTCGACCCAGCGCTCGCGCTCGAACAGCGCCTCGGGCGGGGTGACCAACTTCTTTGGCCTGGAGAACAGCCTGGGCAAGGCCTTCCCCGGCGGGTTCGACCCGGCCAACATGATCGGCACCGAGGGCGAGGCCAATGCCGCCGGCACAGGCAGCGTCAGCCGCTCGGAACGGGTCAACCTGACCATCGCCGCCGTGGTGACCGCCGTCATGCCCAATGGCAACCTGGTCATCCAGGGTCGGCAAGAAGTGCGCACCAACCGCGAGGTGCGCGAGTTGACCGTGGCCGGGTTCGTGCGCCCCGAGGACATCTCCAGCGCCAATACCATCGCCCACACCCAGATCGCCGAGGCCCGCATCAGCTATGGCG
>JAEYQX010000261.1 GCA_023409795.1 Pseudomonadota bacterium
TCCATGATGCCGGGGCCGCCGCCGGTGCAGATGACATTGTCGCGGATGTCGCCCGGCTTGCCCCGGATGGCCCCGCCCCGCTCGGAGGCAATGCGGCCGAACTGGCGCGCCTGCTCATACCAGTGGCTGTGACGGCCCACGCCATCGGCCCCGACCCGGGCACTGCCGAACACCACCAGGGTCGAGCGCACGCCCCAGGCGGCCAGGGCCTCCTCCGCCTTGGCATATTCCATCAGGAAGCGGACGCCGCGCATCGACTCGCCCAGCAGGAAGTCCTGGTCCAGGGCCGCCAGCCGATAGGAGGGCGAGGCCAGCTGGGCCGCATTGGCCAGTTCGATCTGATCGGGGGTCATTCGTCTGCCTTCACACTAGCGGGTCGCGCCGGATCAGCCGCGCGCCCGGTCCACCGCATCCACCGCCGGATTGGCCCGCAGGCCGGCGATGATCATGGTCGCATGGCGCGCATCCTCGACCTCGACGTCCGCCTCGAAGTCAAAGAAGTCCTGCTGGCGGTGGGTCAGCGACAGGTTGATGATATTGCCGCCCGCATCGCCAATGATCGTCGCCACCTGGCCCAGAGCCCCCGGCGCGTTCTTGACCGTCGCCCGGATGCGGGCCGTGCCCACGGCGTCCTGTTCAGCCTGGGGCGTCCACTGCAGGTCCTGCCAGACCGAATCGTCATCGGCAAAGTCGGCCAGGCTCTGGCAGTCGATGGTGTGGACCGAAAGCCCCTTGTCCGGCTCCAGGATGCCCACGATGCGGTCGCCCGGCACGGGGGTGCAGCACTGGCCAAAGTGGATGCTGACGCCCGGCGTCAGCCCGCCCCCGCGCACGAACAGGCGCGCGTGTTCATTGCCGATCCGCTTGCGCTCGGGCCCGGCCTTCAGCTGGCCCTTCAGCGCCGGGAACAGGGTTTCGGCGACCCGCGTCGAGGCCAGGCGACCGCGACCGATATTGTCGAACAGGTCCTCTTCGGTGGCGATGGCCAGGGTCTCCAGCGCCGCCTTCAGGTTGACGCCTGCCAGGTCCTTGCCCGCGCGCTCCAGCGTCTGTTCCAGCGTCGCCTTGCCCAGCCGGATGAACTCGTCCCGCTCCGAGGTGCGGATGTGGCGGCGGATGGCCGAGCGCGCCCGACCCGTCACGGTCAGGCTGCGCCAGTCGGTCGGCACCTCCCGCTTGGTGCCGCGGATGATCTCGACGACGTCGCCATTCTGAAGCGCCGTGCGCATCGGCTTCAGCTCGCCATTGATCTTCACGCCCACGGCGGTGTCGCCGATCTCGGTGTGGACCGCATAGGCAAAGTCCAGCGGCATCCCCCCGCGCGGCAGGGTGATCAGGGCCCCCTTGGGCGTGAAGACAAAGACCTGGTCCAGATACATCTCGAGCTTGGCGTGCTCGACCCAGTCCTCGCCGCCCTCGCCGTGCTCGATCACCTGGACCAGGTGGCGCAGGTTCAGCAGCGGGTCGCGCCCGCCGTCGGCCTCCATGGCCTCGCGGTCAAAGCCATAGGACTGGTTCTTGTAGGCCCAGTGCGCGGCCACCCCGTCCTCGGCCACGCGATCCATGTTCTCGGTGCGGATCTGCATCTCGATGCGCAGGCCGCCCGGCCCGACCACGGTCGTATGCAGCGAGCGATAGTTGTTCGACTTGGGCGTCGAGATGAAGTCCTTGAACCGCTCGGGCACCATGGGCCAGGCCCGGTGGATCACGCCCAGGGCGCGATAGCAGTCGTCCTCGCTGTCCACGATGACGCGGAAGCCATAGATGTCCGACAGGGACGAAAAGCCCACCGACTTGCGCTGCAGCTTGCGCCAGATCGAATAGGGCGTCTTCTCGCGGCCCTTGACCCGGGCCTGGATCCCCGCCTCGCTCAGCACCTTCTCGATCTCGGGCGAGACCGCCTCGATGGCGCGGCCGTGTTCCAGCTTCAGGGCCTCCAGCCGGCGCTGGATGGCAATGCGGGCGGTGGCGTTCAGGTGCTCGAATGCCAGTTCCTCCAGCTCGGATGCGATCGAGTGGATACCGATCGAGCGGCCCAGCGGCGCATAGACCTCAAGCGTTTCGCGGCTGATCCGCTCGCGCTTCTCGGGCTTCACGAAATGCAGGGTGCGCATGTTGTGCAGGCGGTCGGCCAGCTTGACCAGCAACACCCGCACATCGCGCGAAATGGCCAGGATGAACTTGCGCAGGTTCTCGGCCTGGCGCGTATGCTCGGCCTGAAGCTCCAGCCGCGACAGCTTGGTCACGCCCTCGACCAGGACGGCGATCTCCTCGCCGAACATCTCGGCGATGTCGTCACGGGTGGCCGAGGTATCCTCGACCACGTCGTGCAGCAGGGCCGTGACGATGGTCGCCGTATCCAGACGATAGTGGGTCAGGATGCCCGCCACCTGGATCGGATGCGCGAAATAGGGATCGCCCGAGGCCCGCAGCTGCGAGCCGTGCATCTTCATCGCATAGACATAGGCCTTGTTCAGCAGGGCCTCGTCCGCCGTCGGGTCATAGGCCCTGACCGCCTCGATCAGCTCGAACTGGCGCATGATCGGTGCGCGCTTGGTCTCGGGCCGGGTGGCCGAGGCGGGGGTATTCAACACAGCAGAAGACACAGCGGGGAGCGACTCGGACGCAGACGGTGAAGAGATTTCAGGCTCTGGATACGACAACGGCGCCGCCCCGTCAGGGAGCGACGCCGTCGTGTTTGTATGATTCGCAGCTTTACCTGCCGGCTTTTCGGCTTTTCGCCGTGCCGTTTTCTTGGGTTCGCCAGTGACAGGCAATGCCGTCAGTAGCGTTCCTCCTGACCACCGTCGCGGTCGCTTTGCAGGGCGCGGATCAGCTCGGCCTCAGCCATGTTCATGTGCTGCGGCTCGGCCAGCAGGGCCACGACTTCAGCTTCGTCCTCAGCCTCGGTCCGCTCGTCGACGCGTTGCAGGGTGGTGATGATGTTTTCGCGCAGTTCGTCCGGCTTGACGGTCTCGTCAGCCAGTTCGCGCAGGGCAACGACGGGGTTCTTGTCGTTGTCGCGGTCCAGGGTCAGCGGCGCGCCGTTCGCGATGTTGCGGGCACGGTGGCCAGCCAGCAGAACCAGACCAAAGCGGTTCGGCACCTTCTCGATGCAGTCTTCGACAGTGACGCGGGCCATGAAATTCCTCGGGCGGCAGGGAGAACCGCATAAAATATAGGGTTAGGCGTGCTTGTGCAACGCCGCAAAGGCATCAACAGACAGGGTCTGTGCCATGTTTGTGCGCCAGATACCGCATCTGTCGCCTGCGGTCCACCTCAGCCAAGCGGCCGCGCGTCCCCGCCCACGGTAGCCTGGGCCGCCAGGTCCGCCGCCGTCCGCCCTGCCACCGGATGGATCCAGTCCGGCATGATGTCGGCCACAGGCCCCATGACGAACAGCCGGTCCGCCGACCGGGGATGGGGCAGCAGCAGGCCGTTCAGGTCGCCGGACAGCCGGCCATAGGCCACCAGGTCCAGGTCCAGGGTGCGCGGGGCATTGGGCAGGCTGCGCTGGCGGCCAAAATGGGTCTCGATCCGCGAGAGCCGCTGCATCAGCGCCTCGGGCCCCTCCTCCGTCCCGATGGCCACCACCCCGTTGATAAAGGGCGGGTCCTCAGGATTGGGCCAGGCCTGCGACGTCCACCACCGCGACTTGGCGACCACCTCCAGCCCCTCGGCGGCGAAATGAACCAGAACCGCCTCAAGACATTCAAGGCACGAGCCCCATACGCCCTTGTCATTGCACCCAAGGGCGACGATGACTGCGGAATCCGCGTCGAGTCGCTGTAACGGCTGAGAGGCGGGGTTCATTTTCCTAACCCATTATCCAAGGCGCATATTATGACCGGCCAATCCACGAACCGTATGGCCCTGTTTATCGACGGGGCAAACCTCTATTCCGCCGCCCGTGCCCTGAACGTCGATCTCGACTTCAAGAAGATGTCCGACTGGTTCGCCCAGAAGGGCCAGCTGGTCCGCGCTCACTATTATACGGCCATCGTCGAGGGCGAGGAGTTCTCGCCGGTCCGCCCCCTGGTCGACTGGCTCGACTACAATGGCTTCACCGTCACGACCAAGCCGGTCAAGCGCTTCACCGATGCCCAGGGCCACAGCCGGATCAAGGGCAATATGGACATCGAGATCGCCGTCGACATGCTGCAGCTGGCCCCGCGTGTCGATCACATGATCCTGTTCTCGGGCGACGGCGACTTCCGCCGCCTGGTCGAGGCGGTCCAGGCCCAGGGCGTGCGCGTAACCGTCGTCTCGACCACCCGCAGCCAGCCCCCGCAGATCGCCGACGAACTGCGTCGCCAGGCCGATGAGTTTGTTGACCTGTCTGACGTAATGCAGAACTTCAGCAAGCCCCGCGCGGCGATGAACCAGGGCGTCACCCGCACCCTGGACCGCAGCGACCGGGCCTAGGGCGGACGCCGGGCTCAGCCGTTCGGTTCAGAGCCCGAGGCCATGCGCACCGGTGCCGAGGGCTCGCGGAAGTAGCGGTCGATGCCTTCGGACACGCTGCGCATCAGGCGCTTGCGCGAGCGTTCATTGGTCAGGACGGCCTCGTCATCGCGGTTGGTGATGAAGCCCATCTCCAGCAGGATGGCCGGGACGTCCGGGGCCAGCAGGACGGCCAGGCCGCCATCACGGTGGCTGCGGCGCAGCAGCGGCTGGTTGTCGGCTTCCAGGTGGGTCAGCAGCACCCGGGCAAACTGGGCCGAACGGTTCTGGGTCGCCCGCTGCGTCAGAGCCAGCAGGATGCGGTCCACCGACGGATCGCGGCCCGGCAGGCGCAGCTCCCGCTGCCAGTCATCATTGCGGGTAAACTCGCGCACCGCACGCCCGGCCCCCTGCTCGGACAGGGTATAGACGCTGGCCCCGCGCAATGAGGGATCGGCCCCGGCATCGGCGTGCAGCGAGATGAACAGGTCAGCCCCGGCATCGCGCGCGATCTGCACCCGGCGTCCATGGATCAGGTAGACGTCCGTGCTGCGGGTCAGCCGGACCCGATAGCGGCCCGTGCGTTCCAGCGCTTCCTTCAGGTCCTTGGCAGCGGCCAGGGTGATGGCCTTTTCCTGGGCCTGCTGGCCCTGGGCCCCCGGGTCACGCCCGCCGTGGCCGGCGTCGATCACGATCAGGGGCTTTTCCCGGCGCACCGGCTCGCGGGCCACCGCCGTCGGCCGCACGGCAGCCGGAGCCCCGGTGGTCTTCAGGTCGATAACATAGCGATAATGGCTGACGCCGTCGGCGGGCGGCAGAAGAAAGCGCCGCTCGATCTCGGCCCCGCGCGCCAGATCCAGCTGCACCCGCGAATTATTGCCGCTGGCACTGACCTGATAGCTGCGGACCAGGCCCGAGCCGTGGCCGTCCAGGGCCTGGCGCGGCGAAACATCGGAAAGCGAGACCACCACGCGGCCCGTCGTGCCATCCTCGACGACCTGGCCCCTGGTGGACTTGCCCATGTCCAGGACCACGCGGGTCCGCTGGGCGTCGCCGCCAAAGCGGATATTGGAGATGCCGCCGTCCGATCCGAAAGCCAGGCCCCGCCCAGCCGTCAGCACGACGCTGGCAACCAGCGCCACCGTCGCCGCGGCCGTCGCCCACTCGCGCAGGCCCCACCGCTTCAGATCTTTACGCAACCGGCCATACATGGACGGACATCACCCTTCTGGTAGGTCCGCATCATACCACTGTCCGGCTAAGGAAATCGTTAACCGGCGGTAAGTGCCGTGGTTCTTTTATTTTGCACAACTTGTGCCTATGCTGAACGTGCACGCGATTGATCGCGTCCCCTGCGAACTGTCGCAGGCCGGACGCGCCCTCGTCGCGACGCTGAACTTTCACCTCATTCCGAGGATCGCGCGGCCTGGCCGACGATTTGACGAACGGGTTCGGCACGAGGCCCTTGACCGGCACGTGAGAGCCCAGGACCGACAGAACCTTATGGGCCGATACGCCTGCGCACCCGACCGGCAGTTCATTGCCGCTTTCGCATCCTGCGAAGGGATGACGCGCGCCCTGGCCCCCCAATCCATTCGGCGAGCCGCCTCTATTCCCGCGGGAGTATCCGCAGGGCCCGGCCTGGCGCGCCAGAGAGAGACTTTCAATGGCAAGAACAATGCTGATCGATGCGGCGCACGCGGAAGAAACCCGCGTCGCCATCGTGGACGGACGTCAGGTTGACGAATTCGATTTTGAATCGACAGCCCGCCGCCAGCTTCGCGGCAACATCTATCTGGCCAAGGTCACCCGCGTAGAGCCCAGCCTCCAGGCGGCTTTCGTGGAGTATGGCGGCAATCGCCACGGCTTCCTGGCCTTCAACGAAATCCACCCGGACTACTACCAGATCCCGGTCGCCGACCGCGAAGCCATCATGGCCGAGGAGTCATCCGACGATGACGACCAGGAAGACCTGGCCCGCGAAAGCGACGACGGCGAATCCGAGGGCGGCCTGGCTGACGAGGAGCGCCTGAAGCGCCGCCTGATGCGCCGCTACAAGATCCAGGACGTCATCAAGCGCCGCCAGATCCTGCTGGTCCAGGTCGTCAAGGACGAGCGCGGGGCCAAGGGCGCGGCCCTGACCACCTGGCTGTCCCTGGCCGGTCGCTACTGCGTCCTGATGCCCAACACGGGCAAGGGCGGCGGCATCAGCCGCAAGATCACCAATACCTCGGACCGTCGTCGCCTGAAGTCCGCTGCCGCCTCGCTGAAGGTGCCGCAGGGCATGGGCCTGATCATCCGCACGGCCGGTGCCAAGCGCACCAAGGCCGAGATCAAGCGCGACTATGAATACCTGCTGCGGATGTGGGAGACGATCCGCGAGACGACGCTGAAGTCGAACGCCCCTGCCCTGATCTACGAAGAGGAAAACCTGGTCCGTCGCGCCGTGCGCGACATGTATGACAAGGACTTCGACGGCATCCAGGTCGAGGGCATCGAGGGCTTCAAGGAAGCGCGCGACTTCATGCGCGTGCTGATGCCGTCGCAGGCCAAGAAGATCCATCTCTACCAAGGCTCCAAGCCCCTGTTCGCGGCCCAGGGCATCGAGGAAGTCCTGACCCAGATCCACCAGCCGGTCGTGCCGCTGAAGTCGGGCGGCTATCTGGTGATCAACCAGACCGAGGCCCTGGTGGCCATCGACGTCAACTCGGGCCGCTCGACCAAGGAACGCAACGTCGAGGCGACGGCGACCAAGACCAACCTGGAAGCCGCCGTCGAGGCCGCCCGCCAGCTGCGCCTGCGCGACCTGGCCGGCCTGATCGTCATCGACTTCATCGACATGGACGAGGGCAAGAACAACCGTGCGGTTGAGAAGGCCCTGAAGGACGCCCTGGCCAAGGACCGCGCCCGTATCCAGATGGGTCGCATCTCCAGCTTCGGCCTGATGGAAATCAGCCGCCAGCGCCGCCGCCTGGGCGTGATCGAGGGCGCGACCGAGGTCTGCCAGTGCTGCCAGGGCGCGGGCCGCGTCCGCTCGGCCGAATCGGCTGCCCTGGTCACCCTGCGGGCCGTGGACATCGAGGCAGGCCGCAATGGCGCCGGCTCGATTAACCTGCGCGTCTCGACCGCCGTGGCCCTCTATATCCTGAACCACAAGCGCGCCTACCTGCAGCGCCTGCTGGAGCAGCGCGGCCTGAACGTCGTCATCCTGATCGACGACACCCTGGCCCAGGGCGAGCACGCCATCGAGCGCACCTCGACCAATGAGGACTTCGTCGCCAACGTCCCGCACTTCTCGGCGGCTGATCTGGACGATGGCTACGACGACACCGCCTTCGACCATGAGGACGAGGACGAGGAAGACGACGACGACATCGTCGCTGCCGACGAGGATGACGACGCCCAGGACGGCGAAGCCTCGGACGAGGACGACAGCCGCGATCGCGCCTCGGATGGCGAGGGCCGCAACGGTCGTCGCCGCCGTCGCCGCCGTGGCGGTCGCCGCGACGAGGAAGGCTCGGACGAGAGCTCGGTCGACGTCGCCTCTGCCGAGGACGACGAGGATTCCGAAGGGGGCCGTCGCCGTCGCCGGGGCCGCCGTGGCGGTCGCCGCATCCGCGAGGATGGCGAGCGCGATGCCTTCACCTGGGTCCGCGGCCGCACCCCGTCGCTGGAAGACCCCTACGTCTGGTTCGACCCGATCAATCCCGGTGCCGGTGCCGAGCGCCCGGCTTCGACGGCTGACACGCCCGAGGCCAATATCGAGGACAAGCCCGCCGAGCAGGCCGAGGGCGAACGCCGCGAGGGCCGCTCGCGCCGCCGTCGCTCGCGTGGTCGCAACCGTGATCGCAACGGCGAGGGCCTGAGCCACGACCAGAAGGTCGAGATCCGCGCCACCAACGAGGGCCTGCCCCCCGTCGGTTCGCCGGAAACGCCGATGGCGACCTATATCGCGCCGGTTGAGGCCGAGGACACGACCGGGGCCGTTGCGGCTGCCGAGGTGGCTCCCGAGACGGCACCGGTCGAGGCCCCCAAGCGTCGCCGCGTGCGCCGCAAGGTCAGCGGCTCGGTCGCGGCTGAAACCGTCGCAGACGAACCGGCCGTGGAAAGCCCCGAAGTGACCGTGGCCGAGGCTCCGGTGGCCGATGTGGCCGAGACTGTCGCCGAGCCGGCGGTCCTGGACATCACCCCCGCCGAGGCCGCCGCCGAGGAAGCCCCGGTCGAGGTGGCTCCGGAAGCGGAACCGGCTGTCCCTGCAGGTGCGACAACGCCGGAAGTGGACGTCGCGACCCTGATCGCCGAGGATCCCAACCAGATCGTCGCCCCCCCGGCCAAGCCCAAGCGGGGCTGGTGGCGCCGTTGATCGGACACGATTAGGCGTGACAACACGGGGAAGATTGCTGCTCTGGAGACCTTCATGACCAGACTTCCCCGTGTTGCACTCCGCCTGACTGCCGCTGCAGCCGCCTTTGCCGTCGTCGCGGCCAGCGCCGCCACGGCCTCTGCCCAGAGCCTGATCCGGGACACCGAGATCGAGGGCATCATCGAGGAATGGTCCAGCCCGGTCTTCGTCGCCATGGGGCTGGATCCGGATGAGGTCGAGGTCCTGCTGGTCAATGACGCAGATTTGAACGCCTTTGCCACCCGTGGCCGGATCATGGGCCTGAACACCGGCCTGATCCTTCGCACCAAGTCGCCGAACCAGCTTCTGGGCGTGATTGCCCACGAGGCCGGGCACATCAAGAACCGCCACACCCTGCGTGACGGGGCCCAGAACGCCGGCATGCAGCCGATGATCATGACCATGGCCCTTGGTGCCCTGGCGGCCCTGGCGGGCGCACCGGATGCCGGCGCGGCCCTTCTGGCATCCAGCCAGTATTTCGGCACCCTGGGCGCGCTGCGCTATATGCAGAGCCAGGAGGGCGAGGCCGACATCACCGGGGCCCGTGCCCTGGAACGCGCCGGGATCTCGGGCAAGGGCATGGTCGAGTTCTTCGAGAACTTCCGCGCCCAGGAGGTCTTTTCCGACCAGCGCCGCTATCCCTATTTCCGCAGCCACCCCCTGTCCTCGGCCCGTATCGAGGCCCTGCGCCGGCCGGTGGAAACCGCGTCCAGCTACGACAAGACGGACAGCCCCGAGCGCATGGCCCAGCACGCCCTGGTCGTGGCCAAGATCAAGTCCTTCATGGAAGCGCCCAATGCGACGCTGAGGGAATATCCGTCCAGCGACACCAGCCTGCCCGCCCGCTACGCCCGCGCCATTGCCTGGTATCGCGATGGCCAGACGCAAAAGGCGCTGGATGCCGTCGATGCCCTGCTGTCCGAGCAGCCCGACAATCCCTACTTCTGGGAGCTGAGGGGCCAGATCCTGTTCGAGGAGGGCCGCCCGTCAGAGGCGATCTCGGCCCACCAGAAGGCGGTGGACTACAAGCCCGATGCCCCCCTGCTGCGCATCAACCTGGCCCACGCCATGATCGAGACCCATGAGCGGGACCAGTTGCCCCTGGCGGTCGACCAGCTGAAGCGCGCCGTGGCCCTGGAGCCGGACAACAGCATGGGCTGGCGCCTGATGGCCCAGGCCCTGGCCAGCCAGGGCAAGGAGGGCGAGGCGCGCCTGGCCTCGGCGGAATATTATTTTGCCCTTGGCCGCACCGATCAGGCCAACCAGTTCGCCATGCGCGCCCGCGACATGCTGGAGCGCAACACCATCGAATGGCGCCGCGCGACGGACATTGTCCTGTCCTCGGGCGCGACCCAGAAAGACATCGAGGACGCCGAGCGCCGCAACCAGCAGCGCACGAACCGCGGCGTCATCATCTCCAATCCCTGACCTGTTCCAGGAGCTTACCCGCCAGCATGACTGACCAGCCCCCTGCCCCGGCTGCGGCCCCCGAGGCCGAGACGAAGACGACCCCGCCTGCCCGTCGTCCGGTCAGCCTCTACCTGAGCACGGCAGCCCTGGCCGTCTCGGTCATCGCCCTGGGGGTCACGGCCCTGTCGCTGGGCGGGGGCCAGGACTTCGGCAGCCGCGTCCGCACCTACCTGATCGAGAACCCCCAGGTGCTGGACGAGGTCATCCAGGCCCGCGAGCAGCAGGCCGAGGTCGTGCGCGTGGGCTCGATCGACGAGGCCATCCGGGCCAATCCGGCCCTCTTGGCCGCCGACCCGCGCGATCCTGCCTTTGGCCCGGCCGATGCCAAGGTGACGGTCTATGAGTTCTTTGACTACCGCTGCCCCGGCTGCAAGGCTGTGGCCGCCCAGTTCCGCGCCTTGGTCGACGCCAACCCGGATGTCCGCTTCGTCTTCAAGGACTGGCCGATCCTGGATCGCGGCGACGATACCACCTCGCAGTATGCCGCCCGCGCCGCCCTGGCCGCGCACCAGCAGGGCAAGTATCTTCCCGTCTATACGGCCCTGATGGCCGAGCCCTCGCTGACGCCTGAATCGATCGACGCCATCCTGGTCAGCCAGGGCGTCGATCTGGCCAGGGCCAAGGCCGCCATGGTCTCGCCCGAGATGACCCGCCACGTCACCGATATCCACACGGTGGCCGCCGGCCTCTCGCTCCACGGCACGCCGTCCTTCATCATCAATGGCAAGGCCAGCCCCAGCATTGATCCGGCCGAGGTTGCGCGCCTGATCCAGGAAGCCCGGGACAAGGCCTGATACAAGAAAGGGGCGGCCTGGCCAGGCCGCCCCTTGTCCTGTCTGCCCCTAGATCAGGCCCGCCAGCGGCGAGGACGGATCGGCAAACATCCGCTTCTTCATCCGGCCCGCCAGATAGGATTCACGGCCGGCGATGACCGCGTGCTTCATGGCGCTGGCCATCAGCACCGGATCGCGGGCCTCGGCGATGGCCGTATTCATCAGCACCCCGTCGCAGCCCAGTTCCATGGCCACGGCCGCGTCCGAGGCGGTGCCCACACCGGCATCCACCAGAACCGGCACCTTGGACTGCTCCACGATCATGCGGATGTTGATCGGGTTCTGGATACCCAGGCCCGAGCCGATCGGCGCGCCCAGCGGCATGATGGCGACGGCACCGGCATCTTCCAGCTTGCGGGCATAGACGGGGTCGTCGGTGCAATAGACCATGACCTCGAAACCCTCTGCGGTCAGCAGCTTGAGCGCGCGCAGGGTTTCTTCCATGTCCGGATACAGGTGCTTCTGTTCCGACAGCACTTCCAGCTTCACCAGCGTCCAGCCACCGGCCTCGCGGGCCAGGCGCAGGGTGCGCATGGCGTCCTCGGCGGTAAAGCAGCCCGCCGTGTTCGGCAGGTAGGTGTATTTCCTCGGGTCGATATAGTCCGTCAGCACCGGCTGGCCCGGATCGGTCAGGTTCACGCGGCGCACGGCCACCGTCACCATCTCGGCCCCCGAGGCGACCACGGCGGCCGCGTTCTGCTCATAGTCACGATACTTGCCCGTGCCGACGATCAGGCGCGAGTTGAAGGTGCGACCGGCAACGGTCCAGGTGTCGGAGCGGGGGGCGGTATCAGTCATGCCCCTGACCTAGCGCCGTCCGGGGCCGGGGGGAAGCGGGCCGATCCTATTTGATGGCCCCGCAGGCCCGATTTGTCGGATCGGACAGGGTCCGGGCCGCCTCAGCCGCCGCCGACGAACTGGACCAGCTCGACGCGGTCGCCCGTTGCTAGGGCCGTGTCGGCGTGCAGCGAGCGGGGCACGATCTCCAGATTGCGCTCGACGGCCACCTTGCGCGGGTCCAGCGACAGCTCCAGCACCAGCTCCAGCACGGTCGTGGCCTGGGTCTCGCGGTCTTCGCCGTTCACCTGGATACGCAAGGTCTCACTCCTCAAATGACCGCACGGCCCCAATCGGGACTGGCCGCTATATGGGACCAGACGCGCGCCAACTCAATCAGCCTGACCGCAAGGCACAGCTTGCCGCGCCCGCCAACCGGCTTAATCACTGACCTTACGTCAAGAATTCCGTCGGATGCTTGGCGTTGCCCTAGAAGTCAGGCTACAAAGGCCCCCGATTCCGCGCGCGCGTCAGTGCGCCCTTTCAACCGAGCGAATGCCCCAAGCGCCTGTCCTCTATGTTCTGAACGGCCCCAATCTCAATCTCCTCGGAGAGCGTGAGCCGCATATCTATGGACGCGAGACCCTCGCGGACGTTCAGAAACGGTGCGAGGCGGCGGCCGGCGACGCCCGCGTCGTCTTCCTGCAATCCAATCACGAAGGCCAGTTGGTCGACTGGATCCAGCAGGCGCGCAAGGAAGCCTCGGCGCTGATCATCAACCCGGCGGCCTATACCCACACCTCGGTCGCCCTTTATGATGCCCTGAAGACCCTAAGCATCCCTGTCATTGAGTGCCACCTGTCGAACCCCGCTGCGCGCGAGGCCTTCAGGCACCACTCCTATGTGTCCCTGGCTGCTACCGGCGTGATCGCCGGACTGGGCGTCCAGGGCTACGAACTGGCCGTCCAGGCGGCCCTGAACCTCATCCGTCGCGCCTAAGGGCTTACGGCCAAGTACACGAGAAGAAGACACCCATGTCCGACAAAAACACCGCCATCGACGCCGATCTGGTCCGCGCCCTCGCCAACATCCTGAACGAGACCGAGCTGACCGAGATCGAGGTCGAGAAGGACGATCTGAAGATCAAGGTGAAGCGCGAAGTGACCGTGGCTGCCGCTCCGGTCCAGTATGCGGCCGCCCCGGCCCCGGTCGCTGCGCCCGCCGCCGCGCCTGCCGCTGCCCCTGCTCCGGCCGCCGCG
>JAEYQX010000185.1 GCA_023409795.1 Pseudomonadota bacterium
GCTGAAGTCGATACGTCAAAAGCGGACGTAGCCCGCTATCGCGCCGAAAAGAACATATTGGCAACCGGAACAAACCGTGCACATAGTCTCGCTCACGAAACAGGGGGCGGGTCCGTGGCGGGTCTCTCCCGAAACCAGATGGGAATCATGGCAAGGGAGAGTAAGGCAGTGGCACAGGCGGCATTGAAACTGGTGGGTAAGGAAGACGGCGACAAGCAGCGCGCGCTTGAGGCGGCGATCGCCCAGATTGATCGCGCCTTCGGCAAGGGCTCTGTGATGAAGCTGGGCAAGGCTGGCGTGGTGGCCGAGATCGAAAGCGTCTCGACCGGCTCGCTGGGCCTGGACATGGCGCTGGGTATCGGCGGCCTGCCGGTCGGGCGGGTGATCGAGGTGTTCGGTCCGGAATCCTCGGGCAAGACGACCCTGGCCCTGCACACCGTGGCCGAGGTCCAGAAGAAGGGCGGCGTGGCCGCCTTCGTCGACGCCGAACACGCCCTGGACCCGGTCTATGCCCAGAAGCTGGGCGTGAACCTGGACGACCTTCTGGTGTCGCAGCCCGACGCCGGTGAACAGGCGCTGGAGATCGTGGACACCCTGGTGCGCTCGGGGGCCGTGGACATTGTGGTGGTCGACTCCGTCGCCGCCCTGACCCCGCGCGCCGAAATCGAGGGCGAGATGGGCGACAGCCTGCCGGGCCTGCAAGCCCGCCTGATGTCCCAGGCCCTGCGCAAGCTGACGGCCTCGATCAACAAGACCAAGTGCATCGTCCTGTTCATCAACCAGATCCGTCACAAGATCGGCGTCATGTATGGCTCGCCGGAAACCACGACGGGCGGCAATGCGCGGAAGTTCTATGCCTCGGTGCGTCTGGACATCCGCCGCACCGGCGCCATCAAGAACCGCGACGAGGTGGTCGGCAACACCACGCGGGTCAAGGTGGTCAAGAACAAGGTCGCCCCGCCGTTCCGCGAGGTCATCTTCGACATCATGTATGGCGAGGGTATTTCCAAGATCGGCGAGATCATCGACCAGGGCGTCAAGGCCGGCATCATCGAGAAGTCCGGCAGCTGGTTCAGCTATGACTCGACCCGCATCGGCCAGGGCCGCGAGAACGCCAAGGAATTCCTGAAGAACAACCCCGACATGGCCCTGGCCATCGAGAAGGCGGTTCGGGCCTCCACCAACAAGATTGCCGACGACATGCTGGGCGCGCCCGAGCCTGACGAAGGCCAGGACCTGGAAGGCTAAGGGTCCGCATTCCATCTCCGCCGCCCCGGCGACCCGCCTACCGACCCCGCCAGGGCTGGCAGGAGACGGCCCACCCGCACCGCGGGTGGGCCTCTTTTTTTGCCTCAAGCCGGATGCGGCTGTTAAGGTTTGCGCCGACATCCTCCCCGCGAAGGCCACCATGACCTCACCTGCCACTGCCGACCTTTGTGACGCCCATCCTGACAAGGCAAGGGTCTGCCAGATCGCCTGGCGCAGCTTTGGCCAGGTGGCGGCCTTCTCGGGTCCGATCCGCACCCTCAGCGTCCTGGACGACAATGCCCTGGTGCGCGCCACCCTGGAGCGACCGGGCCGGGGCCATGTCCTGGTGGTCAATGGCGGCGGGTCGATGAAGCGGGCCCTGGTCGGCGACAACCTGGCCCGACTGGCCATTGACAATGGCTGGGCAGGCATCGTCGTCCACGGGGCCATCCGCGACAGCGCCGTGATCGACACCCTGGCCGTGGGCATCAAGGCGGTGGGCACCTGCCCCCTGCGGGCCGACAAGGACGGCATCGGCGAGGACGACATTCCGACCAGCTTCGGCGGTGTCATCTTCAGCCCCGGCCATTGGCTCTATGCCGACGCCGACGGGGTGATCCTTTCGCCAGAGCGCCTGACCTAGGTCATAAAAGCCCCATCACCCCGTTCATCCCGCCCGTGGCGCGACACAGGTGATGCGTTCAGCGTAAAACCCCTATATGACGCCGGGTTCAATATTCTCCCCGCGCCTCCATTCCAGAGCGACCCCGCCTAGAAGCGACAAACCATGACCAGCCTGAAGCAGATCCGCTCCACCTTCCTCGACTATTTCGCCGCCGATGGTCACGAGAAGGTCCACTCCGCGCCGCTGGTCCCGCAGAACGATCCGACCCTGCTGTTCGTCAACGCCGGCATGGTGCCGTTCAAGGACTATTTCACGGGTGCCGCCACCCCCCCCTATCCGCGCGCCACCTCGTCGCAGAAATGCGTGCGCGCCGGCGGCAAGCACAACGACCTGGACAACGTCGGCTATACCGCCCGTCACCACACCTTCTTTGAAATGCTGGGCAACTTCTCGTTCGGCGACTATTTCAAGGACCACGCCATCGAGAGCGCCTGGGGCCTGCTGACCAAGGAGTTCGGCCTGGACCCGAACAGGCTGCTGGTCACGGTTTACCACACCGACGACGAGGCCTTTGACATCTGGAAGAAGGTGACGGGCTTCTCGGACGACAAGATCATCCGCATCCCCACCGCCGACAATTTCTGGGCCATGGGCGACAGCGGCCCGTGCGGTCCGTGCACCGAAATCTTCTATGACCACGGCGAGCACATCTGGGGCGGCCCTCCCGGATCGCCCGAAGAGGACGGCGACCGCTTCGTCGAAATCTGGAACAACGTCTTCATGCAGTTCGAGAAGGAGAACGACGAGATCGTTCGCGACCTTCCGAAGCCGTCGGTGGACACCGGCATGGGTCTGGAGCGTATCGCTGCCGTGCTGCAGGGCGTGCA
>JAEYQX010000216.1 GCA_023409795.1 Pseudomonadota bacterium
TTCTTGGCCTTTTCGGCCTCTTCCTTCAGGCGCTGCAGGGCCAGCTTGTCCTGGCGCAGGTCGACGCCCTGCTCCTTCTTGAACTCGTCGGCCAGGTAGTCGACCAGGCGCATGTCGAAGTCTTCACCGCCCAGGAAGGTGTCGCCGTTGGTCGACTTCACCTCGAAGACGCCGTCGCCGATCTCCAGGATCGAAACGTCGAAGGTGCCGCCGCCCAGGTCATAGACAGCGATCTTCTGGCCGTCGTTCTTGTCCAGGCCATAGGCAAGGGCCGCCGCGGTCGGCTCGTTGATGATGCGCAGGACTTCCAGGCCGGCGATCTTGCCGGCGTCCTTGGTGGCCTGACGCTGGGCGTCGTTGAAGTAGGCCGGGACGGTGATGACGGCCTGGGTGACGGGCTCACCCAGGTAGGCCTCGGCGGCCTCCTTCATCTTGCCCAGGGTGAAGGCCGAAACCTGCTGGGGCGAGTAGTCCTTGCCATGGGCCTTGACCCAGGCATCGCCGTTCGGACCTTTCGAGATCTCGAAGGGGACCATGTCCTTGTCCTTGGCCACGACCGGGTCGCCAAAGGTGCGGCCGATCAGGCGCTTGATGGCGAAGAAGGTGTTGGCCGGGTTGGTCACGGCCTGGCGCTTGGCGGGCTGGCCCACCAGGACCTCACCGCTGTCCTGAATGGCGACGACCGACGGGGTCGTGCGGTTGCCTTCGGCGTTTTCGATGACCTTGGGGTTCTTGCCGTCCATGACGGCGACGCACGAGTTGGTGGTGCCGAGGTCGATGCCGATGATCTTGGCCATGAGCTTGTCTTTTCACTCCTTGCGGCGGGCGATGCGGCGGCCTTCGAAAAGCGCCGCGCGTGACCGCCCCCAGTTGGGCTGAAAGCCTCCCCGGTGACCCGGTCGGGCAGATTGAACGTCTGTGGTCGAAGCCGCGTCTTGCCGCGGTCAGCAACCAGGATGGCCCGGATATGGGAAAGACCGCAGTCGCCGCAAGGGCTTCCTGCACCAGGAATTGGATTCATTGGGCTTTCATGGCGAAGTCGGACGAAAATCCCTATCTGCAGCCGATGACCCCGCCACATCCGCACGAAACCCTGACCGGGATCGAGGGCTTCCGGCTCTGGCCTGGGGCCCTGTCCGCCGAGGCCCAGCAGGCCCTGCTGGACCAGGTGCTGGCGGCGGTGGACCAGGCCCCCTTCTACCAGCCGGTCACGCCGGGCGGCCGCCCCTTTTCCGTGCAGATGACCAACCTGGGGCCGCTGGGCTGGGTATCGGACCGCGCGGGCTATCGCTACCAGGCCCACCATCCGGTGACCCGCCAGCCCTGGCCCGACCTGCCGCCGGTCCTTCTGGACCTGTGGGCCGGGCTCCTGGCCTGGCCCTCCCCGCCCGATGCCTGCCTGGTCAATCTTTATCGCGGCGAGGCGCGCATGGGCCTGCACCAGGACCGCGACGAACAGGACCTCAAGGCCCCGGTCCTGTCGATCTCGCTGGGCGACACGGCCGTGTTTCGCATCGGCCCGGCCGAGGGCGGTCGCACCCGGGGACTGAGGCTGGCATCCGGCGACATCTGCGCCCTGACCGGCCCGGCGCGGCTGGCGCGCCATGGCATCGACCGCCTGCTGCCCGGCTCGTCGCGACTGGTCCCCGGCGGCGGACGGATCAACCTGACGCTTCGCAAGGTTACCTGAGGGGATCGACGGCGCGCCCCGTCTGGGTCAAGGTTCGGGCCCAACCGCCGACGAACGGAGACTGACATGGTCCTGATTACCCGGCCCGAGGGCCTTTGCCCCGACCAGATTGCCCCCAGCCGCCGCTCGCTCGGCCTGGCCACGGCGGGCGGCCTGTTCTTTGCCACCTATGCCCCCGCTGCCCTCAGCCAGGCGGCCAGTCCCATCACCACCGGCACAGACGGCCTGGTCACCGCAGACGTCACCTATCGCTCGGCCGACGGCTTTGACCTGCCCGCCCATGTGGCGCGGCCCGAGGGCGAGGGCCCCTTCCCCGTCATCATCGTGGTGTCCGAGATCTTTGGCGTCCACGAATACATCCGCGACATCTGCCGCCGCCTGGCCGGTGCAGGCTATGTCGCCATCGCCCCCGCCTTCTTCGTGCGCGAGGCCGATCCGGCCCCGCTCAGCGACATGCAGGCCATCATGAGGATCGTCGCCAAGGCCGGCTATGAACAGGTCATGGGCGATATCCAGGCCACCCTGGACTGGGCCGCCACCCAGGCCTTTGCCGACACCGACCGGGTCGGCATCACCGGCTACTGCTGGGGCGGCAAGGTGGTGTGGCAGGCCGCCGCCCGCTTCGAGGCCATCGGGGCCGGGGTCGCCTGGTATGGCCGTCTCGCCCCGGCCGCCGATGCCAGCCCGGCCCAGGTCGAGGCCGGTCGCCCCTGGCCGATCGACCTGGCCGGGGACCTCAAGGCCCCCGTTCTGGGCCTGTATGGATCCGAGGACGGCGGCATCCCCAATGACACCGTCCATGCCATGAATACGGCGCTGAAGGCCGCGGGCCAGAAGGACAGCCAGATCATCCTCTATGACGGCGCACCCCACGGCTTCCACGCCGACTATCGCGCCAGCTATCGCGAAGCCGACGCCCGGGACGGCTGGGCCCGCCTTCTGGACCATTTCCAGGCCCATCTCGAGCCATAGACAGAAAAAGGGGCGGCCCGCCTGGACCGCCCCTTTCACGTCATGGTGCCCGCCCCGCTGTGCGCGGGACGAGATATGTCTCAGGCCTTGGTGTCCACGCCTGCGGGGCCCGAGCCCTTGGCGGCGACCACCACCATGGCGGCGCGCACGGTGCGGCCGAACAGGGCATAGCCCGGCTGCAGGGTCTGGATCACCGCGCCACCGGGGACGGTGTCGGACGGCTGTTCCATCATCGCCTGGTGCAGGTGCGGGTCAAAGGTCTCGCCCGCCTGGGGCTCGACGCGGACCAGGCCATTGGCCTCAAAGGCCGACAGCAGCGACTTCTGGGTCAGCTCCATACCGGTCACGATGGCCGCGACCGGGCCCTCGGCCTCCTTCGGGGCCTGCTGCAGGCCACGCTCCAGGGTGTCGGCGACGCCCAGAAGATCCTTGGCAAAGCGCTGGATCGCATAGGCGCGGGCGTCATTGGCCTGGGTCTCGGCGCGACGCTTGGTGTTCTCGGCCTCGGCCACGGCGCGCAGGGCGCGGTCCTTCCACTCGTCGCGCTCGGCGATCAGGGCATCGACCACGGCCAGGTCATCGTCCTGCGGCGCTTCGGCCGCCTCGCCCAGGTCCTGCTCGAGTTGATCTCGGGTCTCGTCGTTGATGTCGTTCACGTCTCTTGTCCGTCCAGAATCCGGCCCAGAACCCGGGCGGTATAGTCCACCAGGGGAATGACACGGGCATAGTTCAGTCGTGCGGGGCCGATGACGCCGATGGCGCCCAGCATCCGCTGCCGACCCGTCATATAGGGTGCCGCGATCACGGCGGAACCCGAAAGCGAAAAGAGTCGCGTTTCCGCGCCAATAAAGATGCGAACGCCCGGGCCGCGCCGACGCCATCCAGCAGGCCGATCAGCTGTTCCTTCTGCTCCAGGTCGTCGAACAGCACCCGGACCCGCTCCAGGTCCTCCAGCGCCTGGGCGTCCTGCAGCAGGTTGGCCCGGCCCCGCACGATCAGCGACCGCTCGCGCTCGGCCCCGCCGGACCAGGCGGCCAGTCCCTCCTCGACCAGACGCGCGGCGGCGGTGTCCAGTGCCTGGCGCGCAGCCTCCAGCTCGCTGCGCATCTCGTGGCGCGCCACGGCCACGGGCCGACCCTTCAGC
>JAEYQX010000252.1 GCA_023409795.1 Pseudomonadota bacterium
ATCGACAAGCTGACCGGCGGCCAGGGCGTCAATACCGACGTCGAGAACCTGCTGGCCCTGGGCCAGGAATCCCTGGCGCTGAACGACCTGGGCGGTGCCGCCCAGGCCTTTGCCCACGTCCTGACCATGGAGCCGGACAACCAGGCGGCCATCGGCGGCATGGCCATGGTCTACCTGGCCGAGGGTGACGCCGAGCAGGCCCGCCAGACCCTGGCCATGGCCCCGGCCGATTCCCGCGATCCGACGATCCAGTCGGTCCGCGCCCAGCTGGCCCTGGCCTCCACCGCCCCGGTGGCTGGCGAAAATGCCGAGCTGGAGGCCCGCCTCAAGGCCGATCCCAACGACCACCAGGCCCGCTATGACCTGTCCCTGGCCCTGGCGGCCTCGGGCGACCTGGCCGGGGCGGTCGACCACCTGCTCACCATCGTCGAGAAGGACCTTGAGTGGAACGAGCAGGCCGCCCGCAAGCAGCTCCTGACCGTGTTCGAGGCCGCAGGCCCGACCAGTCCGATCGCCAAGGACGGGCGCCGTCGCCTGTCCTCGATCCTGTTCGCCTGACGGACGCGGATCATGGCCCAGGGCTATATCAAGGCGTTTGAGCTGCCCCAGGTCATCCCGGTCTTCCCCCTGCCCGGCTCCATCCTGCTGGCCAGGGGGCAGCTGCCGCTCAACATCTTTGAGCCGCGCTACCTGAACATGATCGACGACGCCATGTCGGGCGACCGGGTCATCGGCCTGATCCAGCCCCAGGGTTCACCGGGTCAGAAGCCGCCCCTGACCCGCGTCGGCTGCGCGGGCAAAATCACCAGCTTTGCCGAGACCTCTGACGGGCGCTACCTGATCACCTTGACCGGCATCTGCCGCTTTGCCGTGCTGAACGAAATCCAGGTAAAGACCCCCTATCGCCAGGTCCGCGCCGACTTCCACCCCTATGGCACCGACCTGCAGGCTCCCGACCCGATGGAGGCCTTTGACCGCGACGCCTTCCTCATGGCCCTGCGGCCCTACCTGGAACATCGCGGGCTGCAGGTGGACTGGACCGTCGCCGACGTCGCCCCGCCCGAGGCCCTGATCAACAGCCTGGCCATGGCCCTGCCCTTTGACCCGCCCGAAAAGCAGGCCCTGCTGGAAGCCGAGACCCTGCTGGCGCGGGCCGAGGCCCTGACCGCCCTGCTCCACATCGATGCCAATGACCCCGGCGACGCCGATGACGGCCCGGCGATGCAGTAAACCGCGGCGAAATCCGCTAAGAGGCGGCAAACAGCCCGCCCCAGGAATCCAAGAATGAGCGATACCTTCAACACCCCGATCTCGGTCGATCCGCGCCTGCTCGAGGTCCTGGTCTGCCCCGTCACCCGTGGCCGCCTGACCTATGACCGCGAGCGCAACGAGCTGGTCTCGGCCGGGGCCAGGCTGGCCTTCCCCATCCGCGAGGGCGTGCCCATCATGCTGGTCGAGGACGCCCGCAGCCTGGAGGATTAAAGCCGCTCGCCCTTCAGCAGCCGGGGCAGGTCCCCCGTCGCGCCGCCTGCCTCATGCATGAAGGCGCGGCGCAGCGGGGCGATGCGGTTGACCACGGCCATGCCGACATCCCGCGCCAGCCGCACCGGCGCAATGTCGTTGGAAAACAGCCGCACGAAGCCGTCAAAGCCCGCCGCCAGGGCCGCATTGTCGAACCGGCGCCAGCGGGCATACCGCTCCAGCACCAGCTCCGAGCCGATATCCTCGCCGATGCGAACCGCCTCGGTCAGGACCTCGGCCAGGGCTGCCACGTCCTTCAGGCCCATGTTCAGGCCCTGTCCCGCCACCGGGTGCACCCCGTGGGCCGCATCGCCGATGATGGCCATGCGCGGCGCGGTCAGCTTCTCGGCCAGCTGCAGCGACAGCGGATAGACAAAGCGCGGCCCCACCACCTCGACGCCCTCGAGGAACTCGCCAAAGCGGCGCATCAGGTGGGCGTGGAAGGCCTCGTCCGACGCGGTCTTCAGCGCCTCGGCCCGGCGCGTGCTCTCGGTCCACACCAGGCTGGCCCGCTGCTCGGTCAGCGGCAGGATGGCAAAGGGACCGTCCGGCAGGAAATATTCGTGGGCGACATTGCCATGGTCCTTGCCCAGCCTGACCGTGGCCACCACCCCGCTCTGGTTATAGGGCCAGCCGATCGTGTCGATGCCGGCGGCCTTGCGCACGGTCGAGCCCCGCCCCTCGGCCCCGATCACGAGCGGGGCCTTCAGGCTGCGGCCATCCTTCAGCGCCACCGTGGCCAGGCCCGGCCCGACCTCCACCGAGGCCACGCTGGCCGGGGCCAGGACCTCGATCCCGGCGGCGGTCACAGCCTCGGCCAGGGCCACGCGCAGGCGCCGGTTCTCCAGCATATAGCCCAGGGGCTCGCCCCCATTGCGGTCGCCGATCTCCTCGGCGTCAAAGCGGATAACGGCCGACGACGGGGCCCGGCTGGCGGCGCCCGGCCTTTGCCCGTCGGTCACCAGGATATGGTCCATCCGGCAGGCATGGGGCCGCAGGCGCTCGCCCAGGCCCAGGGCGTCGAACATCCGGAAGGTCGAATAGGCAATCGCCGTCGAGCGCCCGTCGAAGGACGGAGCCAGCTGGGCATCAAAGGCCTGGGGGTCCACCAGGACCGGCGTGAGGCCTCCCTGGTGCAGGGCCAGGGCCAGGGTCGCGCCAGCCAGGCCGGCACCCGCGATGATGACGTCAGGGGTTTGGGGTCCACTCATGCCCTGGGTTGTCGCCCCTTCGGCCCGCGCCGTCCAGTCAAAGCCGTCCGGGTTTCACGTGAAATAATGCCCCACCCCGTTCCGCCGGTTGCAACACTGCAGGTTTCACTAACAAGCCCTTAACCCTGTTCCCCCAGACTGGCCGCGCTATTGCGGAGTTCCCCCATGTCAGCTGCCGTTGCCCTTGGCCAGCAGGCCTTGCGAAGCGCCATCATCGTCTGGAATGCGCCCTTTGCCGTGCGTTTTCGCGGCGTGCTGCAAGCCCTTCTGGCGACCCTGCTTCTGGTAGCCATGGTGTCGTGGAACCCGACCGACCCCAGCCTCAATGCCTCGTCCAGCCATGGGCCGACCAACTGGCTGGGCGGCACCGGCGCGGCCCTGTCCGACCTGGTCATGCAGTCGCTGGGCCTGGGAGCCTGGCCTGCGGTCCTGCTGGTCATCGCCTTTGGCCTGGCCGTGGCCATCGGTGACAGCCTGCAGCATCGGTTGCAGCCGACGGCCCTGAAGATCTTCTGCAGCGTCGCGGGCGTGCTGCTGCTGTCCGCCGCCCTGTCGGCCCCGGCCGCGCCGGCGCGCTGGCCCCTGGCGTCGGGCATGGGCGGCCTGCTGGGTGATGCAATCACCTGGTTGGGCAGCGCAGGCCGGGCCGCGCTGCACGTCCCCTATGGTCGGTGGATCGTCGGTGGCCTGTGTCTTGTGCTGTCGCTGTGGGCCCTGGCCTACGCCATTGGCCTGCGCCTTCGTGATTTCACGGACACGGCCGGCTGGGCCGCTGACCGGCAGGCCCGGCTCAAGTCCCGCCGCGCAGAGCGCCCCGCCAAGACTGACAAGCCGGCCAGGGTCAAGTCCGCCCGCCTGGACAGCGCAGTCGCCGAAGAGGCCCCCGCCCCGGCCCGCCGCAGCGCGGCCGCTGTGGCTGCCGAGCCCGGCCAAGGCGACGATAACCCCTATGCCGAAAATCCCTACGCCGAGGACGGCGCCAATGACGCCCTCGAGGCCTCGACCCCGCCCTGGGAAGAGCCGCCGGTGGCTGCGCCGGTCAAGCCGCCGTCGGCCCGGGCCCCGCGCGCGGTTGAGCCCAGGGTGGCCGCGGTCAAGGCGCCCAAGCCGGCCTATGACGACGCCGACCAGCACCGGCTGGAACTGGACCCGGTCGAGGGCTTCGAGCTGCCCTCGCTGGGCATCCTGACCAAGCCGCAACAGCGCGGCGGCACGGTCGACGAGGAATCCCTGAAGCAGAACGCCAAGATGCTGGAAGGCGTGCTGCAGGAGTTTGGCGTGCGCGGCGTGATCGACCAGATCCGCCCCGGTCCCGTCGTCACCCTTTACGAGCTGGTGCCTGCGCCGGGCGTGAAGCACGGCCGCGTCGTCGCCCTGGCCGACGATATCGCCCGTTCCATGTCCGCCCGCGCCTGCCGCATCTCGGTGGTTCAGGGCCGCAACGCCATCGGTATCGAACTGCCCAATGCCAAGCGCGAGACGGTGTTCCTGCGCGACCTTTTGGCGTCCGGCGAATATGACAAGAAATCCCATCTGCTGCCGCTGGCACTGGGGGAAACCATCGGCGGCGAGCCCTATGTCGCCGACCTTGCCCGCATGCCCCACCTGCTGATCGCCGGTACCACGGGTTCAGGCAAGTCGGTGGGCGTCAACGCCATGATCCTGTCGATCCTGTACCGCCACAGCCCGGCCGAGTGCCGCTTCATCATGATCGACCCCAAGA
>JAEYQX010000273.1 GCA_023409795.1 Pseudomonadota bacterium
GGCCCATCGTCGCGAGAACTTCCTTGATCTCGTTCAGCGACTTGCGGCCGAAGTTCGGGGTGCGAAGCATTTCGCCCTCGGTCTTCTGGATCAGGTCGCCGATGTAGACGATGTTGTCGTTCTTCAGGCAGTTGGCCGAACGGACCGACAGCTCCAGCTCGTCCACCTTCTTCAGCAGGGCCGGGTTGAAGGGCAGGTCGGGCTTGCCGTCCGATGCCTCGACAGCCTTGGTCGGCTCTTCGAAGGTGATGAAGATCTGCAGCTGGTCTTGCAGGATGCGCGCGGCATAGGCCACGGCGTCAACCGGCGAGACGGCACCGTTGGTTTCAACTTCCAGGATCAGCTTGTCGTAATCCATCGACTGGCCCTGACGGGTCGGCTCGACGCGATAGGCAACGCGCTTGACCGGCGAGTACAGGGCGTCAACGGCGATCAGGCCGATCGGCGCATCTTCCGGACGGTTGAACTCGGCAGCCACATAGCCCTTGCCGTTCTGGACGGTCAGTTCCATGCGGATCGAAGCGCCGTCATCCAGGGTGCAGATGACGTGATCGGGGTTCAGGACCTCGATATCAGCCGGAGCTTCGATCTGGCCAGCGGTGACAACGCCCGGACCCGTGGCGCGCAGGCTCATGCGCTTGGGACCTTCAGCGTGCAGGCGCAGGGCCAGTTGCTTGATGTTCAGGACGATATCGACCACGTCTTCGCGCACGCCTTCCAGCGACGAGAATTCGTGGACAACACCGTCGATCTGGATGGCCGTGACTGCCGCGCCTTGCAGCGAGGACAGCAGAACGCGACGAAGCGCGTTGCCGAGCGTCACACCGAAACCGCGCTCGAGAGGCTCAGCGACCAGGCGCGCCTTGCGCAGCGGGTCAGAGCCAGCCTCCACTTGCGGCTTCTCGGGACGGATCAGCTCTTGCCAGTTTCTTTCGATCATAGAGTCCCTCGAACGGGTTTCGCCGGCTCCAGGCTCTCACGTTCAGAGCAGAAGGAACCGGCGGGAAAAGGGGTAGTCGGCGGCTTAGACGCGGCGGCGCTTGGGCGGACGGCAACCGTTGTGCGGCATCGGGGTGACGTCGCGGATGGTCGTGATCGTCAGACCCACAGCCTGCAGGGCGCGCAGTGCCGATTCACGGCCCGAACCCGGACCCGAGACGTTCACTTCCAGCGTCTTGACGCCGTGCTCCTGGGCCTTCTTGCCAGCATCCTCGGCAGCCATCTGGGCGGCATACGGGGTCGACTTGCGCGAACCCTTGAAGCCCATGTGACCAGCCGACGACCACGAGATCGCGTTGCCCTGGGCATCCGTGATCGTGATCATGGTGTTGTTGAAAGAGGCGTTCACGTGGGCAACGCCCGACGTGATGTTCTTACGTTCGCGGCGCTTAACGCGACCCGGTTCCTTAGCCATCGGTCAGGCCTCTCTCTTACTTCTTCTTGCCGGCGATCGGCTTGGCCGGACCCTTGCGGGTGCGGGCGTTGGTGTGCGTGCGCTGACCGCGGACCGGCAGGCCCTTGCGGTGACGCAGGCCGCGGTAGCAGGCCAGGTCCATCAGACGCTTGATGTTCATCGAGGTTTCGCGACGCAGGTCACCCTCGACCGTGTGATCCTTGTCGATCGTTTCGCGGATCTGCAGGATCTCGGCGTCGGTCAGTTGGTTCACGCGACGGGCCGGCTCAATGCCCACCTTCGCGGTGATTTCCTTGGCGGCGTGCGCGCCAATGCCATGGATATACTGAAGCGCGATTTCGACGCGCTTGTTGGTCGGAATGTTGACGCCAGCGATACGGGCCACGAGAATCTCCAGATACGCGTTAACAGACGCAGAAACCGCTCCGGTCAACAGACCAGGAGCGTGTGCGCCCTTCGCGGAAGGTCGTCCTTATACAAGGGATTCTGTCCCCGTCAATGGCGCGCGCCATCATGAACAGTGCCAACAGGCTTCGGCACCGATCGGACTGCCCGGCGGGGTGGGGGCTTTTGCATGGCCAACCTCTAAGGCTTGCTTAAGTTTTTCGTCGTCGGACAGGATTTCTGCCAGCCACAGATCATGGGCTTTCTGGACCGGATCAGAGGCCCGCGATGCCTTAAGGCGGCCCGCCAGCGTGTCCAGGCGGTCACGGATCTGGCCCGCCGAGGTGGTCGACAGGGCCTTGGACGTCGTCAGGCCGGCCAGGGTCAGGACGGTGCGCGCCTGGACCCGGCGCGCGGGCTCGGCCAGGCGGCCCTGGGCCGGCCGGAAGGTCGAGGCGATGAGGCTGTCGACCAACTGGCCCACGCTCATGAAGTCGGGATCGCGGCGCGACTGGTCGGTCAGCCGCTCCAGCCGGGCCGGGGCCAGGATGTTCTGCAAGGTGATGTCGGCGGCGACCTCGGCGGCCACGCCGGCGTCAAAGCCCCTGCCCTGCCGCGTGGCGAACAGCTCGACCGTGTGCTGGGGATCGCTGTCGCCCGACTGCTGGGCCTGAAGCTGGGCGAGCAGGTCATCGGGCAGGTCCAGCTCATGCGGCTGCAAGGTGGCCAGCAGCGCCTCAAGCGCCGCGCGCTGGGCGGCGGGGGCGACAGGCCGGGCCGCCTCCTGCCCCGCTCCATTGACCGGATAGGCGTAGTCGCTGCCGCCGATCAGCTTGGCGACGGCATCGACCTGGTAGCGATGATAGAGATAGATCGGCACCAGGCGACGGCGCAGGTCGTTGACGGCCGCGCCCCGGGGCAGGTTGTCCAGGCCGAAGCGATCAAGGGCCGCGCGACGCACCTGCATCAGGTGCTGCAGCTCGGCCACCGGGTCGGTGCCATTGTCCCACAGGCTGCCCCAGACCTGGCCGTCATCGCCCATGCGGGCATCCTCGTCCGCCACGAAGCGCCAGCGGGCGGCCCCTTCGCGCGCGCGCCGGTCCAGCTCGGCCGGGTCCGCCTCGGCATAGAGCCAGTCGATGGCAAAGCGGTCCCAGCCGCCGACGCCCACGTCGTAGGCGTCATCGAAATGGACCTGGCCGTCCGTCAGCGCCAGCTGGGGCACCGGATAGTCCATCACCGAGGCCCGGTCCTGGGTCGAGGCGGCAAAGTTGTGCTGCAGGCCGATGGCGTGGCCGACCTCGTGCGCCGACAGCTGGCGGATGCGGGCCAGGGCCACCTGCTGCGGATCATTGGCACTGCCGGTGCCATTCTCGGCCGCCCCGACCAGGCCCTCGAAGATCAGCATGTCCTGGCGGATCCGCAGGCTGCCCAGCAGCACGCTGCCCTTGACGATCTCGCCGGTGCGGGGATCGACCACGCTCTGGCCATAGGACCAGCTGCGCGTCGCGCGGTTGACCCAGTTGATGACATTGTAGCGGGCATCCAGCGGATCGACGCCCTCGGGCAGGACCTCGACGCGATAGGCGTCGATGTAGCCGGCCTGCTCGAAGGCCTCGGCCCACCACATGGCCCCCTCGACCAGGGCCGAGCGGATCGGCTCGGGCGCGGCGCGGTCGACGTAGAAGACGATCGGATTGATCACGGTCGAGCGCTCTGCCGTCGGATCGGTCTTGACCAGGCGGAAGCGGTTGGCCAGGCGCGTGGCGATCGGCTGGTCCAGCGGGGCCGAGAAGTCGGTCACCAGCGTGCTGAGCGCCCCGGTGCGCGGGTCATGGGCGCGGCGCTGGTAGCCCTCGTCCGGCAGGCGGATGAAGCTGTGGCGCACGGTAAAGGTCACCAGGCGCGAGTCTGGCGCGATCTGGCGCAGCACCGGCCCGGCGTTCTCGACCGAAAAGGTCAGGCGGCCTTCCAGCTCGATATTATCCGGAAAGACCCGGGCCTGGGCCGGATCGACCAGGGTCAGGTTATCCACAGGGCGCAAGGTCCCCTGCCCCGTGCGGGCCAGCATGGGGGCGATGCCGTGGGCGTCGCGCGTCACAAAGCCGGAGATGTCGACCAGGACGCTGCCGTCCGGGGCCGTGGCCAGGACGTCGCCGGCCCAGACCGTGGAGCCGACAAAGGCGTCGCGCGCGGCGGCCTGTTCGTCCGGCGAGCCGGCCTCGGCGCGATAGGCGGGGTTTTCCAGCTCGGCGACCACCCGCTTGCCGATCTGGCGGAAGGCCAGGATGTGGGTCGGGCCGATCTGGGCGCGGTCCAGCGAGGTGACGGCCGAGCCGACCCCCGTCTTCAGCGCCGTATGGTGGATGACGCGGGCCAGGGCCCCGTCGGGGCCTGCGGGCGGCAGTTGCAACAGGACGCGCCCGCCCTTCGCGTCGGCAAAGACCGGCAGCAGGCCGTCCTGGCGCGTCAGGCCGGCGATGGCCTGGCTGTAGCTGACGGAAGACGTGGCGGATGTCGACTGGGCCAGGACCGGCGAGGCCATGCCTGTGCCTGCGACCGCCAGAACCAGTGCCAAGGCCGTCGCTACCGAACGCGAACTCATGCAAATCCCCTCTACCCCAAGACGGCCAGAGTGGAGGCGGAAAGGCGGCCCTGTCAAACGCTCAAGCTGGCGGGTCGACTAGCGCGAGGGAAAGTCGATGTTGATGGTGACGCGCTGGCCCTCGATCACCTCGCCATTGCCCCGGCTGGGCGGGCGGAAGCGGAAATAGGCCTCGGCCACGCGAATGGCGATGGCTCCATAGCCCAGGCCTGCCGGCTGCTCGCTGACGATGGTGCAGGCGTCCAGGCGGGTGTCGCGGCGGATCACGCAGCTGACGGCGCTGCGGGCCGGGCCACGGCGTCGCTGAAGCTCGCGCGGCATCTGGGACAGGATCTGGCCATTGGTCGCGCCACGGATGAAGGCCGGGCCGCTGCCGCGACCGGGACCATCGCCGTCGCCGACGCCCGAGCCCTGGCCTTCGCCGATGCCGCCCTGGCCCAGGCCGGGTTCGGG
>JAEYQX010000019.1 GCA_023409795.1 Pseudomonadota bacterium
GCCGTCACATAGGCCATGTCGAAGGGCGGGTCCTGGCGCATCAGGATGACGTCCACGTCGGTGGCCAGGTCCAGTCTCTGCTCGGGGCCGAACTCGACGTGCTCGCCCTGAACCGGCTTCACCTTGACCGGAACGGCCCGGCAGAACAGGCGACCGTCCTCCAGAGCCAGGGTGCGGAAGTCATAGACCCACAGGCTGTGGCCGCGCGCCTGGCCGGTCAGGGCCATCAGGAAGGTGGTGTCCGAGGCGACATTGACTGCCTCGATCGGGTCCATCTGAATGGCGACCTTGAGCATGAAACTATCCTGAAGACTGGCCCCGGCAGGGCTTGGGGAAGGCTGGCTTCCTGTTTGGGGTCTGGCGGGCTGCGCCGCAAGACCAGGCCCGGCCTTTGGCTCAGTTCAGGCGCATCCGCACCCGGTCCATGGTGGCCATGTAGGCGTGGGGGCCATCGTCCTGGCCGCGCGCCCGGCGCAGGGCCTCCAGCGTGCCGTTCAGGGCGCCCTGGCGCTCGCGGGCGCGGGCGACATCCAGCCAGGGCCGGTGGTCTTCGGGATTGAGCAGGGTGCAGCGCAGGGCCGCCCGCTCGGCGTGCTCATAGTCCCCGTCGTGCAGGGCGCGGGCATATTGCACCCCCTGCAGCCGGATCAGGGCCTGGCGCGGGGTGATCGGGGCCATCAGCAGGTCCAGCCGGTCGGCGACATGGGGTGTCAGTCCGGCCAGCAGGGCCCGGCGCGTCAGCTCGCTGGGCAAGACCAGGCGGCCATGGCTGAAGGGGTCCAGCGCCACCGGCCCCTCGGGCGTCTCGACCCGCAGGAGGATGTGATTGGGAAAGTCCACCGCCGCCGCCTCGAGCCCGGCCCGCTGGGCGGCATCCAGGTAGAAGATGACCAGGGCCGCCGACAGGCCCCGGCGCCGCTCGGCCACCTCGATCAGGTCGGTATTGCCCGCGTGGTGATAGTTGAGCAGGTCCCCGGTCAGCCTCAGGTCAGAGCCCATGGTTTCGGTCAGGGCGTCATCGGGGCTTTCCAGCGCGGCCCGTTCCTTGAGCCGGTGGGCCGCATGATTGGCCATGACGCGCACCGCGCGCGGATCACGGGCCGGCTGGTCGTGCAGGGCACAGGCGATCGCCGCCTCGAGCAGGGGAAAGTCCTGGTCAGGGGCGGTGCCCGCCGTCTCCAGGAAAGCCTGGGCCTCTTCACGCGTCATGGGGCTCTCTTGCGTAAACCAGGCCCCTGAGATGGCGCGGCCAGCGACCAGGGGCCAAGGCGATGAGATCAAGCCGTAAATCCAACCCCTGTAAAGACGGCTTGGACTTCAGAACCGCGTGACCGGCGCGCAGCAGGCGCGCGTGCTGCGCCGGCTTTACCGCCAGCAGAGCATCGTCCTGGTTCAGGCGGCGCTTGACCTCGACCACCGCCAGGGTGCGGCCACGCCGGGCCAGGATGTCGATCTCGCCGCCCCGGGTCTTCAGGCGAAAGGCCAGGATCTGGTAGCCCTTGGCCATCAGCCAGGCGGCGGCCAGCCATTCGGCCCCGTGCCCCTGGCGATAGGCCCGCCCGCCCACGGCCTGGCGCCCGCGCCCGTCGGGGCTGGACCGGCCAGGGCTGGGGCGGGGCCCGGAGCTCACCGTCCCTGCAACTCCAGGGCCCGCTTGTAGAGCGGCTTGCGCGACAGGTTCAGCGCCTTTGACACCTCGGACGCCGCCTCGCCCGGCGGCAGGCGGGTCAGGGCCTCCCTCAGGGCGGTATCCGCATCCTCGGCGCTGGCGACCTCGGCCTCGCCCGGGCCGACGACGATGACGATCTCGCCCTTGGGCGCATCGCAGCGCGGATCGGCGGCCAGCTCGGCCAGGGTGCCGCGCACGGCCTCCTCATAGAGCTTGGTCAGCTCGCGGGTGACGGCGGCCGGGCGCGGGCCCAGCACCTGGACCATGTCGGCCAGGCTGTCCTTCAGGCGCGGGCCGCTTTCAAAGAAGACCAGGGTCTGGCGACTGGTGCGCAGCTCTTCCAGCTGGGTCCTGCGCGCCCCGGACCTGGGCGGCAGGAAGCCGACGAAGGTGAAGCGGTCGGCGGGCAGGCCCGCCAGGCACAGGGCCGCCAGCAGGCTGGACGGGCCGGGGACGGGATGGACCGGCAGGCCCTCGGCAATGGCCGCACGGGCCACGACATAGCCGGGGTCCGACACCAGGGGCGTGCCCGCATCGGAGACAAGCGCCAACACCTGGCCCTCACGCAGGTGCTCCAGCGCGATCTCGGCGGCACGGGCCGAGGCGTGGTCGTCGCAGCGCTCCAGCCGGGCCTTCAGGCCATAGGCACCCAGCAGCTTGGCCGTCACGCGGGTGTCCTCGGCCAGGACCAGGTCGGCGGCGGCCAGCACATCCAGCGCCCGCAGGGTCATGTCGCGCAGATTACCAATCGGCGTGGCCACGAGATAAAGGCCCGGCGCAACCGAACGCGCGGGCGGGGCAGTGGGCGGGAAATGCGGTGCATCAGACATTGGCCCGACCCTGCCAGCCCCGAGCCCTGCGGTCTAGGTCAACAGCGCCCTGAGGACGGCATCCAGCACCGGGCGGCCCCGCGCCGTGGCGGCGCCCCGGCCCCTGTCGAGGCTGACGAAGCCGTCGGACAGCAGGTCAGCCAGGGGTCCCCGGGACGCCGATGCGCCCAGGCCTTCAAGCAGGGACAGGGGCACGCCCTCGATGGTGCGAAGGCCCAGCAGCACCTGCTCCTCTGCGGCGGCGCGGGGGTCCAGGACCTCGTGCTCGGCCCAGGGGCGGCCCTCCTCGACCCCGGCGATGTAGTCGGCGATCCGCCGGTGGGCCACGGTGGCGGTGCGCCCCCCCTCCAGGCCCAGCCGGCCATGCGCACCCGGCCCCAGGCCCAGGTAGTCGCCGCCGCGCCAGACGTGCAGGTTGTGGCTGGACCGCGCCGCTTCGGTGCGGGCGTGGTTGGACACCTCATAGGCCTCGAACCCGGCCCCTTCGAGCACCTGCTGGGTGGCCTCATAGAGCTCGGCGGCCAGGTCTTCGTCCGGCGGGGCCAGGGTGCCGCGCGCAAAGGCCCGGCCAAAGGCGGTCGTGGGCTCGATCGTCAGCTGATAGGGCGAGATGTGCTCGAACCCCAGGTCCATGGCGGTGGCCAGCTCGCGCGTCCAGTCGGCAACGCCCTGGCCCGGGCGGGCATAGATCAGGTCGATCGACAGGCGCGGGAAATGGGCCGTGGCCGTGGCAATGGCCTGGCGCGCCTCGGCGGCCGAGTGGTCGCGGCCGAGGAAGGCCAGGGCCTGGTCCTCGAACGACTGGACGCCCATCGACAGGCGATTGATCCCCGCTTGCGCCAGCGCCGCATAGCGCCCCGCCTCGGCATCGGTCGGATTGGCCTCAAGCGTGATCTCGATCCCGTCGTCGGCCGGGAACAGCTGGCGCGCACGTGCGATGACCCGCTCGACCGCGTCCGGGGCCATCAGCGAGGGCGTGCCGCCGCCGAAGAAGACAGAGGCCAGGCGGCGCGGGCCGATCAGGCGGGCCTGGGCCTGCATGTCGGCGAGGATGGCGTCGACCAGCCGGGCCTGCTCCTCGACCCGCCCCCGGTCGCGCACGACGTTGAAGTCGCAATAGGGGCAGATGCGGGCGCAGTAGGGCCAGTGGACATAGAGGGCGACGGTGCCGTCAGTCCTGGTCAATCAGAACGGCCTTGAGCTGGGCAAAGGCGCGGGCGCGGTGGCTGATGGCGTCCTTGGCTGCGGGGTCCATCTCGCCAAAGGTGACGTCGTGGCCATCGGGTTGGAAG
>JAEYQX010000006.1 GCA_023409795.1 Pseudomonadota bacterium
GGAGCGGATCTGACCGTGAGCTTCAGCCCTGCCCTTGCCACCTATCGCCTGCTGACCCGGACGCTGGAGCCCCTGGCTCCGCGCCTGCTGGAATCCCGCGTCCGCCAGGGCAAGGAAGACCCGATCCGGCTGACCGAACGCCTGGGCCAGGCCTCCTATCGCCGCCCGCACGGTCCGCTGGTCTGGCTGCATGGCGTCAGCGTGGGCGAGGCCCTGTCGATCCTGCCCCTGGCCGAGCGCATCCGGAAGGATCGACCCGACGTCTCGGTCCTGGTCACCACCGGCACCCTGACCTCGGCCCAGGTCCTGGCCAAGCGCCTGCCGCCGTCGATCATCCACCAGTATGCCCCGATTGACGGCCCCGCCGCCGTCGCGCGCTTCCTGGACCACTGGCGACCCAACCTGGGCATCTTCGTCGAAAGCGAGCTGTGGCCCAACCTGCTGAGCGCCGCGCGCGAGCGGGACATCCCCCTGCCCCTGGCCAGCGCCCGCAACACCCGCCACACGGCCGAGGGCTGGCAAAAGGCCCCCGGCATGGCCCGACGCCTGATGGCCAGCTTCGCCCACGTCTGGCCCCAGGACCAGGACAGCGCCGACCGGCTGGAAGCCTTGGGGGCCCGCATCGACGGACAGGTCAACCTGAAGCTTTCCGGCGAGGCCCTGCCCTATGACAAGATGGAGTTCTCGCGCCTGTCGTCCCTGATCGGCGACCGGCCCATCGTCGTGGCCGCCAGCACCCACGAGGACGAGGAGGACGCCATCGTCCAGGCCCTGGACAAGCTGGCTGACCGGCTTTTCCTGATCCTGGTCCCGCGCCATCCCGAGCGGGCCGACGCCATCGCCCAGTCGCTGAACCAGAACCACTACAGCTTTGCGCGGCGCGGTCGCGGCGAGGCCGTGACGGACCATACCGACATCTACCTGGCCGACACCCTGGGCGAGCTGGGCCTGTTCATGCGCCTGGCCGATGTGGTCGTGATGGGCGGCTCCTTTGCCCCGGCCCTGGGCGGCGGCACCGTCGGCGGCCACAATCCGCTGGAGCCGGCCCGGCTGGGCAAGCCGGTCATCAGCGGCCCCGATGCCAGCAACTGGCTGGAGGTCACGCGCCTGCTGAAACAGGCCGGCGGCCTGACCTCGGTCCTGTCGCCTGCCGAACTGCCAGAGGTGGTCGGCCCCCTGCTGATGGATCCCCAGCTGGCGCGCGACATGGGCGAGCGGGCGCGCCGGGCCGCTGCCGATGCCGCCGCCGGGCTGGACCGCCTGTGGCTGGCCCTGCAGACCCACCTGCCACCGGCACCGCCGCGAGGCCGTCGATGAAGCTGAACACCCCGCGCTGGTGGTACAGCCGCGACCGCCGCCATGCCCCGATGACCCGCCTGATGCTCAAGCCCGCCTCGTGGCTGTGGGCCGGGGTGACGGCCCGCCGCATCGCCCGGACCCGGCCGGTTGATCCGGGAGCACCGGTCATCTCCATCGGCAATCTGACGGTGGGCGGATCAGGCAAGACGCCGGTGGCGCGCGAGGTCCTGCGACTGCTGATGGCGCGCGGGGTGCGCGCAGTGGCCCTGTCGCGCGGCTATGGCGGCAGCCTGGAAGGCCCGGTCCGGGTCGATCTGTCATCCCACACGGCGGCCCAGGTCGGAGATGAGCCCCTGATGCTGGCCAAGGGTGCCGAGGCCTGGATCGCCCGCGACCGGGTCGCCGGGGCCAGGGCGGCCGTCGCAGCCGGGGCCGAGGCCCTGGTGCTGGACGACGCCCACCAGAACCCCAGCCTGGCAAAGGCCCTCAGCCTGGTTGTCGTCGATGGCGAGGCCCGCAACGACGAATGGCCCTTTGGCGACGGCTCGGTCTTTCCGTCCGGCCCGATGCGCGAGCCCTTTGCCGCCGGCATGGCGCGGGCCGACGCGGTGATCATCCTGATGCCCACCGATGCCGACCGGGTGGACCCCGAACTGGTCGCCGTCCTTGACCAGGTGCCGGTCTTCATCGCGCGCCTGAGCCCGCAGGCTGCTCCGCCAGCCGGGCCCCAGGTCGGCTTTGCCGGGATCGCCAAGCCCTGGAAGGTGGAGCGGTCGCTGATCGCGGCGGGCTGTGACCTGAAGGACTTTGTGCCCTTTGCCGACCATGCGGCCCTGACGGAGCGGGACTTTGCCCTGCTGAAAGACCGGGCCGAGCTGTTCGGGGCCGGGCTGGTCACGACGGAAAAGGACTGGGTGCGGCTGCCGCCCGCCTGGCGCGAGCAGGTGGTGTCGTGGCCGGTCGTTGCCCGCCTTGAGGACGAGGCCGCCTTCGTGGCCTTCCTTGAGGCGCGGCTCAAGCGCCCCTCCCCCACGGCGTGAGGGAGGGGCCAGGCGGTCAGTCCTGGCGGAAGACCCTGCCCGACTTCATGACAAAGCGAACCCGCTCCAGCTCGGTCACGTCACTGAGCGGATCGCCCGCGACGGCGATCAGGTCGGCGGGCATTCCGGGGGCCAGTCGCCCGGCCTGATCACTGATGCCCAGGTGGTCGGCAGCCCCGACCGTGGCCGACTGGATGGACTCCAGCGGGGTCATGCCCGCCTTGACCAGCAGGGCAAACTCCTGGGCATTGTCGCCATGGGCCGAGACGCCTGTATCGGTGCCAAAGGCGATGCGCACGCCCCCCGCATGGGCCCGTCGCGCCATGTCCAGCATCCGCGGCCCGATCTCCAGGGCCTTGGCCGTCTGGGCCGGGGTGAAGAAGTTGTCCGCCCCCGAGGCGATGCGGGCGACGAAGTCGCCAGCCATCAGGGTCGGCACCAGATAGGCCCCGCTCTGCCGGAACAGGCGGATGGATTCATCATCAAGGTAGGTGCCGTGCTCGATCGAGTTGCCGCCCGCCTTCAGGAAGGCATTGATGCCATCGACGCCATGGGCATGGGCGGTCACCTTGCGACCCATGCGGTGGGCCGCGCCGACGATGGCGGCCAGTTCTTCCTCGCTGAACTGCTGGGCTAGGCCGGCTGCGGTATTGGACATGACCCCGCCCGTGGCGGTGATCTTGATGATGTCGGCCCCGGCCCGCACCTGGAGGCGCACGGCGCGCATACAGTCCTCGACACCCGAGCAGACGCTCTCGGCCGACAGCAGGTGCAGGATGTCATCGCGATAGCCATTGGCGTCGCCGTGCCCGCCATGCACCGAGACGGCATCGCCCGCGGCAATGATGCGTGGCCCCTCCACGTCGCCGCGCTGGATCGCATCGCGCACGGCAAAGATGGCCTCATTGGTGGCCCCCATGTCCGCCACGGTGGTGAAGCCCGCATTCAGGGTCCGGCGGGCGTTGCGCACCGCAATCATGGCCTGGTCGGCATTGCTCTGGGTCACGGTGTCCAGCTGCGACGTCGGGCTGGATTCGCCGGTCAGGTGGACGTGGCTGTCGATCAGCCCCGGCAGGACAAAGGCCGAGCGCAGGTCCACCACCGGCCCCTCGCCCACGAAGCCGTCGCGGATCTCGACGATCTGGTTCCCCCTGATCACGAGAGTTTTATCACGCAGCACCCGGCCATCGGCCGGATTGGCCAGAATTCGCCCCACTTGAACGAACATTGTCGCCGGCTCGGCCGAAACCGCTGCGGCAGGCGCAGCTTGGCGCGCCTCGACCGAAGTGGCCGCCAGAACGGCAGCGGTCACAATCACACCCAGTTTGTACATGGAAACCCCTCTCCTACACGGCTTCCACCATACGACGTCCATCGAACACGCCAAGGCCAAGGTTGCCTCTGAAGCGGGGATCATGAAACAACCCCGGCCAAGCAGTCGGTTCAGGCGTTTGGTTTCCGGGGCGTTTGGTTTCAGGGGCGTACAAGCATGCAGATTTCACGACGTGGGCTGATTCTGGGCGGCTCTGCCCTGCTGGCAGGCTGCTCCTCGACGGCCTCGACGATCCAGACCGCAGCCCTGGCCCCGGCCGTCCTGCCGCCCGCCCCGGCGCTGAAGCCCACCCCGCAGGTCCAGGTGACTGGTCCGGTCATTGATCCCCACGGCGTCATTCGCCCCGACCTGCTCAGCCGTGCCCGGGCCGCCCTGGACAGCCACCAGGGCCGCATTGGCCGCCGCGACCGCATCTATGTCGTCGATTTCCAGAAGTTCTCGGGCGAGGAGCGCCTCTACGAGGTCGACCTGGAAGGCGGCTGGGTCACGGCCTATCGCACCAGCCACGGCCGGGGCTCTGACCCGCGCCACTCCGGCTTTGCCGAGCGGTTCTCGAACCAGCCGGATTCCCATATGTCCTCGATCGGGGCCTATGCCACCGCCGGGGCCAGCTGGGGCCCGCAGCAGGGGCCCAATGTCCTGCTGGACGGGCTGGAATACAGCAATGACCGCGCCCGCGAGCGGGCCATCATCATCCATGGCGCTGACTACGCCGACCCCGACTTCCTGGCCCGCCAGGGCAAGCTGGGCCGCTCCTATGGCTGCTTCTCGGTGTCCCACGCCGACCTGGTCCCCCTGCGCGAGCGGATGGGCGATGGTCGCCTGCTGTTCGCCATGACCTGACCGGTCGGCTACCGGCAAAAGAAAAAAGGGTCCGAAGCGCCTCGCCTCGGCCCCCTTTTTGTATCAGCGCGGCTCCAGGGCCCGCCAGCCGATGTCGGTGCGGTGGAAGCCACCCGGCCAGTCGATCCGGGCGATGGCCTCATAGGCCCGCTGGCGCGCCTCGGCCACGTCGGCACCATAGGCACAGACGTTCAGCACACGGCCCCCGGCGGCGACCAGGGTGCCGTCCTCGCGCTGCTTGGTCCCGGCGTGGAAGACCTGGACATGGGGGCCAAAGTCCTGGTCCGCCCCGCGAATGACCGAGCCTTCCAGCGGGCTGTCGGGATAGCCCTTGGCTGCCAGGACCACGGTAATGACCACGCCCGACTTGAACTGCGGCAGCGGGGCCTGGCTGACGTCGCCCCTGGCGCAGGCCAGCAGCAGCGGGACGATGTCACCGTCCAGGCGCATCATGAGGACCTGGCATTCCGGGTCGCCGAAGCGGGCGTTGAACTCGACCACCTTGGGACCTGCGCGGGTCGCCATCACACCGGCAAAGAGGACGCCGCGATAGGGGGCTCCCTCCTCGGCCATCTTCTGGATGGTCGGCTGGACGATCAGGTCATTGGCGGCCTGGGTGAACTCGGGCGTGAAGACCGGGGCGGGCGAATAGGCCCCCATGCCGCCGGTGTTGGGGCCCGTATCGCCGTCAAAGGCGCGCTTGTGGTCCTGGGCCCCGCCGAACAGGACGGCCCGCCGGCCATCGCACAGGGCGAACAGCGAGCCTTCCTCGCCATCCATGAACTCCTCGATCACCACGCGCGATCCGGCCGAGCCGAACCGGCCGCCCAGCATACGCTCGATCTCGGCCTCGGCATCGGCGCGGTCGGGGCTGATGGCCACGCCCTTGCCGGCGGCCAGGCCATCGGCCTTGATCACATAGGGCGCGGAATAGTTGGCCAGGGCCGCCTTGGCCTCGGCAACGTCCTCATAGACGCCATAGCCGGCGGTCGGGATGTTGTGACGTTGCAGGAAGGCCTTGGAAAAGGCCTTGGAGGTTTCCAGCTGGGCGGCCTTGGCGCTGGGGCCAAAGCAGGGAATGCCCGCCGCTGCCAGCCGGTCCGCCAGGCCCTCGGCCAGGGCCGATTCGGGGCCAACGACGACCAGGTCGGCCTTCATCTCGCGCGCCAGCTGGGCCAGCTTCTCGGCGTCCGTGGCCTTGATGTCCGGCACGATCTCGGCGTGACGGGCCATGCCCGGGTTCCCCGGCACGGCAACAAGTCGCTTCACCAGCGGCGACTGGGCGATTTTCCAGGCCAGGGCGTGCTCACGCCCCCCCGATCCGACGAGCAAGATATTCATGCTCGCGCAATGACCGGGGAAGGCGCTGCGGTCAAGCGTCAGCGACGCTTATTGCGGCATCGGGTTCCAGCGCGGCAGCGAGGTCAGCTGGGCGGCCGTCATGTCCGTGGTCAGGTTGCGGGTCGCCCCCGTCGCGTCCGGCACGGCCCGAACCTGGTCGACCGGCACCTGGACCTTCACGTCCTCGGTGTCCTCCAGGTCGATGACCAGATGGGTCACGGTGCCCGAGGCATCCATGACCAGGGTATCGACATCACCCAGCTTGGTGTTGTCGGCAGTGACCAGGTTGGCATCCTCAAGCTGGTCATGGGTCATGCCCAGGGCCATGGCCGTCTGGCTGGTGGCCCGGTCCGCCTGCTCATTGGTCACTTCCAGCGGCTGGGCGCCTTCGCTCGGCATCTGCACCACGTCGTCGGTGCGGTTGTCGCCACAGGCCGCAAGCGCCAGGGCCGCAGCCGCCGCAGCCGTAAGGGTCAAAATTTTCATCATCTCTTCTCCAGGTCAGAGCAGGCCGAACAGGACATAGGCCGCCGCCCCAAGCAGCAGCACGGCCAGGACCGGCAGCCAGCCTCCAAGGGCCGGCGTTTGGCTTCGCCTTTGCAGTTCGCGTTCCCGCGGGTCGCGATCAGCAGCCGGGGTGCCAGGGGGATCAGCCGGGTCCATGCGGGCTCAACGGATGGTCACAGCCCCCGTTCCCGCCTGCGGCGATAAGGACTAAGGTGCCGTCATGAGCTCTGACGACTATGCCTTCGAAGGCGCGATCCCTCCGGTCGAGGCCCCGCGCGACAACAATCCGGCCCTGTCCATCTCGGAACTCAGCTTTGCCCTGAAGCGGACGCTGGAAGACCGGTTCAGCCACGTCCGCCTGCGCGGCGAGATTTCCAAGGTGAACCGCCATGCCTCGGGCCACGTCTACCTGACGCTCAAGGACGACAAGGCGGCCATCGACGGCGTGGTCTGGAAGGGCGTGGTGCGCGGCCTGGGGGTCCAGCCCGAGACCGGCCTGGAAGTCATCGTCACCGGCAAGATCACCTCCTATCCGGCCCGCTCCTCCTATC
>JAEYQX010000083.1 GCA_023409795.1 Pseudomonadota bacterium
GAGCCGGGCCAAAAGGCGCGGGCGCGGGCCAATGCCGGGAAATATCGGGCATTGGCGGGGGGGATTGTGATGGCGGGAGGGCTTCTTGGCCGTCATCGTCCGGCTTGACCGGAGGATCGGGGGTCAGGGTGTGGGCGGGGGTTCAGGACGGGGTGCGGCGGGTGGACGTGGGTCCTCCAGTCAAGCCGGAGGATGACGGAGGGAAGGATGCGGGGTGGTTGCCCCCTCATCCGTCTGCCTGCGGCAGCCACCTTCTCCCGCGAGGGGAGAAGGGTGAAGAAAAAGGGCGCGGTCCTTGCGGAACGCGCCCTTAGATCTTGGCTCACTTCCAACGGGCCTCAAGTAGCCCGAAGGGCGGTAGGCCCACTCAAATGCCCCTCAAGCAGCGCGAAGCGCGGTAGGGGCACTAGAATCAAGCCTGCATCGTCCAGCCTTCGACGCCCATGGCGGCCTGGCGGACCGCTTCCGAACGGGTCGGGTGGGGGTGGCAGGTTCGGGCGATGTCTTCTGACGCGCCGCCGAAGGCCATGGTCATGCAGGCCTCACCGATCATCTCGCCGGCTTGCGGGCCGAAGATGTGGACGCCCAGGACCTTGTCGGTCGCGGCATCGGCCAGAACCTTCACGAAGCCTTCGGTCTCGTGGTTGATCTTGGCGCGGCTGTTGGCGGCAAACGGGAACTTGCCCTTCTTGTAGTTCACGCCTTCGGCCTTCAGGGCCTCTTCGGTCTTGCCGACCCAGGCCACTTCCGGCGCGGTGTAGATGACCGACGGAACCAGGGCATAGTCGACGTGACCGGCCTTGCCGACCATCAGTTCGATGGCAGCGACGGCGTCTTCTTCAGCCTTGTGGGCCAGCATCGGGCCGTGGGTCACGTCACCGATGACCCAGATGCCTTCGGCCACCTTGAAGTGGTCATTGGCGATGAAGCCGCGCTGGTCCGGCGTGATGCCCACGGTTTCGAGGCCAAGGCCCTGGGTGAACGGACGGCGGCCGATGGCCACCAGAACCACGTCGCCCTTGATCGTTTCCGCAGCGCCACCGGCAGCCGGTTCCACGGTCAGCTCGACGCCGTCCTTCAAGGTCTTGGCACCGGTGACCTTGGTCGACATCTTGAAGTTCAGGCCCTGCTTGGCCAGACCGCGCTGGAAGGCGGTGGCGACCTCGCCGTCCATGCCCGCGCCGACCTTGTCGAGGTATTCGACGACGGTGACCTCGGCACCCAGACGGCGCCAGACCGAACCCAGCTCAAGGCCGATCACGCCCGCACCGATGACGATCATGTGCTTGGGGACCTTCGGCAGGAACAGGGCACCGGTCGAGTCGATGATCTTGCCTTCTTCAAAAGCGACGCCCGGCAGCGGGGTCGGCTCGGAGCCGGTGGCGATCAGGTTGTTCTTCGTTTCCAGAACGGTCTTGGTGCCGTCGGCGACCTCGACCTCGACCTTGCCTTGGCCGGCGATCTTGCCGTAGCCGCGCACGACCGTGACCTTGTTCTTCTTCATCAGGAACTCGATGCCCTTGGTCAGGGCTTCGACGCTGTCGTCCTTGGACTTGTGCATCTGGCCAAGGTTCAGCTTGGGCTTCACCTCGATGCCGATGTGGGCGAACTCGGTGTTGGCCTGCTCGAACAGTTCCGACGAATGCAGCAGGGCCTTGGTCGGCATGCAGCCGACGTTCAGGCAGGTGCCGCCCAGGGTCGGGTTCTTCTCGACCAGGGCCGCCTTCAGCCCCAGCTGGCCAGCGCGGATCGCAGCATTATAGCCACCGGGGCCAGCCCCGATGATAACGACGTCGTAGGGTGCTGCGGCTTCGGCCATGGGATCCTCTGAGGTTCAGGCACTGGGGGGAAGGAAACGGCGCGGAAACTAGCGCCGGTCCCGGCGGGGTCAACCGCCAGAGGCCTATATAGGCCCCTCTTTGGGCATGAACCATGCGCAGCGTGGCAAAAAGGGCCGGACCTGGCGGTCCGACCCTTCATTTTTGCAGCGTTGAGCCTCGCACGATCCCGGCCAGGGCCGGGACACGCCAGGGATCAGAGCTTGAAGCGCAGGCCGACGAAGACGTTGTAGCCGAACTTCTCATACTCATAGGTCCGCTCGCGCACACCGTAGTAGCGGACGCCGGCGCTGTCGGTCAGGTTCTTGGCCTCGCCGAAGATCTCGATGCCGTTGCCGAAGTCATAGCTGGCGGTGAAGTCCAGCTGCTCGCGGCCCTCGACGAAGAGGTCCAGTTCCGGGGCTTCGGCGTCGATCTCTTCCAGGTAGTCGCTGCGCTTGGTGTAGCTGAGGCGGGCCGACAGGCCGGCCTTCTCGTAGAAGACAGCCAGGTTGTAGATGTTGTCCGACTGGCCCGGCAGGTCGAACCTGGTGCGGCCGCCATAGGCCTGGGCCGTCTCGATCTCGGCGTCGGTCCAGGTGTAGTTGGCAAAGACGCCCAGGCCCGAGGCCCAGCCCGGCAGGAAGCCGAACTTCTGCTGCCAGTTCAGCTCCAGGCCCGCGATGTGGCCGTTGGGGGCATTGATCGGGGTCTCGTATTCGTTCTCGAGCGCGTCCTCATAGACCAGGACATAGCGGTAGTCGCTCAGGTCCTTGTAGAAGGCATTGGCCGACAGGACGCCCAGGGAGGCGAAGTAGTATTCCAGGCCCATGTCGACATTGTTCGACAGGGTCGGCTTCAGGTCCGGGTTACCGATCTCATACTTGACCCTGGAGCCGTCGGATTCCTCGACCCGGCGCGGGACGATCTGGCCGAACTCGGGACGGTTGATGGCGCGCGTCAGGGCGAAGCGGCCGATCAGGTTGTCCGAGAAGCTGTGGCGCACCGTCAGGTTCGGGAAGAACTCGGTGTCGTCGCGATCGACGCGGGCGACGCCATAGGTCTCGACCTCCTCGCCGTCCTCGGTCTCGGTGATGTTGTAGGTGGGGGCGGAACCCTCGAACCTGGTGTTCTCGACGCGCAGGCCCAGGATCACATTGGTGGCCCCGATGTCGAAGCGGGCCTGGCCATAGGCCGACAGGATGTCTTCCTGGGCCTCATAGTCCGCGACCACCGAGTCAGGCATCCGGCGCGCCGAGCTGCCGCGGGCCTGGCCGAAGTATTCGTCCACCAGGCCGTTATCGAACTTGTAGCCCAGGATGTAGTCGTAGTTGCGCGAGTGCTCGCCGGTCAGCAGGTCGGCATAGGACAGGGCCGGTGCGTGGGCGTCATCGCGGCTGCGGAAGCGCTCCTCGTCGGCCAGGACGTCGCGGGTGCGATACTTGCCGCCGAACTTCCAGGTGATGTCGCGGCCGCCGAACTGGCTGGGCAGCTCCAGGTTGGCCGCCAGGGTCAGCTCTTCCTGGTCGGTCGTGTTGGAGCGGAAGACGTTTTCGCGGAAGCCGTATTCGCCCGCCTCCATGTGCTCCTGGGTCTGGAAGATGGAATAGGTTGGCTCGTAGTGGTTGCCGGTGAAGTCATAGGTGACCGACGGCTCCAGCTTGGAGCGGAACAGCAGCTCGTTGCGGTTCGGATAGGTCTGCTGGCTGTTGGCCACCGAGACGCTGGCGTCCAGGATGGCACCATTGTCGAAGATGTGCTCGCCCCCGGCGGTCAGGGTGGTGATCTCGTTCTTCTGGGTGCGGTGGCGCAGCTGGCGCTCGACCGTCACGTCCGAGAAGGTCGCCCGGCGGTCGGTGGCCCCGGCCTGCAGGTTGTCCTCGTCATAGGTCAGCAGCAGCTGGTTGCGGTATTCGTCGTCCTCGAAGATGGCCAGCGAGCCGCGCAGCCAGGCGCGGGTGCGGTCGGTCGGACGCCATTCCAGGCCACCGCTCAGGGCCTGGCGGGTGCGCTCGGTGTCATAGTCCTTGAACAGGGTCTCCTCGAGGGCAAAGATCTCGTCGCCCTCGGGGGTCTCCATCAGGGTCCAGCCGGACTCCACATTGTCCGGGCGGCGGTTGGTCCGCGAGTAGGAATAGGACAGCAGGGCCCCGAAGTTTTCGTCAGCGCCAAAGACGTTGGAGGCGGTCAGGGCCCCGCGCACGTCCTCGCCGCCGTAGTCGTTGTAGCTGGCACCGGCATAGCCGCTGACGGCCAGGCGGCGCTGGTCGAAGGGCGAGCGGGTCTTGATGTTGACGGCCCCGGCGATGCTGTCGGCGTCCTGGGACGGCAGCAGGGTCTTGGAGACCTCGACGTTGGCGACGATGTCGCTGGGCAGGGTGTCCAGGTCCACCGCGCGGGTGCCCGAATCCACGGCCGGTACGGTCACGCCATCCACCGAGACGGCGGTGAAGGCCTGGGGCGCACCGCGGATGTTGATGTAGCGGCCCTCGCCCTGGTCGCGCGAGATGGCGATGCCGGCGACGCGCTGCAGGCTCTCGGCCACGTTGGGGTCCGGGTAGCGGCCGATGGCGTCGGCCGACAGGACGTTGATGGTGCCGTCGGCGTTCTTCTGCTGGTTCAGGGCGCGGGCCACGCCCTCGGTGATCACGCCGGTGACGATGATGTCGTCGACCGTGGCCACGTCGCCGCCCAGGGTCAGGACCACCGAGGTCATGTGGCCCGGGGTGATGGTGACGGTCTGGCTGGTGCTCGGCAGGCCGATGTAGCGCACGTCCAGGATGGCCTGGCCCGACAGGCCCGGCAGGCTGAACTCGCCCTGGGTATTGGTCACGGCGCGGCGGCCGGTGCTGCGCTCCAGCACCTCGGCACCCGGCAGGGGCGAGCCCTCGGCCGACACCACGCGGCCATAGACGCCATCGGCAGCCGGCGCGATGGAGGCGCTGGGCGCCACGTCTGCGGCCTGTGCGGCCATACCGAAGGAAAGCGGCATAACGGCCGCACCGACCAGGAGTCGCAGTTTCATGTCTGGAGCTATCCCCGCTTGACCGGGGCGCACCCTGCGCTCCGGCAATACCGGCGCTCGCTAGCGACCACGGGCAACGGGATCGCGACGATTTTGCGAAGAGGATTCGCCGGTTCCTCGTCAGTTCGGCAAAGAATGATCCCTGTCCTGACGATTCCAGGCGCGCGCGGGCGGCCCAGAACGCGAAACGGGGCCTGACCGGCTGGTCAGACCCCGTTTTCACAGTCTCGACTGGAGCGGGCGAGGCGATTCGAACGCCCGACCCCAACCTTGGCAAGGTTGTGCTCTACCCCTGAGCTACGCCCGCATCCGTAAGGGCGACTGCTGCCGCCCGACGTCGAGGAGGCGGTTTCTATCCAAGACTTCAGCCCGATGCAACAGCCAAAAAGCTGAAATCATACGGTTTTCAAAATTTTTCGGAAAAGCGGGGACCGGATACGCGAACGGGGCCTGACCGCAAGGCCAGACCCCGTTTCGTGGTGTTCCCGACTGGAGCGGGCGAGGCGATTCGAACGCCCGACCCCAACCTTGGCAAGGTTGTGCTCTACCCCTGAGCTACGCCCGCATCCGTAAGGGCGACCAGTGCCGCCCGACGTCGAGGAGGAGGCGTTTAGCGACCTCCTCGACACTCCGCAACTGTTTTCTGAGATCGCGGAGTTATCTTTTGTCGGCTCAGCGCGGGGCCAGGCGGATGGCGCCGTCCAGGCGGACGCATTCGCCGTTGATATAGACGTTCTCGGCCAGGTGCAGGGCCAGGTTGGCATAGTCCTGGGGCGTGCCGAGACGTTTCGGGAAGGGGATCATGGCGGCCAGGGCGTCCTGGACCTTCTGGTCCATGCCCGCCATCATCGGGGTCCACATGATGCCCGGCAGGATGGTGTTGACGCGCACGCCTTCGCTCATCAGGTCACGCGCGATCGGCAGGGTCATGGCATAGACGCCGCCCTTGGAAGCCGAATAGGCGGCCTGGCCGATCTGGCCGTCCTGGGCTGCGACCGAGGCGGTGTTGATGATGGCACCGCGCTCGCCGTCCTCCATCGGGTCCAGCGTCACCATGCCGGCGGCCGACTTCGACAGGACGCGGAAGGTGCCGAACAGGTTGATGGTGACCGTGCGCTCGAACTGCGCCATGTCGTGGGCGCGAATCTCGCCGGTGTCCTTTTTACGCGACACGGTCTTCTGGCCGGTGGCGATGCCGGCGCAGTTGACGGTCAGGCGTTCCTGGCCGTGGGCGGCGCGGGCCTTTTCAAAGCCGGCATCGACGCTCTCGTCCGAGGTCACGTCCACCTTGCAGAAGACGCCGCCGATTTCAGCGGCGATGGCTTCGCCCTTTTCCTCGTTCAGGTCGAAGATGGCGACCTTGACGCCCCTGGCCGCCAGGGCGCGCGCGGTGCCCCCGCCGAGGCCCGACGCCCCGCCCGTGACCACTGCTGCAATCGAACCGTCGAGTTTCATGAAGATCGTCCCTATATGTTCTGAATGAACCGAGTGTCTGCGCGAGGGATTTAGCGGCCATGACCGCCAAAGCCAAACCGACTTCCCCCCATGAGGCCATCGACCCGGAAAAGGCCCTGGTCCCCACGGTGCAAAAGGTCAATGAAATGCGCGTGAAAGCGGGCTTCTGGCCCAAGATCCGGCGCACCGCCGCCTGCATTCCTTTCGCCGACCAGGCCCTGGCGGCCTGGTATGCCACGCAGGATCCCAAGACCCCGCTGGCGGCCAAGGGGATCATGCTGGGGGCCCTGGCCTATTTCGTCATGCCGGTGGACGCCATCCCCGATGTCTTTGCCGGGATCGGCTTTACCGATGATGCGGCCGTCATCGCCGCCGTCCTGGCCACCCTGGGAGCCCATATCAAGGCGCGCCATCACAAGCAGGCCGAAGAGGCGCTGGAGCGGGTCCTGCACGAGGACTGAGGCGCGCATGGAGCCGCTGACGTCACGCGGCATCCGAAGCTGCGGGGCCTGATGCCAGGGGCTTGGCCCGCCACCAGCCGGTCACCGAATAGCGCGGCGCGCCCGCAAAGGGGGCCACGGTGGAGACGGCGTGCATCTGGGGCACGGCAAAGACGTTCAGGGTGCCGAAGCTGGGAACAAAGGTCTCGGTGATGTCGCCGGCCTCGTCCAGGAACTGCAGCAGCCCGCCCCACTCTGCCCGCCATTGGGGCGACAGGTTCAGCACATAGGCATAGAGGCGCTCGGTGCGCGGATTGGCATCGCTGTGCCGGTTCAGGAAGTGGCCGGGCAGGTAGCGCGTCACCTGGCCGTCCGAGAAGGCCACCCGGTCATCGCCGGTCAGCCGCCGCGCCAGGTCGATGAAGTCGGGGCTGTTGAACCGGTCCAGCAGGTCGAACAGGACCTGGGGCGTGGGGCTGCCCATGGCCCGGGCCGGGCCCAGGCGCAGGCGGTCGAACAGGAACTGCAGCCCCTCGGTGGCCCCGGCATAGGCACCGGCGATGAACTGCTGCTGGTCCTCGGGCGAGGAGGCCTCGAAGGCCTCGACCGTGATGTCGACGCCCAGGGGATTCAGGAAGGTGCGCACCCACGGCTGGTCCGGGGCCAGCAGGGCCTGGTGCAGGTGCCAGGTCTCCTCGCCGAACAGCATGGGCAGGCGGGTGCGCCCGGTCCGGGCCAGACGCTCGGCGGCCGAGGCGAGGTCATCGTCCCGGACCGCCAGCCGCAGGGGCGAACTCATTCCTCGGTCACCACCACGATCTTGCCCATGGCCTTGCGGTCACCCAGGGCCTTGATGGCCTCGCCTGCCCGCTCCAGCGGATAGACCTGGCTGATGCGCGGGCGAATCTTGCCCTCGCGCCAGAACTGCATCAGCTCGGCCATGTTGGCGGCGTGCCCCTTGGGATCGCGCGCGACGGCAGCGCCCCAGAAGACCCCGACCACCGAGACCGATTTAAGCAGGGTCAGGTTCAGCGGCAGGCTGGGGATGCCCGCCGGGAAGCCGACCACCAGGTAGCGGCCGTCCCAGTCCATGGCCCTAAGCGCTGGCTCGGCTTAGTCGCCGCCGACCGCATCATAGACGACATCGGCCCCGTCGCGGCCGGTAGCCAGCTTGAACTCTCCGGCCAGCGCCTTCTGGGCGGCCTTGTCCATCGCGCCACTGGGATAGATCAGGCCATTGTCGGCCCCCAGGTCCAGGGCGAACTCAACCTTGTCATTGGTCGAGGCGGCCGCCACGACCCGCGCCCCCATGGCCTTGCCCAGCTCGACCGCCGCCGCGCCGACGCCGCCCGCCGCCCCCAGGACCAGAAGCGTCTCGCCCGGCTGCAGCCTGGCCCGGTCCTTCAGCGCATAATAGCTGGTGCCATAGGTGAGCACGAGCGCCGCGGCGGTCTGGAAGTCCATGCCGTCGGGAATGGGGATCAGGCTGCTGGCCTGCACGGCCAGGCGCTCGACCAGGCCACCCCAGCCCGGCACGGCGATCACCCGGTCGCCCCGGCGCACGCCCTTGACCCCCTCGCCCACCGCATCGACGATCCCGGCCACCTCGCCGCCGGGGGCAAAGGGGCGTTCCGGCTTGAACTGGTAGCGGTCCTCGATGATCAGGGTATCGGGGTAGTTGATGCCGATGGCCTTGACCTCGATCACCACCTCGCCCGGCCGGGGCGTAGGGTCCATGATGTCTTCGACCGACAGGGTCTCGGGGCCACCAGGAGCCTTGGACAGGACTGCGCGCATTTGTTTCCTCAAGCCTTGCTGTGACCCTTTGGCCCCCTCTGGCCGCCCGGTCGAAATCTGTGGGGCTAGCGTCGCCTTGAACGGCGTTAGGGGATTTACCGCATGAATTTGCAGCGCCGTGAAGCCCTGCCGTGACGTCAACCTGCCTCCAAAATGCCATGGCGGGACGCCTCAACTGTCGTCCCGGACGGCCAGGCTTGCCCCCGTCCGGCACCGCCGCTATCTGGCGGCCAGGTTGAGGAAATGATGATGACGACCAGACCCGCGCTAATCCTTCACGGCGGTGCCGGTGCCCGGCGCGAGCGCAACTATGACGCCGAGGTGGTGCATATGCGCCAGGTGGTCGAGGCCATGAAGGCGCGCCTGGATGACGGGGCCAGCGCCCTGGACGTGGCGGTCGAGGCCGTGGTCATGCTTGAGGATTCGGGCCTCTATGTCGCCGGGCGCGGCGGCTCGCCCAACCTGGACGGCGACTATGAGCTGGATGCCAGCCTGATGGACGGGGCGACCAGCCGCGCCGGGGCCGTGGCCGCCCTGCAGGGCTTCAAGAACCCGGTCCGCGCGGCCCGCGCCGTGATGGAGCGGACGCCGCACGTCATGCTGGTCGGCGAGGGTGCCCGCCGCCTTGCCCAGGCCGAGGGGCTTGATGCCATCACCGATCCCGAGGCCTGGTTCACCCGGGCGGGCAAGGGCGAGGACAATCATCCGCCCGGCACCCTGAGCCACGGCACCGTCGGCTGCTGCGTCCTGGACACCCAGGGACGGCTGGCGGCGGCGACCTCGACCGCCGGGGTGTTTGGCAAGATGCCGGGCCGCGCCGGCGATACCCCCATTCCCGCCGCCGGCACCTGGGCCGATGAGCACGCGGCCGTCTCCTGCACCGGCCAGGGCGAGTATTTCATCCGCGTCGCCGCCGCCGCGCGCACGGCCCTGGGCGTGGCCGCCGGCCAGTCGCTGCAGGCCGCCGCCCAGGCCACCATCGACCGCATCGGCCAGCTGGGCGGGGACGGCGGCCTGATCGGCGTCGACCGCCATGGCAACCTGGCCCACCCCTATAACAGCCAGGGCATGAAGCGGGCCTGGCTGACGCCGCAGGGCGAGATCGGGGTGCGGGTCTTCAACGACTGAGCGCCAAAAGATTACAGCTCGGTAAGGTGCGAACCTGGGCTTTTGGGGTTTAGGTGTCCGGTCAGCCCAGGAGCGGGCCCGGGAACCCAAGCCATGAAAACTCGTCTGATCCTGACCGTCTGCGCCTCGGCCCTGCTGATGGGCCTGCCCGGCACCGTCGCCGCCCAGGCCCCGGCCGCCCCCGTCGCCGCCAGCCAGCCGGGCCAGGTCCAGGTGCCGCCTCTGGGCTATCAGCGCCGTGTCCTGGCCAACGGCATGGAGGTCTACAGCCGCAAGGATGCGGACACCTCGAACGTCGCGGTCCAGGTCTGGTACCGGGTGGGCGGCAAGGATGACCCCTCGGGCCGCTCGGGCTTTGCCCACCTGTTCGAACACCTGATGTTCAAGGCGACCGAGAACGTCCCCAACGAGACCTTTGACCGCCTGACCGAGGACGTCGGCGGCTACAACAACGCCTTCACCGCCGAGGACGTGACCGCCTATCACGAGGTGGTCCCGGCCAATCACCTGGAGCGCATCCTGTTTGCCGAGGCGGACCGGATGGGCAGCCTGGTCGTCGACGAGAAGAACTTTGCCTCAGAACGCGACGTGGTGAAGGAGGAGTATCGCCAGAGCGTCCTGTCGAACCCCTATGGCCGGCTGTTCTACCTGTTTGCCCCGGCCACCTTCTTCAAGGAGCACCCCTATCGCCGCGGGGTGATCGGCTCGATCGAGGAGCTGGAGGCCGCGTCGCTGGAAGACGTGCTGCGCTTCCACCGCACCTATTACCGCCCGGACAATGCCTTCCTGATCGTCGATGGCAATTTCGACGAGGCCCAGCGGGACCAGTGGATCGACCAGTATTTCGCCCCGCTGCAGAACCCGGCCACGCCGATCCCGCAAAGGCGCGTGAGCGAGCCGGTGCCCAGCCAGCCCCAGGACCTGACCTTCCATGCGCCCAATGTGCCGCTGGAGACCGTGCTGATCGGCTGGCACACGGTCGCGGCCGACCACCCGGACGTGGCGGCCCTGTCGGTGCTGGACGGTATCCTGTCGACCGGCGAGAGCAGCCGCCTGCACCGCGCCCTGGTCTATGAGGCCCAGGCGGCCAGCTCGGCCTCGTCCAGCCCCGACTTCATGACCGAGGCGGGCACCCTGATGGCCTATGCCATGATGTCACAGGGCCGCACGGTCGACGAGGGCAAGACCCTGCTGGAGCGCGAGATCGCCCGCCTGCGCGACGAGCCGGTGACCGAGGCCGAGCTGGCCGAGGCCAAGAACGAACTGGTGGCCCGCGCCCTGCGCCAGCGCGAGGGGGCCCAGGGCCGCGCCCAGGTCCTGGGCTGGGCCCTGATCCGCACCCGCGACCCGGCCAGCGCCGACCGCGAGGTGGCCGAGATCCAGAAGGTCACCGCCGCCGACATCCAGCGCGTGGCGCGCCAGTATCTGACGCCGCAGCGCCAGATCACCATGCGCTACCTGGCCTCCGACGAGGCCAACCCGACCACGGCCCAGACCGTCAACATGGACGCCCCGGTCAAGGTCGCCGACCTGGCCCCGATGGGCACGCCCTCGGTGCTGAAGCCCGAGGCGGAGCGCACCCCGATCCCGCAGCCGGGGGCCGAGGTCAGCCCGGCCACCCCCGCCGTGGCCGACTTCCGCCTGGACAATGGCCTGCGGGTCCTGGTAGCGCCCAAGCACGCCCTGCCGCTGATCTCTGCCCGCCTGACGTTCAAGGCTGGCACCGCCGATGATCCCCAGGGCAAGGCGGGCCTGGCGGCCATGACCGCCGATATGCTGAACCAGGGCACCACCCGCCTGTCCGCGCCCCAGGTCGCGACCCAGATCGAACAGCTGGGGGCCAGCATTGGCGCAGGCGCCGGCACGGACTTCTTCAACGTCTATGCCTCCAGCCCGTCGAACGTCTTTGACCAGACCATGGCCCTGCTGAGCGACATGGTCCGCAACCCCGCCTTTGCCGCCGAGGAGCTGGAGCGCCAGCGGCTGCAGAAGCTGGACGCCCTGCGCGTCGCGCTGAGCCAGCCGGGCTCGATCGCGGGCATGACCACGCAGAAGGTCAACTTTGGCGGCACGCCCTATGGCAGCCTGGCCACCGAGCGCTCGATCCAGGGCCTCAGCACGGCGGACCTGTTGGCCTATCACGCCGCCCACCTGCGCCCCGACCAGGCCATCCTGACCTTCTCGGGCGACCTGACCGAGGCCGATGCCCGTCGCCTGGCCGAGGCGGCGTTCGGCGACTGGAAGGCCGCTGGCCTCGCCGCCGAGGCCGACGTGAGCGTGGCCGCGCGCACCGCCGGGCCGCGCGTCATCGTCGTCAACCTGCCCGGCGCAGGCCAGGCCGCCGTCAGCGTCTCGTCGCGCAGCGTGAGCCGCACCGATGATGCCTGGTTCCCGCTGACCCTGGGCAATACCCTGCTGGGCGGCAGCTATTCCTCGCGCCTGAACCAGGAAATCCGCATCAATCGTGGCCTGAGCTATGGCGCGCGCTCGGGCATCGGGGCCATGGCGGAATCGGGCCTGTTCTCGGCCTCCACCCAGACCAAGAACGAGAGCGCCGACGAGGTCGTCGACCTGCTGCTGGAAGAGGTGGGCAAGATGGGCCAGGCCGCGCCGTCCGAGGCCGAGCTGGCCCCGCGCCGGGCCATCATGATCGGCGGCTTTGGCCGGTCGCTGGAAAGCGTCAACGGCCTGGGCTCGCTGGTGGCCGACCTGGCCGCCTATGACCTGCCGCTCAGCGAGCTGGCCGCCTATGCCGGCCGGGTGAAGGCCCTGACGCCCGCAGACGTCCAGGCCGCCTTTGCCGACAAGCTGCCGGCAGACCGCGCCAATGTGGTGGTGGTCGGCGATGCCAGCCACTTCCTGGAGGACCTGAAGGCCCGCTATCCCAATGTCGAGGTGATCGAGGCCGCCGACCTGGACCTGGACAGCCCGGACCTGAAATAGGGCCGGCGCCGCCCGCTCGCACAAGCCCCCTTCGGCCCGGCCGGAGGGGGCTTTTTGCTGGCCTCAGCCCGTGACCAGGCAGACCACCTGGGCGACGCGCAGCTCGCGCCTCATGCGGTCGGCGACCTGGCCATAGTTGTCGGTGGTGACCGGCTCGCCCAGGGCCGGCTCGTCGGCTCTCTGCTCGCCACGGATCAGCGGCAGGAAGGTGTCGGGCGAGGTGGTATAGATCAGGCCCCGGCGCGGGGCCTCGGCAATGGTGACGCCCAGGGTGCGGCCGCGCGAGTCCAGCACCGGCGCGCCCGACAGGCCCGCCAGCGTGCCCTTCAGTCCCTTGGTCCGGCCCGATTCCGCCCAGGCCAGAACCGGTTCGTCGCGCGCGCCCGCGCCCCCGATCCGCAGGGTCTCGCGGCCCATCAGGCGGGTGGCCACCTCGCCGGGCTGGCCCTGGGGGAAGCCGGGGTGGAAGGCCCGCTGGCCCT
>JAEYQX010000132.1 GCA_023409795.1 Pseudomonadota bacterium
GGTCAGGACCGGCGACAGGATGGTGGCATAGGCCACCATGGTCGAGCCCGCGACCGTGCCCAGGCCCCCCACCATCATCAGGAAGATTTCCGAACGGGTCAGCTTGTCCAGGTAGGCGCGGATCACCAGCGGAGTTTCCACCATGCCCAGAAAGATGTTGGCCGCGACCACCAGGGCCGAGGCTCCGCCCAGGCCCATGGTCTTCTGGAACACCTTGCCAAAGCCCAAAGTCACCCACTTCAGGATCTTCCAGTGCCACAGCAGGGCCGACAGGGCCGAGATGACGATGACCAGGGGCAGGACGTTGAAGGCAAAGGTAAACAGCGCCCCCTGGTTCTCGACCGGATAGGGCTGGTCGCCCCCGGCCAGGTAGCCAAAGACGAACTGGGTGCCCTTGGCCGTCGCCTGCTCCAGCCCCTTGACCGAGTTGTTGATGGCGTCCAGCACCACCTGGGATCCCGGAATGGCAAAGGTCGCCAGGACCAGCGCCGCCTGGACCAGGACGGCTCCGATGGCCAGCCGCCACGGGAAGGCGCTGCGGTTCTCGGACACGGCCCAGCAGATGCCGATGATGACAGCCAGGCCCAACAGGCTCTGCAGGTTCAACAGGGTGAACATAGACAGGAATCTCTTTGAGCCGGCGACCGGCCTGAATTTCAACAGCCGCTTGAACGACAGCCGGGCCGTCGAGGCAAGCCCCACCCCCGTCTATAGCCCCAGAAACTTCCCAAAGCCTGACCGTTATCGCAAGTCTCGCCCGGCGGGGCGCGCCCACGGCCTGCCACATCGGAGAAGGCCGGGGGCCCGGGACCTAAAGGCTTGGCGACAGACTTCTTTTCACAGCTTTTCTTGCAGCCAGCGTCGAACTCGGCCACGCTGTGGGCTAACTGACAGTGTGAGGGCGGGCAGGTCATCTGTGGCGGCGCAGCGGCCTGTCCACACAAGGCTGACATCATGCTTGCCAACGGAGCCACGGCATAATGACCGATACCCGCGCCCCGGGCCGATCCGGCCCCATCGCCGCCCCTGGCAGCGGGCGTCATCTTCTGGTCGTCGACGACGACGACCGCATCCGCGAACTGCTCAAGGAATTCCTGACGCGCGAGGGCTATCGCGTGACCGGCGCGGCCCACGCGGGCGCGGCGCGTCGCCTGGTCGAGCTGATCGAGTTCGACCTGATCGTCCTGGACGTCATGATGCCGGGTGAAAGCGGCTTTGACCTGACCAGCTGGATCCGCAGCCAGGCCCAGCTGTCCAAGACCCCGGTGCTGCTGCTGACAGCCAAGGGCGGGCCCGATGACCGGATCGAGGGCCTGTCGCGCGGGGCCGACGACTATATGTCCAAGCCCTTTGACCCGCGCGAGCTGGCGCTGCGGATCGAGGCCATCCTGCGCCGCACGGGCGGCAAGCCCCTGACCCCGCGCGAGATCCACATGGGCCCGGCGGTCTTCGACATGGAGCGGCTGGAGCTGACCCGCGACGGCACCCTGCAACGCCTGACCGAGGCCGAGGCCCAGCTGCTGAAGACCCTGGCCATCCATGCCCACTCGCCGGTCGAGCGCATGAACCTGTCGCCGGACACCGCCGACATCACCGGTCGCGCGGTGGATGTCCAGGTCACGCGCCTGCGCCGCAAGCTGGAAGCCGACCCCAAGAACCCGCGCTACCTGCAAACCGTGCGCGGCATCGGCTATATGCTGGCCCCGGACTGAGCGGCCATGACGGCAGCTTCAGCATCGGCGTGTGAAGCCAGGCCAGCCGCATGAGGCTGCTGCCCTTCAACGTCTGGGCGCGCGTCATCAAGCGCCGCCTGCCGACCTCGCTGTGGGGCCGGTCGCTGCTGATCATCGTCCTGCCGGTCCTGATCATGCAGGGCGCGGTGACCTGGGCCTTCTTTGATGCCCACTGGCAGGCGGTCAATGCGCGCCTGTCCGAAGGCCTGGCCGGCGACATCGCCTGGGCCGCCGAAAGCTATCGCGACGAGCCCAGCGCCGAGAACCTGGCCATCATCGCCGACCGGGCCGAACGGTCGATGCAGCTGTCCATCGCCTTCCAGGAAGACGCCCAGCTGCCCGATGAACAGAGGCGCGGTGCCCTGGGCGTCGTCGACCGCACCCTGGACAAGGCCCTGGCCTCGCGCCTGGACCAGGCCTACTGGTTCGATACCACCCGCTATCCGGCCTATGTCGATATCCGGGTCAAGGAGCCGGGCGGCGTCCTGCGGATCATCGCCCCGCGCGAACGGGCCGTGGCGACCCAGGCCCACATCTTCGTCCTGTGGCTGATGATCGCGACGGTCCTGCTGCTGGGGGTGGCGGCCCTGTTCATCCGCAACCAGGTGCGGGCGATCGAGCGCCTGGCCGATGCCGCCGAGGCCTTTGGCCGGGGCGAAAGCGTGCCGCGCTTCAAGCCGCATGGCGCGCGCGAGGTCCGCGCCGCCGCAACGGCCTTCCTGGACATGCGCGCCCGTATCCAGCGCCATATCGAGCAGCGCACGGCCCTGCTCGCCTCGGTCAGCCACGACCTGCGCACGCCCCTGACCCGGCTGCGCCTCGAACTGGCCCTGGCCCCGCCCTTCAAGCGGGCGGCGGCCATGCAGGGCGACCTGGACGAGATGGAGCACATGATCGACGAATACCTGGCCTTTGCCCGTGGCGAGGCGGGCGAGGCGATCCAGACCGTCAGCGTGCCCGAACTGCTGGAACGCGCTGCCGAAGACGTGCGGCGCGGCGGCTCGGAGGTCAAGGTGGTCGCGCCACAGAGCATGGACATCCAGGTCCGCCCCCTCGCCTTCCGCCGCGCCCTCAACAACCTGGCGGGCAATGCCGCCTCCCACGGCGAGCACGTGCGCCTGTCGGCCCGCATCCTGCCCTCGGGCGGCTATGAGATCGCGGTCGAGGATGACGGCCCCGGCATCCCCGACGACATGCACGAAGAGGCGTTCCGCCCGTTCTCGCGGCTGGATGCCTCGCGCAACCAGAACCGCAAGGGCGTGGGCCTGGGCCTGGCCATCGCCCGCGACGTGGCGCGCGGCCACGGCGGCGACATCACTCTGGGCCGCAGCGACCTGGGCGGCCTGAAGGCCCTGATCCGCCTGCCCGCCTGACCAAAGGCGGGGACAGGTTCCGGCGCGAAATTCGTCGCCTCCCCTAGCGCAAATCCGGATTTCACCCCATGTTATGCGGGTTCCAGGGGGGCCTGGATCAGGAGTCTGAATATGCGCTCAATCGCATTCATTGCACCGCTCGCCGCCGCCCTGGCCGTGGCCGGGGGTGCCGCCGCCCAACCTTCGTCAGTCGTGGTCACGGTCAGTCCCGACTTTGCGTCCGATGCCGCCAAGCTGGGGCAGCGCGACGTCGACCAGCAGGTCAGCGACCTGACCCGCACGGTCCAGCGCGTCCTGACCGAGCGTAATGCCCTGGACGGAGCCACGATCAACCTGACGATCATGGATCTCAAGCCCAACCGCCCGACCATGCAGCAGGTCTCGGACAAGCCTGGCCTTGATCCGATGCGCAGCATCTCGGTCGGCGGGGCCACCATCGAGGGCACCGTCACCACGGCCGCGGGCGAGGTCATGCCGGTCAGGTACGACTACTATTCGAGCAGCCTGCGCGATGTGGTCGGCGTCAGCACCTGGTGGGACGCCCAGCGCGCCTATGACCGCCTGGCGCGTAACCTGGCCGAGGGCCGCTACGTCAGCCGCTAAGCTCGGTCGACTTGGCGACAGCCGCATCCACGGCGCTCTGGACCACCCGGTTCAGGGCGCCGTTTTCGTTCATGGCGACAAGGCCGGCCTGGGTCACGCCGCCGGGCGAGGCGACCCGGTCGATCAGGGCGTCCAGGCTTTCGGGTCCCTCGACGCCGGCGGCAGCCGAGCGCAGGGTGGCGC
>JAEYQX010000204.1 GCA_023409795.1 Pseudomonadota bacterium
CGACGGCCGCCGCAGGGTCCGCCACGTCGCAGACCAGGACCCGGGCCCCGCGCCGCGACAGGTCCAGCGCCAGCTCCAGCCCGATGCCGGAAGCCGCCCCGGTGACCAGGGCCACCTTGCCTTGAAGTTGGGTCATGCCCCGCCGCTAGAGCATATAGATGTCGAGGACGGCCGGGATGTTGTCGTTCAGCAGCTTCACCGTCTTGGCGGCGATCAGCCACTGGCCGTCCACCAGGCGCAGGCGATATTCATAGAGACCAAAGAAGGCCGTGCTGACCTTGCGCTTGGGGTCATGGACGTGGACGACGCCGGTCGCCTTGACCGTGCCCTGGCCCTCGGTCGTCTCGGTCACCTGGATGTTCGAGATGGTGTGGGCGGTGCGGCGCAGCGGGTTGGACGCCACCGACAGGCCCGACTTCAGGCGCCACAGGCGGTCTTCCAGGCCATCGCGGCTCTCATAGTAGATCAGCGACAGCTCGCGGTCGGGGTCGCTGGTGGTCTCGCTCTCACTCTTCCACGACGGGACCCAATACCGGGCATCCTCGGGATAGAGGGCCAGCCAGTCGTCCCAGCGGCGCTCGTCCAGGGCCAGGCCCTCGGCATAGAGGACGGCGGTGGCCTGTTCGACGGTCAGCAGGCTCATGCGCGGTCTCCCATCTCGGCCGGGGTCGTGGCGCGGCCCCCGGTCGTCATGCGCGCCAGCCAGGCGCGGTAGTAGGCATGGAAAATGGTCTCGTCCGACAAGAAGCGGTCGGCCGCCACCGACGAGGCCGGGTTCAGCCGGATCATCTCGGCGAACTGGTCGGGGCCAGCGACCGAGGCGCACATTCCGCGCGAATAGCCCTGCAGCCAGGGATCGGCCTCGGACTGGTAGCCCTGCTGGCAGGCCTCATAGACCACGGTGTCGTCCGGGGTCGCCAGGCCGCTGGGGTTGAAGAAGTCCTCATACTGGCGGATGCGGCGGCGACGGGCCTCGGCGCTTTCCCCGATGGGGGCCATGCAGAAGGTCCGCATCTCGGTCCTGTTCACCGAGATCGGGCGGATGATGCGCAGCTGGCTGGAGGCGTTCTCGGCAAACTGGACGTTCGGGAACAGGGTCAGGTTGCGCGAGTAGAACATCCAGTCGCGCTTGCCCTCGCCATGCAGGCGGGCCAGCTCCTCGTGGCGCTCATAGAGGGGCAGGACCTCGGGCGTGTCCGGCATCCGCCAGTTCAGCACATGGCCCTGGTGGATGTTGTAGGTGCCGCCGGTCGGCACGCCGGGCTCGACCTCGGCGGCCATCTTCTTGACGTCCCACATATTCTGGGTCGCGCCGGCGAACTCCTTTTCCGTGCGCCGCTCAAGGATGCGCAGGTAGGACGGGTGGACCGAAGAGAAGTGATACTGGTCCGAGCAGTTTTCCAGCTGCAGCTTCCAGTTGGCGTCGAAGGTGAAGCTGACCACGCCGGGGACCAGCTCCATGCCTTCGGGCGACTGGTCCACGATCAGGTCGATCAGCGGGCGGGCATCGCCCAGGTAGTCCTCCAGCGGCGGCACGTCGGCGCTCATCGAGCCGAACAGCAGGCCGCGATACTCGCCAAAGGCGGCGACCGGCTTCAGGTCATGGCCGCCCTGGTCGAAGGCCTCGGAATAGGCTCCCGCCGCCTTGCCCTTGATCGCCCGGTTCTTGCCCGAACTGTCAAAGGACCAGGAGTGGTAGGGGCAGACGTGCAGCTTGGCATTGCCCTTCTCGTGCTGGCAGACCAGTGAGCCCTTGTGCGGACACGAGTTGACGAAGGCCCCGACCTCGCCCGCCGCATTGCGGGTCACCAGGATCGGATGGCGACCGATGGTGGTGGTGAAGAAGTCGTTCTTCCTCGGCAGCTGCGAGGCCAGGCCCAGGAAGACCCAGCCCGCCTCGAAGATATACTTCATCTCCAGTTCAAAGATTTCCGGGTCGGTGAAGACCCGGCGATTGACCCGGAACAGACCATCGTGCGGACGGTCGTCGATCAGGGCCTTGAGATCCTGGGGTGATACGCTCATTTGAACCTGCTCCTGAACCTGGCGTCAGCCCTGGGCGACGTATTTGGTGTCGTGGTAGGCCTCCAGGCCCTCGATGCCGCCTTCCGAGCCGTGGCCGCTTTCCTTGACCCCGCCGAACGGGGTTTCGGGCCCGGTCAGGATCGAGAAGTTGATGCCGATCATGCCCGCTTCCAGGGCATCGCCGATGTCCGCCGCCGTGCGGGCCGAGCGGGTATAGGCATAGGCGGCCAGGCCATAGGGCAGGCGGTTGGCCTGGGCCACCACCTCGTCAAAGCTGGAGAAGCGCTGGGTCACGGCGACCGGGCCGAACGGCTCCTCGTTCATGATGCGGGCGCTGTTGGGCACGTCGGCCAGCAGGGTCGGGCGCCAGAAGTTGCCCGCACCGCCGGGGCCATCGCCGCCCGCGGCCACGCGCGCGCCCTGGTCGCGGGCGTTGGAGATGAACTCGTCCATCGCGGCCAGGCGGCGCGGATTGGCCAGCGGCCCCATCTGGGTCGAGGCCTCCATGCCCGAGCCGATCTTCAGCGAAGAGGCATAGGCCGCCAGCTTCTCGACAAAGGCGTCATGGACGCTGTCATGGACATAGACGCGGGTCGGGGCGATGCAGATCTGGCCCGCGTTGCGATACTTGGACCCGCCCGACAGGCGCACCGCCAGGTCCAGGTCGGCGTCGTCGAAGACGA
>JAEYQX010000014.1 GCA_023409795.1 Pseudomonadota bacterium
GGCCGCGCCTTCCCCGGCGGGTTCGACCCTGCCAACATGGTCGGGGTGGCGGGCGAGTCCACCGCATCGGGTTCCGGCTCGGTCAACCGCTCCGAAAAAGTCAGCCTGACCATCGCCGCCGTCGTCACTGACGTGCTTTCGAACGGCAATCTGGTGATCCAGGGTCGGCAAGAAGTGCGCACCAACCGCGAGGTGCGCGAGCTGACCGTGGCCGGGTTCGTGCGCCCCGAGGACATCTCCAGCGCCAATACCATCGCCCACACCCAGATCGCCGAGGCCCGCATCAGCTATGGCGGCCGCGGGGACATCAGCCGGATGCAGGCCACGCCCGCCGCCCAGGCCCTGGTCGAGCGCTTCAGCCCCTTCTGACCCGTTTCGCCGCCCGCGCTCACGCCGGATCACGACTTCGCGCAATTGATGTCAGCGGCTGAACCCCGATGGAGCCCTCGCGTTTGTCAGTCGAACGTGAGGGCGCACCATGCAAAGGATCATGCTGCCCGCGCTCGCTCTGGCTGTCGCGGTCATGGCGACGCAGGCCAATATTTCAAACGCCAGCAAGCCGCAGGACGACGGGGCCGGATGGCACCTGCTGTATGAAGGCCCGATGGCCAAGCTGGTCTATGGCGTGGCCGATTCCGACCAGGTGGCCCTGATGCTGACCTGCACGCCGGGCGACCACAGGCTGGTCCTGTTCGGCGACGTCGAGCCCGATACCCCGCGCCTGCAGCCCGCCAGCCTGGGCCCGACGGCCATTGATCCCCTGAGCCAGGGCACGGCCTGGGAAATGCATCTTGCCATGGATGACGAGGTTCTGGCAGGACTGGCCCACCAGGGCGTTATGCCGGTGCGAAGCGAAGGTGAGGTCCTGACCCTGACCGCAAACCGGGCCGAACAGAAGATGGTCCGCGACTTCCTTGGCTATTGCGCCGTGCGTCACGCCTGACCACACTCCTCACGACATGAAGGGCGGGGGCTGATCGATGAATCTTCTGTTCGGCATGGCCGTGGCCCTGTTCCAGGCAGACGCCGCGCCGCCCGAAAGCGGCTGGACCTGGACCCTGTATGCCAATGGCGGCCCGGTGGTCCTGGCCAATGAGGTGCCCGACACGCCGCACCTGCGCACCACCTTCGAATGCCAGGATGGCTCGGACCAGGTGCGCCTGACCCAATACAGCAGCGCCGCAACGGCCCCCGGCCCGGCCCGCCTGGCCTCTGGCCGTATCGAGGAAGAGGTGGACGGCGAGGTCCAGGGCGATCGCTGGCAGACCACGCTGCAGGCCAGCCAGCCGGTGTTTCGCGCCTTCGTGGCCAGTGGCCGGCTGACGCTGAAGCTGCAGGATGGACCGCGCCAGGTGACGCTTGACCGGGCCAGCCTGTCCCGCCTGCGCCGCTTTGCCGACCTGTGCACCGGATAGGCCCTTCCATGCCCCCACGCGACAAACGCGCCCTGCCGCTGGTCCTGGCGGCCGGCTCTGGCCTGGTCCTGGCCGCCTGCAGCACCACCGGCGCACCCGATCCCCTGGCCGATCCGGCGGCCCCGCAGCCGATGCCGGGCTATGACTGGCACCTGAACCAGGACACCGGGGAGATCAGCCTGGCCTATGGCATGAGGGACACGGACGATGTGCCGCTGGACCTGTCGTGCCAGCCGCGCACCGGCACCCTGCAGATCCTGCACGCCGCCCGCGAAGGCAGCCGCCCGCGCATCCAGCTGGAATCGGGCGGCGACACCGAGACCTATCCGGCCAGGGCCGAGCCCGCAGCCCTGGGCGACGGGCTTGACCTGACGGCCAAGGCCTCTTCAACTGACCCGGTCTTCCTGCGGTTTCGCAAGCTGGGCTGGCTGGCGGTCCACGACGAACAGGGGCGCCAGCCCTATGTGGCCACGCCTGGGGTCCGCCCCCAGATCGAGCAGTTCTTCAGCCTGTGCGACCGCACCCCCTAATCTGACCTGACCGCCCGGATGCCTTGCCGGGCCCACATCCTTCGGAGACCCGCCCCATGATCAGGCCTGTGCTGACCGGAGTGACCCTGACCGCCGTGGCGGCCCTGATGCTGGCCACCGCCCCGGCCGCGCGGGCCCAGGACGGGCAAGAGCCCCTGTCGCCGGCCGCCGTCGCGCGGGAAACCGCTCGCAGCCAGGACGCCCTGGAGCAGCTGCTGGCGGACTATGAGGCCTTCCTGCGCCTCAGCGATCCCATCGGCGCGGGCTTCGAGGGCGACCGCGACGCCCTTGCCCGCCTGCCCGACATCAGCCGCCCGGCCGAGATGGCCCGCCGTGGCCAGCTGCAGGGCCTGGTCCGCCGGGCCGAGGGGATCAATGCCGACTACCTGGACCATGATGGCAAGCTGAACCTGGCCTATGTCCTCTACCTGACCCGGCGCGAGGTCGAGCGGATCAACCTGGACACCGCGCGCCTGGCCTTTGATTCCGAAGGCGGCCCGCACCAGCTGCTGGCCTATCTGGCCTCGACCACCCGCATCAGCAACCAGGCCGATGCCGAGGCCTGGCTGGCCCGCCTCGGGGCCGCCCCCGGCTATATGGACGCAGGCATGGCCAACAGCCGCCGTGGCCTGGAGACCGGCCTGGTCCAGGCCCGTTCCGTGGTCGAAAGCGCCCTGGGCCAGGCCCGCCGCGACCTGGAGGCCCCTGTCCGGGACGATGTCCTGATGGCCCCGTTCAAGGCCCTGCCCGACACCATCAGCCCCCAGGTGCAGGCCGATCTGCGCGCCCGCGCCGAGGCCCTGGTGGCCGGCCCGATCACCGCCCGCCGCCAGGCCTGGCTGGACCTGCTCCAGAACGACTACCTGCCCAAGGCCCCGGTCGAGCCGGGCCTGGTCCACCGTCCGGGCGGCAAGGCGCTCTATGCCTTCAAGGTGCGCAGCCACACCACCGCCGACCTGACCCCCGACCAGGTCCACGCCCTCGGCCAGCACGAGGTCGCCCGCATCCGCGCCCGCATGGAGACCGAGATGCGCGAGGCGGGCTGGACCAGCAGCTTTGCCGACTTCCTGACCTTCCTGCGCACCGATCCGCAGTTCTATGCCACCAGCCGCCAGCAGTTGCTGGAAAAGGCCTCCGAGATCGCCAAGCGCGCCGACGACGGCCTGCCTGCCCTGTTCGGCACCCTGCCCCGCCTGCCCTATGGCGTGCGCCCGGTCCCGCAGGAGATCGAGGCCACCTATACGACCGGCCGCTATAATGCGGGCTCGATGAAGAACGGCGTGGCCGGCGGCTATATCGTCAACACCGGTCGCCTGGACCAGCGCCCCCTGTATGAGCTGCCGGCCCTGACGGTGCACGAGGCGGTGCCGGGCCACCACCTGCAGATCGCCCTGCAGCAGGAGGCCGAGGACCAGCCCTATTACCGGCGCGGGGCCGACGTCACCGCCTTCATCGAGGGCTGGGGCCTTTATGCCGAGTTCCTGGGCGAGGAGATGGGCATCTATCGCGATGCCTATGAGCGGTTCGGACGCCTGTCCTACGAGATGTGGCGCGCCTGCCGCCTGGTGGCCGACACCGGCCTGCACTGGCTGGGCTGGACCGAGGAACAGGCCCGCGCCTGCTTCCGCGACAACTCGGCCCTGTCGCCGCACAACATCGAGACCGAGCTGCAGCGCTATATCAGCGACCCGGGCCAGGCCACGGCCTACAAGATCGGCGAGATCCGCCTGCGCGAGCTGCGCACCAAGGTCCAGGATGAGCTGGGCGACCGCTTCAACGTGCGCACCTTCCATGACGCCCTGCTGGTGGATGGCCCGCTGCCGCTGGCCCTGCTGGACATCAACATGAAGATCTGGACCGACCGCCAGAAGGCGGCACCCAACTAGGGCCGGCCCCGCCCCTACAGTCCCAGGGCCGCCTTCTGCGCGCGGGTCAGCCGGCTGGCCACCAGGGCGTGGGCCGCCGCCAGGTGCCCGGCCAGGTCCGCCTCGGACCAGGCCGAGGGATCCGGCAGGTTCACCCACCGGGCGCGGGCCAGGTAGGGCGCGGGCCGGGCCAGCCCGTTCTCGGTCAGGATCTGATAGGCCATGTCAGAGACCTTGAACGACACGCCGCGCCGCTCGCCCATCATGCAGAACATCTTGCCGCCGACCTTGAACACGGCGGCATCGGGGCCGAACGGATAGTCCAGGGTGGCCCCCGGCAGGGACAGGCACAGGGCCTCTATCCCCGCCCGGTCCATGGTCAGGCCGAGACGCCGATGCCGATCGGGCAAACCACGCCCGTCCCGCCGATGCCGCAGTATCCGGCCGGGTTCTTGGCCAGGTAGCCCTGGTGATAGTCCTCGGCGAAGTAATAGGGACCGGCCGGCTCGATCTGGGTCGTGATCGTCCCCTTGCCCGCCTGGGACAGCGCTGCCTGGTAGGCGTCGCGCGAAGCCTCGGCCTGGGCCTGCTGGGTCTCGTTCAGCGTATAGATGGCCGAGCGATACTGGGTGCCCAGGTCGTTGCCCTGGCGCATGCCCTGGGTCGGGTCATGGTTCTCCCAGAAGGCCTTCAGCAGGTCTTCGTAGGTGATGACCGTGGGGTCGAACACCACCTGGACCACCTCGGCATGGCCGGTCCGGCCCGAGCAGACCTCCTCATAGGTCGGGTTGGGCGTAAACCCGCCCGCATAGCCCACCGAGGTCACCCAGACACCCGGCAACTGCCAGAAGACCCGCTCCACGCCCCAAAAGCAGCCCATACCCAGGATCGCCGTCTCGAACCCTTTCGGATAGGGCCCCTTCAGCGCAGGGCCCAGGACAAAATGGGTCTCGTCGGTCGCCAACGGTGCCTCGCGGCCCGGCAGGGCCGTCCCGGCGGTCGGCATATCGGGTGTTTTCTGGAACAACATGCGGAATTTCTCCGAAATTCGGTACGAAAAGCGACTTCTCCCCATATGGGGTGCCAGTCAACGCTTGCCGAGGGGGCCGCGCTGTAATATCAGCCACGCCTCCGCCGCAACAACCAGCGGCGTGATCGCCCAGCGATCGTGGAAATGGACAGGTGGCCGAGTGGTTGAAGGCGCACGCCTGGAACGCGTGTATAGGGGAAACTCTATCGAGGGTTCGAATCCCTCTCTGTCCGCCACCACCATTTTAAATCCTCAATAAATCAGTATTTTAGATAGAGCCCTGTCTAACTTTTCGCTACAGGTTTGACAGAAACGTTCCGCTTTTCTTTCATCAAGCGATGCGATTG
>JAEYQX010000033.1 GCA_023409795.1 Pseudomonadota bacterium
GGCCTGGGCAGGGCGCGGGTCAAGGCTGAACAGCAGTTGGCCCTGGCGGACATAGTCGCCGTCCTTGAAGTGGACCGACTGGATATAGCCGCCGACACGGGCGCGGACATCGACAGAGCGGGTGGCCTCGAACCGGCCGGTGAACTCATCCCAGTCCACGACCTGTTGCGACAGGGGAGCCGCGACGGTGACGGGCGGGGCACCCTGGGCGGGCGCTTCAGCGCCCTTCGAGCAGCCGTAGAGGGCGGCTGCCAGCATGACGGATGCTGCCGCGATCTTAACCGTGCGCATAGGCGCGAACTCCTGGGATAAGTATTATATTACTGCCAGACGCGGGGATTCAGGGAGGAAGCGCCCAGTCAACGGGTGGTGACATAAATCTGTTCTGCCACCCTTGTCAACGCCTGATGACAAAGCCATATTGGTTGTCAGGTTAATCGGAGTGTCTCGTCTTGGTCTCATGTGATGTCGCTCGCCCGCGCAATGCCAATGCGACGCGGCAGGCCATTCTCGAGGCTGCGCGCGTGCGGTTCTGCGCCGACAGCTATGACGAGGTCGGCATGCGCGACGTGGCGCGCGACGTGGGCGTCGATGCCGCCCTGATCAGCCGCTATTTCGGCTCCAAGGAAGACCTGTTCGTGGCCGTGCTGGAAAGCTGCAAGAACGGGCGCGACCTGATGGACGGCCCGCGCGGGGACTTTGGCGAGCGGCTGGCGCGCGAGATCATCTATGACGAGGTCATGCCCTGCGAGGACGAGGGCAGCGGGGCCAAGATCCGCGGCCTGCTGATCCTGTTGCGCTCGATCGGCTCGGCCAAGGCGATGGAGGTGGTCCAGCGCACGTCCGACAGCCGTTTCTTTGATCCCCTGTCGCAATGGCTGGGGGGCGCGGATGCCCCGGTCCGGGCGCGCCTGGCTGCCAGTATCATCATGGGCATGGCGATCAGCCGCGAACTGTCCGAGGGCTTTTCGTCCCTGGACGAGGAGCAGAAGCGGGACCTGGCGCGGCGGATGGCCGCCATCCTGCAGGCCATCGTCGACAACTGAGCCCGGCCCGGGCGACCAATTAAAAAAGAGCGGCTCCACCGGGGCCGCCCTTTTTCTGTTTCACGTGAAAGATTTAGGCCCAGTGCATCGGCACATGGCGGGCCGCGGCCCAGTGGATGGCGCGGATGGCATCGACGATGGCGCGGGTCGCCGCCTCGGTGCCCAGTTCGCCGCCCAGATCGCGCGTGACCTGGTTGGAGGCCTGGACCGCGGCGACGGCGGCCTCGATCGAACAGGCCTCGTCCTCCAGCTGGAAGCTGTGGCGCAGCATCATGGCCGCCGACAGGATGGTGCCGATGGGGTTGGCCTTGTCCTGACCGGCAATATCGGGGGCGGAACCGTGAATCGGCTCGAACAGGCCCGGGCCGTCCGAACCCAGCGAGGCCGACGGCAAAAGGCCGATGGAGCCGCCCAGCACCGAAATCTCGTCCGACAGGATGTCGCCGAACATGTTCTCGGTCAGGATGACATCATATTCGCGCGGCTTCAGAATTAGGTGCATGGCCATGGAGTCGACCAGTGCGTGCTCCAGCGTGATGTCCGGGAATTCCTCGGCGTGGATGCGGGTGACGGTCTCGCGCCACAGACGCGAGGTCTCCATGACATTGGCCTTGTCCACCGAGGTGACCTTGCCACGGCGTTGCTCGGCGGCCTTGAAGGCGGCGCGGGTGACGCGCTCGATCTCTTCGACCGTATAGGTGCACAGGTCGGTGGCATCGGTTTCGGAGCGGGTGCGCTCGCCGAAATAGACGCCGCCGGTCAGTTCGCGGAACACCAGCAGGTCCACGCCCTCGACGATCTCGCGCTTCAGCGGCGAGCGGTGCGCCAGCGCCGGCGAGACCTGCAGCGGGCGCAGGTTGGCGAACAGGCCCATCTCCTTGCGGATGGCCAGCAGGCCCTGTTCGGGGCGCACCGGCTTGCCGTCATACTTGGGATCTCCGACCGCGCCCAGCAGCACGGCGTCGGCGGCGACACAGGCGGCGCGCGTGGCGGCGGGCAGGGGCTCGCCCGTGGCGTCGATGGCCGCGCCACCGATCAGGTGCTCGGTGAAGCCAAAGCTGTGGCCATAGATGTCGCCGATGCAGGTCAGGACCCGACGGGCGGCCAGGGTGACCTCGGGTCCCACCCCGTCGCCCGGCAGGACGACGATGTTGAAGCTGCGTTTGTCGCTCATCGTGCGATCTCCGGTTGGGGGTCGTTGCGGGTGGCCTCGAAGGCCGAGATCTTGTCGTTGCGGGCCAGCAGCCAGCCCAGGGTGTCGACACCGTCGATCAGGCACTGGCGGGCAAAGCTCTCGACCTGGAAGGGGACGGGGGCGGCATTGCCGCGCTGGATCTGGTTGTTTTCCAGATCGATGGTGACAGGCTGGTCCTGGTTCTGGGCCAGATCGTCCCAGACCTCTTGACTCACCACGATCGGCAAAAGGCCGTTCTTCAGCGCGTTGGAGGTGAAGATGTCGGCGATCTCGGTCGAGATCACGGCCTTGAAGCCATAGTCCAGCAAGGCCCACGGCGCATGCTCGCGCGAGGAGCCGCAGGCGAAGTTCGGCCCGCCCAGCAGGATGCGGTGCTCGGCCGAGTCGATGCGGTTCAGCACCGACTCCGGCTTGACCGAACCGTCCGCCTCATAGCGCCAGTCGTTGAAGGCGTGCCTGCCCAGACCCTCACGCGTGGTGGTGGTCAGGAAGCGGGCCGGAATGATCTGGTCGGTGTCGATATTGGCCTGGGACAGGACCACGACCCTGGAGGTCAGTTTCTTGAAGGGCTCCATTACGCGGCCTCCTCGATCAGGGCGGGATAGTCGCGCGGGTCGGCCAGATGACCGGCCACGGCGCTGGCGGCGGCGGTGGCGGGGCTGGCCAGGATGGTGCGCGCGCCCTTGCCCTGACGGCCCTCGAAATTGCGGTTGGAGGTGGAAACGCACAGCTGGCCCTCGCCCACCACATCGCCGTTCATGGCGATGCACATCGAACAGCCGGGGATGCGCCATTCGGCACCGGCGGCGGTGATGATGCGGTGCAGACCCTCGGCCTCGGCCTGTTGTCGCACGGCTTCGGAGCCGGGGACGACCAGCATCCGAACGCCCTCGGCGACCTGGCGGCCCTTCAGGATGGAGGCGGCCACGCGCATGTCGGGCAGGCGGCCATTAGTGCAGGAGCCGACGAAGACGACATCGACCTTTTCCCTGGTCGTCACCTCGCCGGCGGTAAAGCCCATATAGGCCAGAGCCTTGGCGTCGGATTCCGACTGGGGCTGCGGGGCGGGGGTGCCGATGGGGGCGGCGGCGTCGGGGGTGGTGCCCCATGTCGCCATCGGGCGGATCGCCGATCCGTCCAGACGCACTTCCTTGTCGAAGACCGCGCCTTCGTCGGTGGCCAGCGACAGCCAGTCCTTGGCCGCGGCGTCATAGTCGGCGGGAACGTGTTTGCGGCCGCGCAGCCAGTCGATGGTGGTCTGGTCCGGGGCGATCATGCCCGCACGGGCACCCGCCTCGATCGACATGTTGCACAGCGTCATGCGCCCTTCCATGTCCAGCGAGCGGATGGCCGATCCGGCGTATTCGATGACGTAACCTGTGCCGCCGCCAAAGCCGATCTCGGCGATGATGGCCAGGGCCACATCCTTGCCCGACACACCCGGTTGCAGTTCGCCGTCCACGGTCACGCGCAGGGTCCTGGCGCGGCGTTGCAACAGGCACTGGGTAGCCAGAACATGGCCGACCTCGGAGGTGCCGATGCCAAAGGCCAGTGCGCCGAACGCGCCGTGGGTGGCGGTGTGGCTGTCGCCGCAGACGACGGTCATGCCCGGCTGGGTCAGGCCCTGTTCCGGCCCCATGACGTGGACCACGCCGCGCTGGTCGCTGTCCCATCCGGCCAGTTCGATGCCGAAGCGGCGGGTGTTGGCCTCCAGCGTCTCGACCTGCTTCCTCGCCTGTTCGGTGACATAGGGGCGCTGGCCGTCCGGCCCTGCGGGCAGGGTGGGGGTGGAGTGGTCCAGCGTCGCGAAGGTCCGGTCTGGACGGCGCACCTTCAGGCCCCGTGCGTCCAGTTCCGAAAACGCCTGGGGCGAGGTGACCTCATGGACCAGATGCAGGTCCACATACATCACGCCGGGGGTGGCGTCCGTCTCGGGGACGACGACGTGACGCTCCCAGACTTTTTCATACAGGGTTTTCGGCTGGCTCATGTCTTGGTCTTCGGTGGTCTTCAGGCCGCGTTGATCGCGGGGGTGGCCTCGATGCGGCGCACGCCGAACAGGCGGTCGATCTGGCAGCCCAGGTTGTCGATGGAGCGGCCCGCGTCGCGCCCGCGCACGGTCAGGGCGATCCGGCGCGTCCCGCCCTCGTCCGCCATGTTCATGCCGTCGATGTGGAAGCCCCGGCGTTCCACCAGGCCGATCAGGCGCTGCAGCGAACCATCGGCACGGTCGATCTGGATGTGGATCGTATTGCTCATCGCGAGCCCTCCATCATTTCAGAGTTGTTCTTGCCCGGCGGCACCAGCGGCCAGACATTGTCTTCAGGGTCGATGACGACGTGCATCAGGATCGGCCCCTCGGCGCTCAACAGCCGGGTGATGCCCTCGGCAACCTGGTCGCGCCGCTCGATCCGGAAGGCGGGCACGCCAAAGGCCTCGGCCACCTTCACGAAGTCCGGGTTGTCGGACAGGTCGACCTCGGAGAAGTTCCGCTCGAAGAAGAACTCCTGCCACTGGCGCACCATGCCCAGGCGCGAGTTGTCCAGGATGATGATCTTCAGCGGGATCTGGAAGCGGTTGATGGTGGCCAGTTCCTGGATGTTCATCATCACCCCGCCGTCGCCGGTGATGGTGACGACGCAGGCCTCCGGATCGGCCAGCTTGGCCCCGATCCCGGCAGGCAGGCCATAGCCCATCGCCCCCAGGCCGCCCGAGGTCAGGTGGGCCTGCGGACGCGAGAAGGCGCAGTGCTGGGCAACCCACATCTGGTGCTGGCCGACATCGCAGGCGGCGACAAAGCCTGGCCCGGCCTGGCGCGACAGTTCATTCAGCAGGGCAGGGGCATAGATGCTGTCACCGGGCGCGTCATAGTCGACGGCGCAGGCGGCCATGGCGGCCCGGCACTGGTCCGCCCAGTCGCTGACGTCGACGGCCGGGCCCTGTTCCAGCTCGTGGACCAGGGCTTCCAGATTGGGCTTCAGCTCGCCCACGACCGGGACGGCGACCGGACGCAGCTTGCCGATCTCGGACGGATCGACGTCAAAGTGGATGACCCCGGCGTGGGGGGCGAACTCGGGCAGCTTGCCGGTGGCACGGTCATCGAAGCGCGCGCCGACGACGATCAGAAGGTCGCTGTCCTGCACGGCCTCGTTGGCGGCGCGGGTGCCGTGCATGCCCAGCATACCCAGGTAGTTGTCCTGGCCCGTCGGGATGGTGCCCAGGGCATTCAGGGTCGAGACCTGGGGGATGCCGGTCAGGGCCGAGAACCGGCGAACCGTCTCGACCGCGCCCGAGATCTTGGCCCCGCCACCGATATAGATCACCGGACGACGCGCGGCGCGGATGGCACGGGCGGCATCGGCGATGGCGGTCGCGCCGGCGCGGGCGGTGTCATTTGGGATGTGGAAGCCGCGCGTGCGGGTCACCGCCTGGAACTGCACGTCCTTGGGCAGGTCGACCAGGACCGGTCCGGGACGTCCCGAGCGGGCGATGTGGAAGGCTTCCTCGATCACGGCCGGGATATCGGCCGCGTCGCGCACGACATAGGAGTGCTTCACCAGGGGCATGGTGACGCCCAGGATGTCGACTTCCTGGAAGGCGTCGGTGCCCATGACCCCCTGGGCCACATTGCCGGTGATGCAGACCATGGGAACCGAATCCAGCATGGCATTGGCGATGCCGGTGACCAGGTTGGTGGCACCGGGGCCCGACGTGGCCATGCAGACCCCGACCTTGCCCGAGGACCGGGCAAAGGCATCGGCGGCAAAGGCCGCCCCCTGTTCATGTCGACACAGATAATGCCGCAGGGACGAGCCGGCGATCGCATCATAGATCGGCATGATGGCCCCGCCCGGATAGCCGAATACGACCTCCACACCCATCCGCTCCAGGGTGGAGACGACGAGGCTGGCACCGGTGACGGCGGTCTCGTTGGCGGGCATCTGAACAGTCGTGACGGTCATCGGGCGGGTCCGGGCGTAGCCGATCAGGCGGCTTTGGGTTTGGCGGCCTGCAACCAGGCCATGCGGTCACGCAGACGGGCCCCGACCTCTTCGATCTGGGTGTCGCGGTCCTTCTGCATCAGGGCTTCGTATTCCGGCTTGCCCTTCTCGTTCTCCTCGATCCAGCGACGCGCGAACTCGCCCGACTGGATGTCGTCCAGAACGTCCTTCATGCGGGCTGCCGTTTCGTCATTGACGACACGCGGGCCGGAAACCAGGGCACCCCATTTGGCGGTCTCGGAGATGAAGTGGTGCATCTTGGAGATGCCGCCTTCGTAGAACAGGTCCACGATCAGCTTCAGCTCGTGCAGGCATTCGAAATAGGCGATTTCGGGCTGGTAGCCGGCCTCGACCAGGGTGTTGAAGCCGCGGATGACCAGTTCCTTGGCGCCGCCGCACAGGACAGCCTGTTCGCCGAACAGGTCGGTCTCGGTCTCTTCGCGGAAGGTGGTTTCCAAAAGGCCGCCGGTTGCGCCGCCATTGCCCTTGGCATAGCCCATGGCACGGTCGCGCGCCTTGCCGGTCACGTCCTTCTCGATGGCGAACAGCGACGGCACGCCGCGACCGCGCTGGAACTCGCGACGGACCAGATCGCCCGGACCCTTGGGCGCGACCAGGATCACGTCCATGTCCTCACGCGGGGTGATGCGGCCATAGATGATCGAGAAGCCGTGCGCGAACAGCAGGGCCGAGCCCTTCTTGGCGTTCGGCTCGATGACCTCTTTATAGACCTCGGCCTGAACCATGTCCGGCGTCAGGATGGCGATGATGTCGGCATCCTTGACGGCGTCAGCCGGCTCGGCGGTGGCCAGACCGTCTTCGGTCGCGTGCTTCCAGCCGGTGCCGCCGTGACGGACGCCGACGATCACGTCATGGCCGGAGTCTTTCAGGTTCTGGGCATGGGCGCGGCCTTGCGAGCCATAGCCGATGATGGCGATCTTCTCGCCGGCGATGGCACCGGGCTTGATGTCTTCATTGGTATAGATGGTGATGGCCATGGTTCAGGCGTCCTCGGAGATCTGGGCTGTCTGGGTTGGGGGCGAGGCCAGATCGGCAGGGACCTGGGCCGGCGGGGGATTGGGAATGGTCACGGCCCCTTGCGAGGCCGAGGCCACGCAGGCGCGATACTTGGCAAAGACACCATGCGCCGGACGGACCTGGTTGGGGCTGAAGCCCGCCCGGCGCGCCTCCAGATCGACGAGCACATCGATCCTTCGGTTGGTGACGTCGACGACGATCGGATCGCCGTCGCGAATGAGGGCAATGGGGCCGCCCACCGCCGCCTCGGGCGAGACGTGGCCGGCGACAAAGCCGTAGGAAGCACCCGAGAAGCGGCCGTCGGTCAGCAGGGCGACATTCTCGACCTTGCGACCCTTCAGGGCGGCGGTGATCTGCAGCATCTCGCGCATCCCGGGGCCGCCCTTGGGCCCTTCGTAGCGGATGATGATGACGTCGCCCTCGCCCGCCTGGCCCGACTGGACCGCGGCAAAGGCGTCCTCCTCGCAGTCGAACACCCTGGCCGGGCCTTCAAAGCGGTCGACCTTGTGGCCGGTCAGCTTGATGACGGCCCCCTCGGGCGCGACATTGCCATAGATGACGGCATAGGAGCCGCGCGCCATGACCGGGGCCTCGATGCGCGTGACCACCTGCTGGCCCGGCTGTTCCTCGGCCTTGCTCGCCTCGGCAAACAGGCTCTCGCCCGAGACCGTCGGCGTGTTGACGATGGCCCCGGCCTCGGCCAGCCGCTGGGCGACCAGGCGCGTGCCGCCCGCCGCATACAGGTGTGAGGCCAGGAAGCGGCCGCCGGGCTTCAGATCACAGATGACCGGAACCTCGATGCAGGCCTGGTGGCAGTCCTCGATGCCGAACTCGACCCCGGCCTCGGCGGCGATCGCCGTCAGGTGCATGACCGCATTGGTCGAGCCACCCGAGGCCGAGGCCGCGATGGCGGCATTCTTCAGACTGGCCCGGGTGATGAACTTGCGCGCGGTATCGCCGGCAAAGACCCGCTCGACGATCAGTCGGCCGCAACGCTCGCCCTCGGCGGCCTTGGCCGGGTCGACGGCGGGCACGTCATTGGCACCCATCGGGGACAGGCCCATCATCGACAGGGCCATGGCCATGGTATTGGCCGTGAACTGGCCGCCACAGGCCCCGGCTCCGGGGCAGACCGCGCTCTCGACCGCCTTCAGCCCCTCGTCGTCCAGGGTCCCGGCACCGTGGGCACCGATGGCTTCAAAGACTTCCTGGACCGAGACTTCGCGCCCGTCGATGCGGCCCGGCATGATGGTGCCGCCATAGTAGACCAGGCCGGGGATATCCATCCGGGCCAGGGCCATGGCCGCAGCCGGGATGGTCTTGTCGCAGCCGACGATGCAGACGACGCCGTCCAGCTGGTGGCCCTCGACCGCCAGCTCGATGGAATCGGCGACGATCTCGCGGCTGATCAGCGAGGCCTTCATCCCGTTGGTGCCCATCGAGATGCCGTCGGTGACCACGATGGTGTTGAAGTCGACCGGATAGCCCCCGGCGGCGATGATGCCGGCGCGCACGTCCCTGGCCAGGCGATCCAGGTGCATGTTGCAGGGGGTGACCGTCGACCAGGTGTTGACGATGGCAATCATCGGCTTGCCGAAGTCGGCATCGCTCATGCCTGCTGCCCGCAGATAGGAGCGTGCGGCCGCGCGGCTGGGACCCTCGGTCACGGCGCTGGAGCGCGCATTGGGTTTATTTTTGCCGTTCGAAGCGTCTGTCATCGCACTATTTGGAAGGTTCTACCTATGGGGAACTGGACGGGCGCATGAAAAACCCCGCTGCCGGTGGGGAGCGGGGTGAAGCGGGCGATTTCTGTCGGGTCAGGTCAGGTCGCGAGCATCCACACCGCTTGGCTAAGCGGAAGGAGGACTACGGTGGTAATAAGCGTGCCCAGGCCGGTGACGCGCAGGTCCACGCCCGCTTCGGCGGGGGCAGGCAGCACGGCGATGGTGGCGCGGTTGGACACTGGAAAACCTCTGTTGGCGGCCTCTTATGCCGTCGCCCATGTTGCATTGCAACCCGAGAATCGAATTTTGTGGAATAAAACGCCCTCTATGCGCGCTCACGAGGTCATGACGCGCATATATTTCATCTCCAATGCCGCGGCGTGCAAAATTCTACCTGCACTGTTCCGACCTCCAGGCGGGTCCCCCTTATTTCCAGCTGCAGGCTGCCGGCCAGAAATTCCGATGGGCGTATATAATGTGTCCGGCTGGCAGTGGTCCTGGTCGCCCCAATTTTGCCAAAACTGGCGTTTGATCAAAAACTTGGCGGTGGGATGATTTAGGGCTTGTGGACTCGAGGGGTGGTGCGTATATCGGCCGCTCGCTCGGTGACGGGCCGGCCCGGACGGGTTGGAGCGGCGCTGGGGTGGCAGCCTTCGGGGTTGGATCGCGGCTTTCAAGTGCGTGATTTGGCTCTGGATTTTTCGGGATGTGGTCTTCGGATCGGTTCTGAAAAAAGATCGGAAGATTGGTTGACACGGAGACGGTGGATCGGTAGATACCCGCCTCCGCTCGGAGCGGCCCCGGTCGTTTCGGAGAAGTCGAAAACTTCTTTAAAAAGAAGTGCTTGACACGAAAAACGAAGCGGTTTAGATAGCCGCCTCCGCCGCGGACCGGCGCTAAATAGTCTGGCGGGCCTTCGGGTCCTGGTCTTTGAAATCGTTGATCTGGAAAGAGAAACGCAGGCGGCGGTGTCCTGGCGAGAACCAGTAATGGTTCATCAGTCGACACTGACAACTGCGGTCTTTTTGAAAAGATACAACCATGACGTTGGACTTCGGTTCGACGTGGTGGGATCTCGTCAAGAATACGTAGAACTAACGCCGGAACGACATTGGTCGTTTCAAGCTTAGGTCAGATAAGTCAACTCAACCTGAGAGTTTGATCCTGGCTCAGAGCGAACGCTGGCGGCAGGCCTAACACATGCAAGTCGAACGGACCCTTCGGGGTTAGTGGCGGACGGGTGAGTAACACGTGGGAACGTGCC
>JAEYQX010000064.1 GCA_023409795.1 Pseudomonadota bacterium
ACCGTCAGGTCCAACTCGCCCGACTGATGCAGTCGCCCCCGGCCCAGGTCGAGGGCGACCTGTCGTTCGGCAAAGGCGGCCATGCCCAGCAGGGCCTGCGGATAGTTGGGCAGCGGCGAGTCCGCAAAGACGTGGACCTGGACCTGGCGCCACAGGGCCTCGTCAAAGGTCATGGTCTGGGCCCGGATCATCCGCGCCCGGGCCCCGCCCCCCAGCACGATGCTGGCCCCGCTGCGTTCCTCGCGTCCATCCAGCAGCCCCGCGGTGGTGGCCGCGCCTTCGCTGAGCGCGATCAGGGCTGAAAAGCCGGTGTCGATGACGGCCTCGATCACCGCCCCCTCCAGGGACACCTCGGTCACCAGGGCCGTGCCCTTGCGCCTTACCTCGACGGGCCGGTAGCCCGCTGCCGGGGTCCAGGTCGCGGGATCGACCAGCCGCACCCGCCGCCGCTCCAGGTCCAGTTCCACGACGGCCGCATTGAACAGGTCCTGGCCCAGCACCACCTGGGCCCCCAGACCGGCCTCGCTCGCCAGGGGCCCCAGGTCCAGGATGGCGGTGCGCAGCCGCGGCACCTGCAGCTGGCCCACGCTCAGGTCCAGGGTCACGCCCCGCCCGCCCTGGGGCTGCCCGCCCACGCCATAGGCAATCAGCGGCATGTCAAAGCCCTGACCCAGGCCCAGCTCGGCCACCAGGCCCCGGTCGATCACCGAATACTGCGCCCCCGTATCAATCAGGGCGGTGACGGTCCGGCCACCGACCTGGACCTGCACCGTCGGCACGTTTGCCCGGCGCGAGACAAAGGGCAGCCAGCCACTGCCCTCACGGCCAAAGCTCAGCTCCGGGCGTTTCCACAGCAGGTTGTCCTTGAGCCATAGCCCACCGCCCACGGCCGCGGCCAGACCCGCAGCGCGCAGCAGGAAGGTTCGACGTCTCATGCCCAAGACATGGCGCGTCCGGGGCCCTGGCACCAGCCCCGCCCACCAAAAGCCATGACGAATGCACGGTCATTGCCACGGCTTGCGCCATTCGTGTTCGCGGGCGCAAAAAATTCATGACGAGGCCGGAATCCGTGGTTAGAAACAGCGTCATGACTGCTTCCCCTGACCGCTACCTGTCCACGCGCGGCGAAGTCGCCGAGACCAGCTTTGCCGATGCCCTGCTGCGCGGCATCGCCCCCGATGGCGGCCTCTATATGCCCGGGGCCTGGCCCCGGCTGTCTGCCGACGCCACCATGCCGGGCCGCAGCTATGCCGAGATCGCGCGCGAGGCCATGTCGCCCTTTATCGGGGATGCCCTGCCCGCCGGTGCGCTGGACCGGGCGCTGGAGCGGCTGGTCAAGGGGTTCGACCACCCGCTGGTGACGCCGCTGGTCGAGCTGGAGCCGGGCCTGTTCGTGCTGGAGCTGTTCCATGGCCCCACCGCCGCCTTCAAGGACCTGGCCATGCAGTTGGTCGCGGCCCTGTCGGACGAGGCGCTGAAGGCGACGGGCGAGACCCTGACCCTGCTGACCGCCACCAGCGGCGACACGGGCGCGGCCGCCGTTCGCGCCTTTGCCGGGGCCGAGCGGATCAAGCTGGTGGTCCTGCACCCCCTGGACCGTGTCTCGCCGGTCCAGCGCAGGCAGATGACGACGGTCCAGGCCGACAATGTCCTGAACCTGGCCGTGCGCGGCGACTTCGATGACTGCCAGCGGCTGGTGAAGTTCCTGCTGGCCCAGGAGAGCCTGCGCGACGGGCAGCGGCTGTCGTCAGTCAACTCGATCAACTGGGGCCGGCTGGCGGGCCAGATCCCCTACTACATCTCGGCCACGGCCCAGCTGGGCCAGGCTGCGACCTTTGTCGTCCCGACCGGCAACTTCGGCGATGCCTTCGCCGGTATTGCCGCCAGGAAGATCGGCCTGCCGACCTGTGGCTTCGTCGCTGCCGTCAACCAGAACGACGCCCTGGCCCGCGCCATCAATGACGGGGTCTATGCCCGCCGCGCCGCAGTCGAAAGCGGCAGCGTCTCGATGGACGTCCAGGCCCCGTCCAACTTCGAGCGCCTGGTGTTCGAAGCCTCGGGCCGCGATGCCGCAGCGACCCGCACCCTGTTCGAGACCTTTGCCCGCGAGGGCAGCGTGACCCTGCCGCCGGACCTGCTCCAGGCCCTGCGTGCCGAGGTGTCGGCCATTTCGATCGACGAGGACACGACCCGGGCCGAGATCGCCCACGCCCATGCCGCCTGGGGTCGCGTGGTCTGCCCGCACACGGCGGTGGCCCTGGCGGCGGCGCGTCGCCTGCCGCGCAACGACGGCCCCATCGTCGCCCTGTCCACCGCCCATCCGTCGAAGTTCGGCCGTTTCGTCTCGGACGTCCTGGGCCAGGAGCCGGAGCCGGCCCCGGTCATTCGCGCCCTGGGCGACCAGGCCGAGCGCCTGACCCTTGTCGACAATCGTGATGAGGCCGTGCTGGACGCCGTGCGCGGCTTTACCCGCTAAAGGCCCGGGGCCCCGCCGCGCCGCGTCGGTCGGTTGAAGGTGGTCGCGCGGGGCGGCCTATTCCTGGGGAATGATGGCGCGGATCACGCGGGCCGATGACGGGCGCCCGGCTATGCCGCGGCGCGGATCGACCACCACGCGCAGGTCGCCATTGTAGTAGCTGACGGTGGCGCGGCTGCCCTCGACGATGGTGATGCTGCGCAGCCGGTCAAGGAAGGGCCGCGCGCTGGGCGAGCGGGCGATGCGGATCACCGCGTCCGTCGTCACGACCAGGGCCTCGATGCACAGGGCCTGGGACTGCTCGCCCTCAAGATTGATGCGCACCAGGCGGCCGACGTGCTCGCTGACCATGCCGCTGCGGCGCGTCATCAGGTTGAACATCTGGACCGGGCCCAGCGACGGCGGTGCCAGGTTGATGGCCGGGCCGACCTGGGAGGCGGGCGAGCCGCCGGGGTGGCGGCTGGTATAGACGGTGATGGCCCCGCTGGCCGTCACGCGCAGGACCTGGTTGCCCGCATCATTGCGATAGACCGTCGTGCCGCGCGGAGCCGACGAGGGGCGCAGCGCCCAGGTCTCGTTGGTGTTCTCGAAGCGCAGCAGGGTGACCGAGCCTTCGCGTCCCAGGTGGAAGGACTGGCCCGTCTCGGAGACATAGCGGCCCGGCGACGGCACGGTGCGCGTCACCGACTGGCTGCGAATACTCTGGCTCTGCTCCATCTGGGCATTGGAGCGGATCTGGGCCACCGAGGGACTGGCCCAGGACAGGGCCATCACCGCGCCCAGCACGGCAGCGCAAAAGCCAAAGCCCCTCCCCGCCCCATTCGGTGGCGACGGGAAGGCGAAGCAGAGCGGGTTCTCCGCAAAGACTTCGGCTGTCACTGTCATAAATATAAGTTTTATACGGCCGAGCGGCAGATTTTAGGCGATACGGCTGTCATCCGACCAGGTACTGCCCGCCGTTGAGCGACAAGGTGCAGCCTGTGACATATCCGGCACGCTCGCCCGCCAGCCAGGACACCATGTCGGCGATCTCCTCGCCACGTCCCAGCCGCCCGACCGGGATCTGGGCGATGATGGAATCCAGCACCTTCTGGTCCATGGCTCCGACCATCTCGGTGTCGATATAGCCCGGCGCGATACAGTTGACCGTCACGCCCTTGCGGGCATTTTCAAGCGCCAGGGCCTTGGTAAAGCCGATCATGCCGGCCTTGGCGGCGGAATAGTTGGTCTGGCCGATCTGGCCCTTCTGGCCATTGATCGAGGAGATGTTGACGATCCGGCCAAAGCCGCGGTCGCGCATACCATTGATGACCTGGCGGGTCATGTTGAACACGCTGTCCATGTTGACGCGGATAACGTCGGACCACTGCTCGCTGCTCATCTTGTGGAAGAAGCCGTCGCGGGTGATGCCGGCATTGTTGATCAGGACATCGATAGGGCCCAGCTCGGCCTCGACCTGCTGGACCGCGCGGGCGCAGTCGTCGAACAGGCCGACATTGCCCTTGACCACCATGACGCCCAGTTCACGGGCCGTGGCGGCAGCGGCCTCGTCATTGCCCGAATAGCCCGCCGCGACCTGCATCCCGTCTTCGCGAAGCCGCTGGACAATGGCCTTGCCGATGCCGCGCGTTCCCCCTGTCACCAGTGCCACTCGAGCCATCGAAAACCTCCCCTGTTTCCAACACCGATACCCCGGTCAAGGCACCTGAGGCCTTATCCCTGCCGTAAGGCATAGCGTGGCAGATGCTGACCGAGAAGGCCTGCTCAACTTTCGGTGGCGAGCCGCGACATATCGACCACAAAGCGATAGCGGACGTCCGACCTTTCCATCCGCTCATAGGCCTGGCTGATCTCGTGCGGGGCGATCAGCTCGATCTCGCTGGTGATGTTGTGCCGCCCACAGAAGTCCAGCATCTCCTGGGTTTCGCGGATGCCGCCGATCAGGCTGCCGGCGATGCTGCGACGCCGCATGATCAGCGGCATGGCCCGGACCGGCAGGTCCTCGGTGGTCAGGCCCAGCATGACCATGGTGCCGTTCAGGCCCAGCAGGTTCAGCGTGCCGGAAATCTCGTGCGTGGCCGAGACGGTATTGATGATCAGGTCAAACCGGCCCATCGCCGCCTTCATCGCCTCGCGGTCGCGGTTGATCAGGAAGTGCCGCGCGCCCATGCGTTCGGCATCGGCCTTCTTGCGATCAGATGTCGAGATGACCGTGACCTCGGCCCCCATGGCCACGGCCAGCTTGACCGCCATGTGCCCCAGGCCGCCCAGCCCGACCACCGCCACGCGCGAGCCCGGCCCGACCTTCCAGTGCCGCAGGGGACTATAGGTCGTCACGCCCGCGCACAGCAGGGGTGCCGCCGCATCCAGCGGCAGGTTGCCCGGGATGGACAGGACAAAGGCCTGGTCCACGGTGATCCGGTCTGAATAGCCGCCCTGGGTCTGGACCTCGCCCACCGCCTCGCCGCCCGGATCGCGCGAGGCATAGGTCCAGGTGGTGCCGGTCTGGCAATACTGCTCCTCGCCCCCTGCGCATGAGGGACAGGTGCGGCAGCTGTCGACCATGCAGCCGACCCCAACCCGGTCGCCGACCTTGTGTCGCGTCACCCCGCTGCCCACGGCGCTGACCACGCCCACGATCTCGTGCCCCGGCACCAGGGGATAGCGGGTGCCGCCAGAGTCGTTCTTCACCGCGTGCAGGTCGGAGTGGCAGACCCCGCAATACTGGATGTCGATGACCACATCGCCCGGCCCCGGGTCGCGTCGCTGCAGGCTGTAGGGACGCAGGGGCTGGTCCGAGGCCACGGCGGCAAAGGCTCGGGTTGCAATCGGCATGGTCTCAATATCCCTTGGAAATGTCGTTACCGGTCCAGGCGCGCAATCAGGGCCTGGGCAGCGGCGGGGTTCCTGACCTTGGCCCCCGAGATGAAATAGGCAAAGACGTCACCCCGGCTGGACCAGGCCTGGACCTGGCTGGCCACCTGGTCCAGTTCGTCGGCGCTCATGCCGGTGGGCTCATCCTCGCGGCTCGACATCAGCCGGGCATAGGTAAAGTCGGCCGTCGCCTCGTCGATCTGGGGCCAGGTCGGCTCGGTATCCTCGACCGCATAGACGATGGCCGCGCCATAACGCCGGGCCAGATCATAGAAGGCTTCACAGGCAAAGCTGGGGTTGCGCACCTCCAGAGCATGGCGCAGGCGCAGGCCGTCCTTTTCCCTGGGCAGCAGCTTCAGGAAGGCCTCGAAGTCCTCGGCATCGAACGTCTTGGTGCCCATGAACTGCCAGTTGATCGGCCCCAGCTTGTCGCCCAGCAGGGTCAGCCCCTGGGACAGGAAGCGCTCAAAGCTCTCGGCCCCGTCACCCAGCACCTTGCGGTTGGTGCAATAGCGGCTGGCCTTGACCGAAAAGACAAAGCCGTCGGGCGTCTCGTCGCGCCACTTGGCCCAGCTGTCGGGCTTGAAGGTCGAATAATAGGTGCCGTTGATCTCGATACTGGTCAGGGCCCGGCTGGCGAACTCCAGCTCGCGCTTCTGGACCAGACCTTCTGGATAAAAGACCCCGCGCCAGGGCTCATAGGTCCAACCGCCGACGCCTACCCTGATGGCACCTGCCATGACTGTTCCTCCTGCCTGCCCGCCAGCATCGCAGGAAATGACGCGCGCCGCCAGCGAGGCCAGGGCGGCAAGCGGCGCTGCGAAGGCGGGAAATCGGGCCATGGCCGCCGTCTCGACCTTCCCAAATCCGGGTCCGCCCCCTACACCAAGGGCTGATGACTCGCGCCACCTCCATCCCCGACAGCCTGACCCGGCGCCGGATGATCCTGGCAGCCTCGGGCCTGGTTGCCCTGGGCGGTCTGGGCAGCCTGGCGGCCTGTGGCCGGACCGAGGCCCCGGTCGACGAGTCCGGCCGCGTGCGCCTGCGCCTGGCAGCGGGCGGGCCGGTCAGCGCCCTGCATGGCGGCTTCTACCAGGCCCTGGCCATCGGGGCCTATGAGCGGCGCGGGCTGAATATCGAGATCCTGACGGGCCAGGCAGGCCAGGACGTGCCGGCCCTGCTGGCCAGCAGCAATGCCGAACTGGCCTTTGGACGTGACAGCTTCTCGGCCCTGTCGCTGGTCGCCGAGCGGGCACCGGTGAAGGCCGTGGCCGCCTTCCTGCAAAAGGACCCGGTCGTCCTGATCGCCCGTCCCGATCCGTCACTGACCGACCTGTCGTCGCTGCGCGAGCGGCCCATACTGGTCAGCCCCCAGGATCGCGAGGGCTTCTGGTACTGGCTCCAGGCCCGGTTTGAACTGACCGATGA
>JAEYQX010000078.1 GCA_023409795.1 Pseudomonadota bacterium
GGGCGATGTCATCCGCCAGATTCCGCACAAGGTCCTGGCTGATCTTGCCGATGATCCCACCTATGACGCGGGCGGCCTGATCAAGACTTCCGCCTGATTTCGTCGACAAGGTCGTCGCTTGACGTCGCTGTTCCACGAGCAGCGGCGCGATTTGGCATTCCGTTAACCATACGATCAGGATTCCTGGGCAATACTGGCCTCCAGAAGTTTAACTGGGGCTAGAAGCCATGACCAATAGTGTGAACACCAATTCGTCTGCGCTGATAGCGCTCCAGAATCTGAACTCCATCAGCTCCCGGCTGGCCGACACCCAGAACCGCATCTCGACGGGCCTGAAGGTTGGCGGCGCGCGCGACAATGCCGCCACCTGGGCGATTGCCCAGAACCAGCGTGCGGACAGCGGCGCGCTGGAAGCGGTCAAGACCAGCCTGGACCGCGCCACCTCCATCGCAGACGTCGCCATGGCGGCCGGGCAGCAGATTTCGGACCTGCTGATCGAGCTGCGGCAGAAGGCCACGGCGGCCTCGGACCCGTCGGCCTCGCTGGCGACCCGCACCGCCTATAACGACGAGTTCCAGACGCTGCTCCTGTCGGTGGCTTCCTTTGCCGCCAACGCCTCCTTCGATGGCGAGAACATCCTGGACGGCACCCTGGCGACCGACCTGGAGTTCCTGGCCAACGCCGATGCCTCTGAAACCATCCTGATGTCGCGGCAGGACCTGTCGCTGGCCGGGCTGGGCCTGGACGGCACAATTGACCTGCTGAGCGAAGTCAATGCGACGGCCGCCCTGGGTGCGGTCGAAGCGGCCCTGACCACGACCACCGCGGCCCTGGCTGAACTGGGTGCCCAGTCCAAGCAGATCGGCAACCACACCACCTTCGTCACCAAGCTGATCGACTCGCTGGAGACCGGCGTCGGCAACCTGGTGGATGCTGACCTGGCCAAGGAAAGCGCCCGCCTGCAGGCCCTGCAGGTCCAGCAGCAACTGGGTTCGCAGGCTCTGTCCATCGCCAACCAGGCACCGCAGATCATCCTGTCGCTGTTCAAGGGCTAAGGATGGGCTTCGTCATCCTGCCAGTGGCCGCCCGGTCCTGGCAGGGTGGGATTTAAACCGTTTGTTACCAAAGCGGGCTCTAGCCTGACGGCGGAGCAAGGCCGTCTGTGATCAACAACAGCTATCTACTCGGCTTGTACGGAGCGACCTCGAATCCATTCTACGGGTCGAGCAGCAGCGCCGTGCCTGTCAAGAAGCAGCCCACCGCGCCCTGGGCCGCGTCAGCGCCAAAGGCCACCCAGTCGGAGCTGCTGCGTGCAGCCCTTAGCGGTCGCCGCTTCATCAACGAGAATGACGCCCGGCTGGACCTGATCGGGGCCAACAGCAGCGACTACCGCAAGATTTTCTCGATGTACCAGGGGCTTTCCATGCTGGAGGCCCTGGCAGAGCGTGGCACGGCCAAGGCTGTCAGTGCCTCGGAACGCGCCCAGCTGGCCCGGCGGATGGACGCCGGCCTGGCCGAGATCAAGGCCTATCTGGGGGCCACGGACCTGGAGGGCGTTCGCCTGGTTGCGGGCCAGTCCCAGGCCAAGGCCCAGACCTCGGCCGCCGTGCCCCGGGCCTCGCAGCACTATTCCACCGGCATAGTTCATACCGGCAGCCTGAGCGCGGAGGTCGAGGCCTTCCAGGGCGACGTGCGCTTTGGCATTTCGGTCACAAGGGGCCAGACCCAGCAGACGGTCGCCATCGATCTGTCGGAGATGGGCACCGCGCCGCGCACGCTGGCGTCGGTCACGGCCCATATCAACAGCAAGCTGGAAGCCGCCGGTTTCGACACCCGTCTTGGCCGCGAGCTGGTCGAGCAGGAGCCCCGGACCCTGAAGGTGGGGGACAAGACCATCACCCTGCCGTCACGCGGCGAAAGCTGGGCCCTGAATGTGCGGGGCAGCTCGGTGGAAACGGTGCAGTTCGTGCCCGCCACCGCGTCCGATGCCGTCTATGTCGTCCAGGGCGACGGCACGGGCCAGCAGGAAATGCTGAAGTTCCAGGAGGGGGTAACCTTTAATCCGGCGCAGCAGGGCCATTGGGTCGAAGGGCAGATCGGCAAGACGGCCCTGCCTGCTGGCGTCGATTCCGTCCGCGCCAGTGCCGTGGCCCCGGACGGCTCGGTCTGGATGGTGGCCAATATTTCCGAGGGGCTGGACAACCAGCCGATCAAGGGCACCAGCGACGTCGTCCTGATGAAGATGGATTCGGCGGGCAAACTGCTGTTCAGCCGGACGCTGGGCGCGGCGGATACCGCCACCGGCTATGCCCTGGCGGTGGACGACGATGGCCGTGTCGCCGTGGCCGGTTCGGTCGTCGGTGGCCTCCTGCCCGGAGCCCATGTGACGGATATGCGCGAGGCCGACAGCTTCGTCTCGGTCTATGCCGCGGACGGCACGGAGCAGTGGACCCAGCGTCGCGGTGCCCGGGCGGCTGATGAGGCGACGGCGGTCTCGTTTGGCGACGACGGTCGCATCCATGTCGCGGGCCGGGCCAAGTCGGCCATGCCGGGCGGCTCGGTGGTGGGTGGCTGGGACGGCTATGTCCAGAGCTTCAGCGAGACCCAGGCCCACAGCCTGGCCCCCGTGCAGCCCCTGATGCTGGGCACGACGCAGTTCGGCTCAGCAGGCGAGGACAGTGTCCAGGCCATGACGACGGTCGGGGACACCCTCTATACCGCCGGGGTGGAAAGCGGCCGGTTGGTGGTGCGCAGCTTCCAGCTGGGTGCGGGCGCGCCCTCTCTGCTGTCGCAAAGGGACCTGGGCAGTATCGGTGGCGGCGAGGTTTCCGGCATTGCCGTCGAGAATGGCCGGGTCATCCTGGCCGGCCAGACGCGCAATGCAGGGCTGGATGCAGGCCAGACCACCACCGCGCACAGCGGGGGCATGGACGCCTTCGTGACGGTTCTGTCCGGTGACCTTGCGGCCTCGCCCGGCGATCGGCTGACCTATGTCGGCGCAGCGGGCAATGACACGGCCGCTGACGTCAAGATCGTCGATGGCAAGGTCTGGTTGACCGGGGTCTCCGACCGCGCCCTGACCGCCAGGGACGAGGACCCCACGCGGGGCTATCTGACCCGTATCGACCCCGATACCGGGGCCGTGGAGTGGACCCAGACCTGGACCTCTGACGGGCAGCAGGCCATGCCCTCCACCCTGGTCGTGGCCAGGGACGGGGCCAGTGTCCTGGATCGCCTGGGCCTGCCGACCGGCCCGCTGAATCAGGGCGATTCCCTGCGGTTGATCGACGTCACCTCCCTGCGAGCGGGGGACCGGTTCTATGTGACGGCCGCCAATACGGGGCGGGAAGTCGCGATTACCATTGATGCCAGGGAAACCCTGCGCAGCCTGGCTACCAAGATCGAGCGCGCAGCCGGGCGGGGCGTCAGCGTCAACCTGACGACCGAACGCGACCAGGTCACGGGCCTGGAAGGGGGCGAGCGCGTGACGGCTGGCGGCGTGCAGCGGCTGACCATCACCGCGTCGGACGATCAGGCGGGGATAATCCTGCGGGCCGGCGAGGCCGGGCGCGACGCCCTGGGCGGACTGGGCCTGTCGCCCGGCTACATTGGTCCAAAGGCCACCGACATCCGCACCATCGGCATTGACCTGCCAGCCAGGCTGAGCCTTGAAACGGCCGAGGATGCCAAGGCGGCGCTGGATATCCTGGCGGCCGGCGTCCGGTCGTTGCGGGATGCCTATTCGGCCCTGGCTCCCGCCTCCAAGGCGACCCAGGCCCCGAGCGGCACCGTGCCGGTCTATCTGCAGAACCAGATCGCCAACTATCAGGCAGCCCTGGCCCGCCTGATGGGCTAGGCCTATCCCCAGAGCAGTCACGCGGATGGGGGCAGCTTGCGCTTTAGGTTGACGCATCGGCCCTGGCAGGGGTTATTGAGGGCAACATTGGCGTCAGGTTCTGCATGGCTCTCAACAAGACTAATCGCAACGTGCTCCTGGCCGGGGCGGGCGTGGCTGTCCTGGCCGCTGTCCTGGCTGCCGCCCTGTTCGGCAGTGGACGCGATGCGCCGGCCGAAGCGCCGCCGGCCGCCCAGGGCGGGCTGACCGTCGAGGTGGCCGATGCACCGGGGCTGGAGCCGAACCGCGAGCTGCGCTGCTTTGTCGACGGCCAGTTCGTGGGCCTGGCCACCCTGGCCGACTGCGCCCAGCGCAACGGGGTAGCGACCAGCGCCCTGGACGTGGGCCTTGATTCCACCGGCAGCCTGGCTGCTGCGCCCACTGCCGCCTTCTCGCCGCCGCCGGAACTGCCGCCCATTGCGACCGATGACTTCCTGGACCCGCCGGTCGAGGCCCAGCCGCGGCCCCAGGTCGAGCCGCGCCCGTCGTCCCCGGCACCGGCTGCGGGCACGGCCTGTCTGCGCCACACCGGCTCGGAATGGCGGATGGTCGGCGAGATGAGCCTGGGCAGCTGCGTCCAGGCCCTCTATTCGGGTATCTGCCTGCGCCCGGGCGAGGCCCAGTATGGCCGCTGGGGTGAGACGACCCTGCGCCTGGTGCCGCGCCGGGTCGAGCAGTCGCGCGACAATGTCCGCTTCCGCACCCTGGCCCAGCAGGATCGCAACTGCCAATTCCCCGAGGTGCCGCGATGAGCCTGAAATCCCTGGCCCTTGCCCTGATGCTCGGCTCTGCGACCCTGGTCCTGGCCGGCTGCGGTGAGGGCGAAGTCGGCGCCCCGACCGACGAGGGCGTCTGCTATCACGTCACCTTCCCGAACAACGACGGCAAGCCGCAGTTCAACGTCCTGCACCGCGACCAGCCGCAGATCGAGTTCTGCGCGGCGCGACTGGAGGAAATGCGGCTGCGATTCCTGCGCATGGGCGGATCGAACCGCGACCTGATCGGGGCCTATCAGGGGCAGTATATCTTCATCGACCGGGGCGGGGTGAAGTTTGGCCGGACCCTGACCGGGCCGCGCTTCTTTGCCCTGGCGCGGACCGGCGACGGTCGCCTGGCCATCCCCGGGGCGATCCAGCGCGACATCGACAATCGTCCGGTCGCCGTTGCACCCAACTGAATTTCCCGCCCGTGAAAGGGTGTGAACAAAACTGGAACACAGGTCCGTGATCTGCTAAGTCAGGCGACGGCATCAAGATAAAAAGGGACATCGGTCATGGCCGGTAGCGTCAACAAGGTCATCCTCATCGGCAATCTGGGGCGGGACCCGGAAATCCGTACGCTGAACAGCGGCGACCGCGTCGCCAACCTGCGCATCGCCACCTCGGAACAATGGCGCGACAAGGCCACCGGCGAGCGCAAGGAAAAGACCGAGTGGCACCAGGTGGTCATCTTCAACGAGAACATCGTCAAGGTGGCCGAAAACTACCTGAAGAAGGGCTCGACCGTTTACATCGAGGGCTCGCTACAGACCCGCAAGTACACCGATGCCCAGGGCGTCGAGAAGTATTCGACCGAGATCGTCCTGCAACGCTTCAACGGCCAGCTGACCATGCTGGGCGGTCGCGGCGACGGTGGCGGCTCGGGCGGCGGCTACGGCGGGGGCCAGGGCGGCGGCCGCGGTGACGACGACTATTCCTCGGGCTTCTCGACCGGCGGTGCCAACCGTCCCTCGGGTCCCAAGGAATCCTACGACCTGAACGACGACATCCCGTTCTGATCGGACATAAAGGTCCCAAAGCAAAAGGCCCTCCGGATACCGGAGGGCCTTTCCTGTTTGCACGGCCCGGCAGGCGGGCAGGGAAGGGGGCGGCTTAGCCGGCCGCGTGCTCGTCCAGGGCTTCGCGGACGGCGACCAGCAGCTCATCCATGGTGGCCACCTGTTTCACGCCATAGAACTCGGCGGTGATGTCGACATTGCCCTTGCGCCAGAAACCGTCGGGGGCCAGGACGATCAGCTTTCCGGTGCGCGCGAACAGGCCCATTTCCAGCAGGCTGATCGGACTTTGGGTGCCGGGGGCGAAATAGATGACGATGACGTCGCTGGCCTCCAGGGCAGCCAGCTCCCATTCGACCTGGCGGCGGAACTCGGGCTCGGAGGCGATCGGTTTCCAGTCCTTGTTCCAGTCAGGCCGGCGCGGGTTCAGGACCACCACGTCCATGTCCGACAGGGCCTCGGTCATGGCGGCCTGCCAGTCCGGGGCATTGCCCATGTCGATGCTGCCACCCAGGAACAGGCGCGGGCGGCCATCAGGTTCGGGCAGGGCCTGGGGCGAGACCACCACGCTCTGACCGGCTGTATGGGCCAGGGCCGGGCCCGTCGTCAGGGCTGCAGCTGCCATCAACACGGCGGCAAGAACACGCATGGATCAACCTCATCACTGGATGACAGGCCCCATACCACCCTTACCGCCTGCGTCCACGCATTGAGTGAGCAAACGCTGTAAGGTCTGGATACGGAATGTGACGCGTATTTGCCGGTTCATTGTGGCAACAGGCTGGCGTGAACCGTCCCCCTGTCTCCCCGCTTGGTCTTGCCGAAATCGCCGCGATCGTGGCGGTCGTGGTGATCTGGGGCGTGAACAATGCGGCGGCCAAGATCGCCACCGAGCATATGCAGCCGCTGCTGGTCGTGGCCTTCCGCTTCGGGATCGCCGCTGCCTGCCTGGCCTGGTTCGTGCGGCCGCCCTTTCCCAACTGGAAGAGCCTGGTCCTGATCGCGGTCCTGGGCGGGCCGGTGCATTATGGCCTGATCTATCTGGCCTTCTGGCTGGCGCAGGACGTCAGCCCGGTGACCGTGGCCACCCAGCTGTGGATCCCGATGACCTCGGTCTTTGCCTTTGCCTTGCTGGGCGAGCGGATTTCGAGGCTGGCGGTGCTGGGCCTGGGCATTGCCCTTGTCGGGGTGGCCTGGATGACCCTGGACGCCCATGCCCTGCAGGACGGCAAGGCCATACTGGTGGGCGCGGCCGGGGCCTCGGTCTGGGCCCTGGTGACCGTAATCGCGCGCCGCACCACCTCGATTTCACCGCTGAAGATGCAGGGGCTGCTGGCCCTGACCGCCCTGCCAGCCATGGCCCTGGCCAGTGCGGTCTTCGAGACCGGCCAGTGGCAGGCGATCCGGTCGGCAACGCCGCTGGTCTGGGGCACGATCGTCTGGGCTGGCCTGGTGTCCTCGGTCCTGGCCACCAGCCTGGTCTTCTGGCTGGTGCAGAGGCGCGAGGCAGGGCGGGTGACGCCCTATCTGCTGGGCGCACCCCTGGTGTCCATCCTGATCGGCTGGCTGTGGATGGGGGACGTCCTGACGCCCCAGATCCTGACGGGCGTGGCCCTGACCCTGGCGGGGGTGGTGGTCGTGGCCCTGGCGGAGCGCGGGCTTCGCGCCGGGGCCGCCAAGGCCTGAATCCTTTCCCCTGGCCTAGTTGGCGCTCAGGACCGCGCAGGCCACCCGGTCGCCGGCTCCGCCGATCGGCTGGCTGGAGTGGTCGTCGGCATTGGCGTGGATCACCAGGGCCGAGCCATCGGCATCCCACAGCCATTCGCCGGGCCCTTCAGCCGCGATGCGGGCACGGGTGGTGAACAGCTCGGCCTTCACCGAGCCGTGGGCATCGGCAAAGATATTGGGCAGGTCGCCATTGTCCGGCCCTTCGGGGTTCAGCAGGCCATGCACCCCATCCGTATTGTGCTTGATGTGGCCCCCGGCAGAGGTGAACGGTGCCGCGCATTGGCCGGTGGCGTGCAGGTGGATGCCGTGCCAGCCCGGCGTCAGGCCCGTGGCCTCGACGCGGATCAGCAGTCCGGTCGTGCCCTGGGTCAGGGTCAGCTGGCCGATCTGCTCGCCCTGGGCATTGATCAGGGAGGCGCGTCCGGTCTGGCCCGGCGTTGCCCGCGCGGCAGGGCCCTGGGCGGGAGCGGCGTGCGCCATGCCGGTGTGATCTGCGGGCGAATTCGCGCTCTGGGCGGTGGCGCAGGAAGCCGTCAGGGCACCGACGGTCAGGGCCAGGCTGATAGGGGCGAGCATACGCATGATGAGCTGTCCTTTGGTCCGGGTAAAACGGAGGCTCTGCTTTGCCTCAGCGCCCCCCTGATGCTAGAAACCATCCTAGCGGATCACGTTCCGATTCCGGCCATTTAAAGCCTGATTTCCTTGACCGACAACAGCTACGACAACGGCGCACCCTCCCTGCCCGGTGACATCTCCACCATCACGATCGAAGACGAGCTGAAGCGCTCCTATCTCGACTACGCCATGAGCGTGATCGTCAGCCGCGCCCTGCCTGACGCGCGCGATGGCCTGAAGCCCGTGCACCGTCGCATCCTGTATTCGATGCACGACCTGAACATGTCGCCGGACCGCGCCTATTCCAAGTGCGCGCGTGTGGTCGGTGACGTGCTGGGTCGCTTCCACCCGCATGGTGACGCCTCGGTCTATATGGCTCTGGTCCGCATGGCCCAGGACTTCTCGATGGGCCTGACCCTGGTGGACGGCCAGGGCAACTTCGGCTCGGTCGACGGCGATATGCCCGCCTCGATGCGTTACACCGAAGCGCGCATGACCCACGCCGCCGTGGCCATGCTGACCGACATTGAAAAAGACACGGTCGATTTCCAGCCGAACTACGACGAAAAGGAACTGGAGCCGGTCGTCCTGCCGACCCGCATCCCGAACCTGCTGGTCAACGGCGCGGGCGGTATCGCCGTGGGCATGGCGACCAACATCCCGCCGCACAACCTGGGTGAGGTGATCGACGCGGCCGTGGCCCTGCTGGACGATCCGGAAGTCTCGGACGAGGCCCTGCTGGACATCGTGCCGGGCCCCGACTTCCCGACCGGCGGCGAGATCATGGGCCGCACTGCACCGCGCAAAGCGCTGCGTGACGGCCGTGGCTCGGTCATCGTGCGCGGCAAGGCCTCGATCGAGGAGATCCGCAAGGACCGCGAGGCCATCGTCATCACCGAGCTGCCCTATCAGGTCAACAAGCAGACCCTGATCGAGCGGATCGCCGAAATGGTCCGCGAAAAGCGGCTGGAAGGCATTGCCGACGTTCGCGACGAGTCCGACCGCCAGGGGATGCGGATGGTTATCGAGCTGAAGCGTGACGCTTCGGGCGATGTCATCCTGAACCAGCTCTATCGCTACACCTCGCTGCAGTCGTCGTTCGGCGTCAACATGCTGGCCCTGAACCATGGCCGGCCCGAGCAGATGGGCCTGCGCGCCCTGCTGGACGCCTTTCTGGAGTTCCGCGAGGACGTCATCGTCCGCCGCGTCAAGTTCGAGCTGGCCAAGGCCCGCGACCGCGGCCACGTCCTGGTCGGTCTGGCCGTGGCTGTCGCCAACATCGACGAGGTGATCCACATCATCCGTTCGTCGGCTGACCCGGCTGAGGCCCGCGAGCGCCTGCAGGCCAAGGCCTGGCCAGTGGGCGACATGATGGCCCTGGTCGAGCTGATCGCCGACCCGCGCACCGTCCTGGTCGAAGGTGGCCTGATCAAGCTGACCGACGAACAGGCCAAGGCCATCCTGGCCCTGACCCTGTCGCGCCTGACGGGCCTGGGCCGCGACGACATCTTCGGCGAGGCGGGCACCCTGGCCGGCACCATCTCGGGCCACCTGGAAATCCTGTCGGACCGCAAGAACGTCCTGGCCCTGATCCGCGAGGACCTGCTGTCGGTCAAGGAGCAGTTCGCCGTGCCGCGCCGCACCGTCATCGGTGAGGGCGACCACGAGATGGAAGACGAGGACCTGATCCCGCGCGAGGACATGGTCGTGACCGTCACCCACACCGGCTATGTGAAGCGCGTGGCGCTGAACGCCTATCGGACCCAGCATCGCGGCGGCAAGGGCCGTTCGGCCATGTCGATGAAGGACGAGGATGCCATCACCGGCGTCTTCTCGGCCTCGACCCACACGCCGGTCCTGTTCTTTGCCACCAACGGCAAGGCCTACAAGCTGAAGACCTGGCGCCTGCCGCTGGGCACGCCGCAGTCCAAGGGCAAGGCCTTCGTCAACCTGCTGCCGATCGAGCCGGGCGACAGCATCATGAACGTGCTGCCGCTGCCCGAGGATGAATCGACCTGGGGTGACTACGACATCATGTTCGCCACCAGGTCGGGCGATGTGCGTCGTAACAAGCTGAGCGACTTCGCCACCGTGAACCGTGCGGGCAAGATCGCCATGAAGCTGGAAGATGGTGACCGCATGGTCGGCGTCGGCCTGTGCACCGCCGAAGATGACATCCTGCTGACCACGGCACTGGGCCGCGCCATCCGCTTCAAGGCGGACGATGTGCGCGTGTTCAAGGGCCGTGACTCGACGGGTGTTCGCGGTATCCGCCTGCAAGATGGTGACGAGGTGATTTCCATGGCCGTCCTGGGCCGCGTGGACGCTTCGCCCGAAGAGCGCGCCGCCTATGTGAAGCACGCCAACGCCGCCCGCCGCGCCGCTGCGGGTGAGGGCGACGAAGAGGTCGTGGCCGCCGAGGCCGAGGAGGAAGGCGTCGCCGACGCTGCCCTGACCGCCGAACGTATCGCCGAGCTGGAAGCGGCCGAACAGTTCATCCTGACCGTCAGCGAGAACGGCCTTGGCAAGCGCTCGTCGGCCTATGAGTACCGCCGCACCGGTCGCGGCGGCCAGGGCCTGACCGCGCACGGCCTCGGCGGTCGTGCTGGCAAGCGCCTGGCTGCGGCCTTCCCGGTCGAGGCGGCAGACGACCTGCTGCTGGTGACCGACGGTGGCCAGATGATCCGCACCCCGGTGGGCCAGGTCCGCATCGTCGGCCGTGCCTCGCAGGGCGTGATGATCTTCCGCACGGGGGCCGATGAAAAGGTCGTCTCGGTCGAGCGCCTGCCCTCGACGGGCGAGGACGACAGCGCCGAGATCGACGGCGAGGCCGAGGTCGTGGCTGACGCCCCGGCCGAGGGCGAAGCCTAACCGCCTTTCAGGCCCGGGCTGATGGTTGAGCAACGCATCGACGGTCAGCCCGCCCTGGCCGAGGACCTGGGCCAGTTCGTCCTGTCCAACTATGGTGCCTTTACCTCCATGGTGGTCGAGGATGGCGCGGTGCGGGGCCTGGATCTGCACCTGGCCCGGCTGGCGGCCGAGGCGCTGGAGCTGTTTGGCCAAGCAGTGCCCGAGGCGGTGCTTCGCACGCGAATGCGGCAGGCCCTGGCGGGCCGGGCCGGGCGGTTCGGCCTGAGGGTCAACCTGTTCTCGCCCCAGATCAGCCTGCGCCAGCCGTCAGCCGTGGTCACGCCGCACGTGCTGACGACCCTTAGCGCCGCCCCTTCGGCTCTGGACCGCCCGATCCGGGTCCAGGCCCAGGTCTATGCCCGCGAGATGGCCCACCTGAAGCACAATGCCACCCTGGGCCTGACCCTGGCGCGGCGGCGGGCCCAGGCGGCGGGCTTTGACGATGCCCTGTTTGTCGATGCCGATGGCCTGATTTCAGAGGGATCGGTCTGGAACCTGGGCCTGATCCAGGGCGAGACGGTGGTCTGGCCCCAGGCTCCGCAGCTGGCTGGCACAGGCATGGCGCTGATCCGCCGCGGGCTGGAAGGGCAGGGCATGGCCACGGTCACGCGCCCGGTCTTTCTTGGGGAAATACCGGAGTTTGACGGCGCCTTCCTTTGCAATGCCACAACACCGGCCTGTGCCATCCTGGCCATCGACGGCTGCGAATACCCCAACGACCCCAAGGTTCTGGAGCGACTGATCACAGCCTGGCGATCAAACCCCTGTCAGATGATCTAGGCCGCTGATTTCGCACCTGCTAAACGACACCCAAACGCGGGGAGCCTGCCTTAATGCGTATCGGACTGTATCCGGGCACTTTTGACCCGATCACGAACGGCCATCTCGATATCATCGGGCGGGCTATCAAGCTGGTGGACAAGCTGGTCATCGGCGTTGCCCAGAACGACGCCAAGGGGCCGCTGTTCAGCACGGCCGAGCGCGTCGAGATGCTCAAGGTCGAGGTCGAGCGCTTCAACGCCGACATCGAGGTGCGCCCCTTCTCCAGCCTGCTGATGCACTTTGCCGAGGAAGTCGACGCCAATGTGATCGTGCGCGGCCTGCGGGCCGTGGCGGACTTTGAATACGAATTCCAGATGACGGCGATGAACCAGCGCCTGAACAGCCAGATCGAAACCGTCTTCCTGATGGCTGACCCGCGTCACCAGGCCATTGCCTCGCGCCTGGTCAAGGAGATCGCGCGGCTGGATGGTGACATCAACAGCTTCGTCAGCCCGGCCGTGGCTGACCAGGTCCGGGCCAAGGTCAAGCCCCAGACTGCAGGATAGGACATGACGATCAAGATGATGGCGGCCGCGGCCGTGGCTTCGCTGCTGGCGACCTCTGCCGGTGCCCAGTCGGCTGATTGGCGCGAGGTCGCGCCGGAAAACCTGATGGTGATCGACACCTCCAAGGGCCAGGTCCTGGTCGAGCTGGAACCGCGCATGGCACCGCGCCATGTCGAGCGCATCCGCACCCTGACCGAACGCGGCTTCTATGACGGGCTGAAGTTCCACCGCGTGATCCCGAACTTCATGGCCCAGACCGGCGATCCCCAGGGCACGGGGGCGGGCGGCAGCGACCTGCCTGACGTGCCGGGCGAGTTCAGCTTCCGCCGCGGTCGCGACAGCGGCTTTGCGCCGGTCGAGAACGCGGGGGAGGGCCTGGTCGGCATCATGGGCACCATGCCCATCGCGACCCAGCCGGACGCCCAGATGTTCGTCACGGCGGACCTGAAGACCTCGGCGCAAGGCCTGTTCTGCCCCGGCGTGGCAGGCATGGCCCGGGCCAATTCGCCCGACAGCGCCAACAGCCAGTTCTTCCTGATGTCCGGGCGCAACGACAACCTGAACGAGGCCTATACGCCGTTCGGCCGGGTGGTGGCCGGGCAGGAGGTGGTCCTGGCCCTGAAGCCGGGCAGCGAGGCCGAGGATGGCAAGGTCGCGGGCGATCCTGACATCATGGTCAAGGTGCAGATGGCGTCGGCCCTGCCGCAGGGCCAGCGCCCGGTGGTCAGGGTGGCCCAGCCCGGCTCGGCCGCCTTCAACGAGGCGGTGGCGGCGGCCCGGACGGCCAAGGGCAATGCCTTCCACATCTGCGATGTGCAGCCGGTGGTTCAGGTCGGCCGCTGATCGCTGGCCAGCTTGGGGGAGACAAGGATGCGGCGACTGACGACAGCCCTGGCGGCGGCCGCCCTGGCCCTGCCCCTGGCGGCCCAGGCCCAAGAGCGGCCCTACCTGGAGGTGGTGCCTGACGCCACCGCGCCCCAGGCCAGCGAATGGCGGACCGTGCCCGAGGATCGCCTGCTGGTGATCGACACGAACCGGGGGCGGATCCTGGTCGAGCTGGCCCCCGAGGTCGCCCCGGCCCATGTCGCGCGCATCCGCCTGCTGGCCGCGCGGGGCTTTTATGACGGCCTGCTGTGGCACCGGGTCATCGACAACTTCATGGCCCAGACCGGCGACCCGCTGGGCACCGGCGACGGCCAGAGCCCGTTCCCGGACCTGAAGGCCGAGTTCACCTTCCGGCGCGACGGCGCGACCCCGTTCGAGGCCGTGGCGGCCCCGGCCGGAAGCCTGGTCGGCTTCCTGCATTCCCTGCCGATCCAGACCCAGCCGGACGAGATCATGGCCGGGACCGCCGACCGCAAGGTCCACGGCTGGGGGATTTACTGCGCCGGGGTGGCGGGCATGGCGCGCGATGACAACCCCGACAGCGCCAACAGCCAGTTCTTCCTGATGCGCCAGCCCTATCCGCCGCTGGACAAGCGCTACACGATCTGGGGCAAGGTGGTTTCGGGGCTGGACGTGGTCCGCGCCCTGAAGTTCAGCCCCAACCCCGACGGCCTGGTCACCGACCCCGATCGCATGGAGCGGGTGCGGGTGGTGGCCGACATGACCGAGGGTGACAAGCCTTCGGTGCGGGTGCTCGACCCGGCCTCGGCCCGCTTCCGGGCCTTGGTCGAGGCGACGCGGCAGGCGAGTGGCGCGGACTTCTCGGTCTGCGACATCGACATACCGGTCCAGGTCAGCTAGCCGCCGCCTCAGCCGCCGCCTTGCGGTTGGAGCGGCCCCGGCGCTGGCGACGGCGGCGCGACCGGCGCCGATCCTGGCTCATCCGTTGCAGCAGCAGCCCTTCGCGCAGGCCACGGTCGGCGACGCGGACGCGCTCGCACGGCCAGGCCCGCTGAACCGCCTCCAGGATGGCCGCGCCTGCCAGGACCAGGTCAGCCCGGTCGGGGCCAATGCAGCTTTCCGCCGCCCGGCCATCGGGGCCAAGCCGCTTCAGCATCAGGGCCGCCTTGTCGCAGTCAGCGCGGGTCATCCACAGCCCGTCGACCAGGTCGCGCTGGTAGCGGCGCAGGCCCAGGTGAATGCCGGCCAGGCTGGTGATGGCCCCCGAGGTGCCCACCATGTGGACGCGGCCGGACCTGAACAGCTCGACGAGGGCCGGATCGGTCGGCCCGCCTGCGGCCAGCATGGCGCTGACATCGGCCACCATGGCCTCATACCAGGCCTCCTTGTCCGCCTCGGGCTCAGGATGGCGCTCGGCCAGGGTGACGACGCCCAGGGGCGTGGACATCCAGGCCTGGCTTTCAAAGCCCTGGCTGCCGCGCACCATCCACGACAGCTCGGTCGAGCCGCCGCCCACGTCGATGACCAGCACCCCCTCGGCGCGCGGATCAAACAGGTTCATGCAGCCGGCGACGGAAAGGCGGGCTTCCTCGGCCGGGTCGATGATGGTGAGTTTCAGCCCGGTGCCGCGGCGCACGCGCTCGATGAAGGCCGGGCCGTTTTCGGCAGCGCGACAGGCCTGGGTGGCCACGGCGGTCAGGCGGCTGGCATCCAGTCCCTTGCGGGCGATGCGCTCGGCACACAGGGCCAGGGCTTCATAGGCCCGATCCATCGCCTGGTCGTCGAGGCGACCCGTCCGCGCCAGGCCTTCGCCCAGGCGCACGATGCGGCTGAAGGAATCAACCACGCGGAAGCCATCGCGCGAAGGCTTCGCGATCAGCAACCGGCAATTATTGGTCCCCAGGTCGAGCGCGCCATAGAGGGGCGCATCGCGACCGGAAGTCGCCGCAGGGGCCGACTTCGTGGGCTGGGACCGCGCGTCGCGCCGTGCAGGCGCGCCAGGGGTCTCCGGCATGGGCCGAACTTTCAAAAGGGCCGTCCATTAGCGGCGCCCGTCCCCATCAGGTTAGACCCACCTTTGCGGCCAAGCCAAGACACAAGCTTGAAAATAGACGTAACCGCCGTGCATCCGCCTTTCGGGGCAGGCGTTAGGCGGGGATGGACAAGCGCCAGAACATTGCCCGGTTCCGCCTGGGCCAGATCGTCAGGCACCGCGACGAGGCCTTTGAGGGCCTGATCATGGATGTCGATGCCAGCTATGCCGGGCCGCGCGAGGAGACCGGGTCGGTCCGGGCTGACCAGCCCTTCTATCACGTCCTGGTCGTGGCCGAGGAGGGCGGGGTCATTGCCTATGCCGCCGAGGACGTTCTGGTGGCGACGCCCGATGTTGAGCCCCTGTCGGGGACGGACGCCGGTATCCTGTTCACCGTCGATGGCCAGGGGCACCGTGCCCCTCGCGATCGAGCCTTGCAATAGACGTGCGTGACGCGGCGCGGGGCGCGCGCTAAACTTGCGCCAAACAGCCACAGAGCTGAAGGAGCGCCCCCCATGTCCGATTTCGAGCACGTTTTTGAAGCCCCGCCAGAGGGCGCCGCTGCCGACTGGACCATTCCCCAGAACTGGGCTGACTACACCGAGGTCGAGCACCAGACCTGGAACACGCTTTACGAGCGGCAGATGAAGATCCTGCCGGGCCGGGCCTGCGAGGCCTATATGAAGGGGCTTCAGGCCCTGGACCTGAACACCGGCGGGATTCCCGACTTCGAGGTGCTGAACCCCAAGCTGCAAGCCCTGACCGGATGGACGGTGGTGTGCGTGCCCGGACTGGTGCCCGAGGATGTCTTCTTTGACCACCTGGCCAACCGGCGGTTTGTGTCGGGCCAGTTCATCCGCAAGCCGGACCAGCTGGATTACCTGCAGGAGCCGGACATCTTCCACGACGTGTTCGGCCACGTCCCCATGCTGACCGACCCGGATTTCGCCGCCTATATGGAAGCCTATGGCAAGGGCGGGCAGAGGGCGGCCTCGCTGGGGATGCTGGACAAGCTGGCGCGGCTTTACTGGTATACGGTCGAGTTCGGCCTGATGAAGGAGGCCGATGGCCTGCGGATCTATGGGGCCGGGATCGTGTCCTCGGCGACCGAAAGCGTCTTCAGCCTGGAGGATCCGTCGCCGAACCGCCTGGGCTTTGACCTGGAGCGGGTGATGAAGACCCTTTACCGGATCGACGACTTCCAGCATGTCTATTTCGTCATCGACAGCATCGAGGACCTGAAGGCGGCGACCCTGCAGGACTTTGGCCCGATCTATGAGCGGCTGGCCACGGCCGGGGACATCGCCATCGACGCCATCCTGCCCGGCGACCAGGTCTTTACCCGGGGCACCCAGGCCTATGCCACCAAGGGCGGGCGCTTCGCGGCCTGACGCCGCGAGATAAAAAAACAGGGTCTAGAGAGTCTCATCCGTCTAATCCGGTTTGGTTGGCCGGTGAGGGGACAGCCTGCCAGCCTGCCAAACCCCGGCGCGCCGATTGCCGCCGCTCGCGCGCAGTCGCGGGAAAAACCCGGGATTGGCGCGGGGGAATAGGGGGGGCAGGGGCACCTGGACTGGCCGTGGGCCCTCCGGTCAAGCC
>JAEYQX010000101.1 GCA_023409795.1 Pseudomonadota bacterium
GTGCGTGCCGACGTCGTCGCCCTGACGGGGGCTGCCGTCCTGCTGCTGCTGGGCGTAGTGCGCCCGGTCGAGGTCCAGGGTGCCTTTGCCAGCCCCGCCGTGATCGCCCTGGCCGGCCTGTTTGTCATCGCCTATGCCATCGAGCTGTCCGGCCTGCTGGGGCTGATGATCCGCAAGGCGACCGAGCTGGCGACCCGCGTCGGGGCGGCGGGCATCTGGGTCGTCATCGGCCTGTGCGGCTCGGTCGGCGGCTTCCTCAACAATACGCCCGTCGTGGTCCTGGCCGCCCCGGTGATCCGCGACGTGGCCCAGTCGCTTAAGCTGTCGCCCAAGCGCTTCCTGATGCCGCTCAGCCATGTCACCGTCATGGGTGGCCTGCTGACCCTGATCGGCACCTCGACCAACCTGCTGGTAAACGACATGGCCCGCAACGCCGGCCAGCCGGTCTTCAGCCTGTTCGAGATCACCCCCGTTGGCCTGTGCATCGCCCTGGCCGGGGGTCTGTGGCTCTATTTCGTCGGCGCGCGCCAGCTGGGCCGCTCGGTGCAAAAGGACGAGGCCGAAGCCGCCCGCCTGGCCGAGGAGGAAGAAGCCCGCCGCAGGGCTGCCGAGGCCGCCGACTGGCGTCGTCGCTTCTTCTTCCTGCGCCTGCCGCGCCTTGGGGAATCGCGCAACCAGTCCGACGGATCGGGCGATGCCCACCTGGGCGACGTGGCCCTGTATGGTGCCGGTGACCGCCCCTTCCGGATCAAGCCTGCCCTGGTCTCGCTGGGGGTCTTTGTCCTGGTCATCCTGGCGGCCGCCCTGGGCTGGGCCCCGATCGCGGCGGCGGCCTTTGCCGGGGCGGTGGCCCTGATCCTGCTGCGCGTCATCACCCCCGAGGAGGCCTATGCCGGCCTCAGGCCCGAGATCCTGCTGCTGATCGCCGGCATGGTGGTCGTTGGCACCGCCATCGAGGTGACCGGCCTGGCCCAGGCAGGGGCAGGCCGCCTGATCGACATTATCCGCCCCATGGGGCCGCTGGGGGCCCTGATCGTCCTTTATGGCGTGACCCTGTTTGCCACCGAGCTGTTGTCCAATGCCACGGTGGCGGTCCTGATCACCCCGGTGGCCGTGGCCCTGGCCGACAGCCTGGGCGTCGATCCCCGCCCCTTCCTGGTCTGCGTCATGATGGCCGCCTCGGCCGCCTTTGCCACGCCGTTCGGCTACCAGACCAATGTCCTGGTCTTCAACATGGCCGGCTACAGCTACATGGACTTCGTGCGCGTCGGGGTGCCGCTGAACCTGGTCACCTGGGCCGCGGCCATGGTCGCCATCCCCATCTTCTTCCCCTTCTGATCCGGCTCAGGTGCCCGCCGCAGGATCGGGCGACACCACCGCCGCCACCTGGGCCGCGCGCAGCAGGTCACGCCCGGCCATATAGACCCCGCTCGAGGCCAGGATCGCCGCAGACAGCCCCGCCACCGCCCACAGCCAGCGACGCGACCGGGGCCGGGGTCTGGGTCGGACAGGAAAGGGTATTATGACGCTCATGGCCTTGCTCTCGTTCGTGGCCGGAACGCAGGGCGGGCAAGGCGGATCGGGCAAAGTCGGCTTCACGACAAAGCCGCCGCCCCACCCTTCCCTCGCCCGGCATGGAGGGAAATGTTCGCAAATTGGCTGACGCTCCCACGGCGGAACCTGACCGGGCCCGACCGGTTCGTTTTCCTCATCCCCCAGCCAGGAAGGAAGCGACATGAGGGTCCACCAAAAGCCGCTTGAGCAGCAAACCATCGTCATCACCGGCGCGACGTCCGGCATTGGTCTGGCAACCGTCAGGGCGGCCGCCGAGGCGGGGGCCTCGCTGGTGCTGGCCGCCCGCACCGCCGACACGCTTGAACTGGTCGCGGACGAGATCAGGGCCAAGGGCGGCCGTGTCGCCACCGTCGTGGCCGACGTCGGTGACGAGGCCCAGGTCCAGCAGATCGTCGACCAGGCCATCGAATCCTTCGGCGGCTTCGACACCTGGATCAATGATGCCGGCGTCGGCATCTATGGCGACATCATGGACCTGCCGACCGACGAGCATCAGCGGCTGTTCCAGACCAACTACTGGGGCGTGGTCTATGGCTCGCGGGCGGCCGTCCGTCACCTGGAAGGCCGCGAGGGCGGCGGCACCCTGATCAATGTCGGCTCGATCAACTCGGACTTCGCCATTCCCCTGCTGGGGGCCTATTCGGCCAGCAAGCACGCGGTAAAGGGCTTTACCGATGCCCTGCGCATCGAGCTGCGCCATGCCCGCAAGCCGGTGCAGGTGACCCTGATCAAGCCGTCCGGCATCGGCACGCCCTTTTCCGAGAATGCCCGCAACCACACCGATCATGAGCCCCAGGTGGCCCCGCCCGTCTATGCGCCCGAGCTGGTGGCCGAGGCCATTCTCCATGCGGCAACTCATAAGGTTCGCAGCATAACCATCGGCGGCGGCGGGCGAATGATGGTCGGCAGCGCCCAGCTGATGCCCCCGGTCATGGAGCGGGTCTTTGGCTTCCTCATGCCCCGGGTGCAGCAGAGCGATGACCCGCTGACCCCCGGCGACAACCTGTTCCATGGCCGCTCGGACGGGCGGGTCTATCGCCGCAAGGGCCCGGGCCGGTCGTTCAGCACCTATACCACCGCCGCGCGCCATCCGGCGGTCTCTGCCAGCCTGCTGGGCCTGACCATGGCGGGGGCGGCCACGCTGGTCGTCTGCGCCCTGGGCCACCAGCGCCGCCATCCGTCGCTGCGCTAGGCCCGGCTGCCCGGTCCGGGCCCCGTCCAGGCTGGGCGGTATGGAACCGGGCACCGCCCGCCCCCTTCGTTAGGGGCAACCCAAGGGAGTGAACCATGCCCCATCAGAACACGTCTTCATCAAACGCCACGGCCCAGAACGCCGCCACCGATCCCGTCTCGCCGCGCGACCAGGCCACCCCACAGGATCGCGCCGCCGAGCCGCGCAGCTATGCCGCCCCCGACCTCGCCGACAGCACCCTTGCCCCGCCCGCCGCGGGCGAGATGGCCGACTTCATGGACGAGGGCGATCC
>JAEYQX010000177.1 GCA_023409795.1 Pseudomonadota bacterium
CACTTCCGTCACGAGATCGAAGACCGCATCAACACCTACCGCAGCCGCCGTGCGAACTTCGCCGGCCATGCGATTGCGGCGGAGTAAGCCTAATGCCTATCGCCAAGGTCAACGGCGTAGAAACCGAGTTTGAGCCGGGGATGACCGTGCTGCAGGTCGCGGAACGCGCCGGGCAGGAAATCCCGCGCTTCTGCTACCACGAACGCCTGTCCATCGCCGGCAACTGCCGCATGTGCCTCGTCGAGGTGAAGCCCGGACCGCCGAAGCCGCAGGCTTCGTGTGCCCTTCCGGCTGCCGACGGCCAGGAAATCTTCACCGACACCCCGATGGTCAAGAAGGCCCGCGAAGGTGTGATGGAGTTCCTGCTCATCAACCACCCGCTGGATTGCCCGATCTGCGACCAGGGTGGTGAATGCGACCTGCAGGACCAGGCCATGGGCTATGGCCGCGACGGTTCCCGCTATGCCGAGAACAAGCGCGCGGTCGAAGAAAAGAACATGGGCCCGACGGTCAAGACGTTCATGACGCGCTGCATCCAGTGCACGCGTTGCGTCCGTTTCATCACCGAAGTGGCTGGCGTTCCGGACATCGGCATGATCTCGCGCGGTGAAAGCGCCGTTATCACCACCTATCTGGAAAAGAACATCGACAGCGAACTGTCGGGCAACGTCAACGACCTGTGCCCGGTGGGCGCGCTGACGCACCGCCCCTGGCAGTACCACTATCGCCCGTGGGAGCTGAAGAAGACCGAGACCATCGACGTCATGGACGCTCTGGGCTCGAACATCCGCGCCGACTTCCGCGGTGCCGAGGTCATGCGCGTCCTGCCGCGCGTGAACGAGGGCATCAACGAGGAGTGGCTGTCGGACCGCTCGCGCTACGCCGTGGATGGCCTGCAGAACCGTCGCCTGGACCGCCCGTGGGTCCGCGAGAACGGCAAGCTGCGCCCGGCCACCTGGGACGAGGCTCTTAATGTTGTGGCTGAGAAGCTGAAGGCCGCCTCGGCTGATCGCATTGGCGCGATTGCCGGTGACCTGCAGGACGCCGAGTCGATGAAGGCGGTGCTGGACCTGTTCCGCGCCCTGGGTTCGGCCAACACCGACTGCCGCCAGGATGGCGTGGCCCTGGGCAATGAAGTTCGTGAGAGCTATCTCTTCAACACTTCGATCCAAGGCCTTGAAAACGCTGACGCAATCCTGCTGATCGGCACCAACCCGCGCGTCGAGGCCCCGCTGCTGAACGCCCGCATCCGCAAGGCCTGGCTGAAGGGCGACGTGGAAATCGGCGTGATCGGCGAACAGGCCGACCTGACCTATGACTACGCCTGGCTGGGCGCGGGGTCGAAGACCCTGGCCAAGCTGCCCAAGGCGGCAACCGAGTTCCTGACCAAGGCTGAGCGCCCGGCGATCATCGTCGGTGCCGGTGCCCTGGCCGGTGAGAACGGCGCAGCCGTGCTGAACGCCGTCGGTGCCCTGGCCAAGAAGGTCGGCGCGGTCAAGGACGGCTGGAACGGCTTCAACATCCTGCATACGGCCGCTTCGCGCGTGGCAGGCCTGGACATGGGCTTCGTGCCGGGCGAGGGCGGCCTGGCGGTTGCCGACATGCTGAAGCCGGGTGCGCTGGACGTCCTGTTCCTGCTGGGCGCGGACGAGGTGAACGCCTCGGCCTCGGACGCCTTCCGCGTCTATCTGGGCTCGCACGGCGACCGCGGTGCCCATGGTGCCGACGTCATCCTGCCGGGCGCGGCCTATACCGAGAAGTCGGGCCTGTATGTGAACCTGGAAGGTCGCGTGCAGATGGCTGAACGCGTGGTCTTCCCCAAGGGCGAGGCCAAGGAAGACTGGGCCATCATCCGCGCCCTGTCCGAACGCGTCGGCCACAAGCTGCCGTTCGACACCCTGGAGCAACTGCGCACCAAGCTGATGGCGGACGTGCCGAGCTTCGGCCGCATTGACTACCTGGCCCCGTCGGCCGCGTTCGACGTGGCTGCGGTTGGCGTGAAGGGCGAACTGGGCGATACCGCCTTTGTTTCCCCGATTGCCGATCCCTACCTGACCAACCCGATTGCGCGCGCCAGCGAAACCATGGCCGAACTGTCCCGCGAGCGGGTCACGTCGGTCGCCCTGGCGGCGGAGTAAGACATGGACGCTGTGACTTCTTTCTGGGCTACTCCGGTCGGCTGGACCCTGATCACCGTTGGCGGGATCCTGCTGGTCACCGTGGCCATCCTGATCTCGCTGGCCTTCCTGCTGCTGGCTGACCGCAAGATCTGGGCCGGCGTCCAGCTGCGCAAGGGCCCGAACGTGGTTGGCCCGTTCGGCCTGCTGCAGTCGTTCGCGGACTTCTTCAAGTTCGTGCTGAAGGAGATCGTCGTTCCGTCCGGTTCGGACAAGGTCGTCTTCCTGCTGGCCCCGCTGATCACCTTCATCCTGGCCTTCATCGCCTGGGCCGTGATCCCGTTCGCGCCGGGGTGGGTCATCGCCGACCTGAACGTCGGCATCCTCTACATCCTGGCGATCTCGTCCCTGGGTGTTTACGGCATCATCATGGGCGGCTGGGCTTCGAACTCGAAGTATCCGTTCCTGGGCTCGCTGCGTTCGGCGGCCCAGATGGTGTCCTATGAAGTGTCGATGGGCCTGGTCATCATCAACGTCATCCTGCTGACCGGCACGATGAACCTGACCGAGATCGTCACCCAGCAGGCCGGCTACTTCTGGAACTGGCACGTGTTCGGGGGCGGGGCAGGGACCTGGCCGACCTTCATCGTCATGGTTCCGATGATGATCGTCTTCTTCATCTCGGCCCTGGCTGAAACCAACCGCCCGCCGTTCGACCTGCCGGAAGCTGAATCCGAGCTGGTGGCCGGCTACCAGGTCGAATATTCGTCGACGCCCTACCTGCTGTTCATGATCGGCGAATACGCCAACATCGTCTTCATGTGCGCCATGGTCACCCTGCTGTTCTGCGGTGGCTGGAACCCGGGCTTCCTGTCTGAAGACTTCATGGCCAGCCTGCCGGGCTTCATCGCCTACGCCATCTACCTGGTGACCTTCATCGTGAAGGTGGTGTTCTGGTTCTGCATGATCTCGCTGGTTAAGGCCTTCGTGCCCCGCTACCGCTACGACCAGCTGATGCGCCTGGGCTGGAAGGTCTTCCTGCCGGCCTCGCTGGTTGCCGTGATCTTCGTGGCCGCGTGGCGCGTGTTCGTGGTGGGCAGCTGATGAAGCTGGGCGCAACCGCTCTGATGGCCGCAGTCCTGGTGACAGGGCTGTCGGCCTGCGCCCCCTACGAGGCTGAGCCCGTCTCGGTCTATCAGTGGGAGCGCAAACTGAAGGAAGCCGAGCGGCAGGAGGCGGAACGCCAGCGCCTTTGCCAAGCTCTTGATAAGGAAAGCGCGCGCTATCAACGCGACTGCGCTGGAGTGAAAGCCTAATGCTGACCCGTATCGCTCAGGCAGCCAAGGGTGCGATGCTGACCGACGTGTTCGGCGCCATCGGCCTGTCGGTCAAATATATGCTGAAGCCCAAGGCGACGGTGAACTATCCGTTCGAGCGGAACCCGCAGTCGCCGCGCTTCCGGGGTGAACACGCCCTGCGCCGCTATCCGAACGGCGAAGAGCGTTGCATCGCGTGCAAGCTGTGCGAGGCCATCTGCCCGGCCCAGGCCATCACGATCGAGGCTGAACCGCGCGCCGACGGCTCGCGCCGCACGACCCGCTACGACATCGACATGGTCAAGTGCATCTACTGCGGCCTGTGCCAGGAGGCCTGCCCGGTGGACGCCATCGTCGAGGGTCCGAACAGTGAGTTCGCGACCGAGACCCGCGAAGAACTGCTCTATGACAAGGCCCGTTTGCTGGATAATGGCGACCGCTGGGAACGGTTGATCGCCAAGAATCTGGAACTCGACGCTCCGTATCGCTAAACCGAGCCGCAACCCCGTCCCTGGGGATGCTGCAAAGACTTTGAAGGGGGCTTTGTCCCACCCATGCTGCAAGGCATAGCGTTCTATATTCTGTCGGCGATTGCCGTGGTTGCGGGCCTGTTGGTCGTGACCGCGCGCAACCCCGTGCACTCCGTTCTCTGGCTGATCCTGACCTTCTTCTCGGCGGCGGGCCTGTTTGTCCTGCTGGGCGCAGAGTTCCTGGCCATGCTGCTGGTCGTGGTCTACGTCGGCGCGGTTGCGGTGCTCTTCCTGTTCGTCGTGATGATGCTGGACGTCGACTTCGTCCGCCTCCGTGAGGGCTATGCCCGCTACCTGCCGCTGGCGGGGATCGTCGCGGCGGTTCTGCTGGTCGAGTCGATCATGGTGTCGATGGCCGTGGTCCAGGGCGGTGCCGCCCGCAACGCCGTCGCTCCCTTCGTCCATGGCCCGGACCAGACCAACGTCGAGGCCATCGGGCGCGTGCTCTATACCGACTATGTCTATTTCTTCCAGGCGTCCGGCCTGGTGCTGCTGATCGCCATGATCGGCGCGATCATCCTGACCCTGCGTCACCGCCCGGGCGTGCACCGCCAGGACCTGGCTGCACAGGCCAACCGTGAGCGCGCCAAGGCCGTCGAGATCAAGTCTGTCGCCACCGGCCAGGGCGTTACCCCCGAGGAGCTTCTGTGATGGATATCTCGCTCCACCACTACCTGGCGGTTGCCGCCATGCTGTTCACCATCGGCGTGTTCGGCATCTTCGTGAACCGCAAGAACGTCATCATCATCCTGATGTCGGTCGAGATGATCCTGCTGGCGGTGAACATCAACTTCGTGGCCTTTTCCGCCTATCTGAATGACGTCTCGGGCCAGCTGATGGCCATGTTCGTCCTGACGGTGGCGGCTGCCGAGGCAGCCGTGGGCCTGGCCATTCTTGTGACCTTCTTCCGTAACCGTGGCGACATCGCCGTGGACGACGCCTCTGTGATGAAGGGCTGATTGGAACCGTGACTATCCAGACTCTTGTCACTCTTGGCGTCTTTGCCCCGCTGCTGGGGGCGATGATTGCCGGCTTCTTCGGTCGCCGCATCGGCGACGTCGCCTCGCAGGCGGTCACGACCGGCCTGCTCTATGTCTCGTGCATCATCTCGTGGGTGGTGTTCGGCCAGTGGACCTGGGGTGGGCTGGAAGCCTTCACCGTCAAGCTGCTGCCGTTCATTCACGTGGGTGACTTCGTCTCCAACTGGGCGATCCGCATCGATGCCATGTCGGCCACCATGCTGATCGTGGTGACCAGCGTCTCGGCGCTGGTTCACACCTACAGCTGGGGCTACATGAAGGAAGACGACAGCCGTCCGCGCTTCTTCGCCTACCTGTCGCTGTTCACCTTCATGATGCTGTCGCTGGTGACCGCGGCTGACTTCCTGCAGATGTTCTTCGGCTGGGAAGGCGTGGGCCTGGCGTCCTATCTGCTGATCGGCTTCTGGTACAAGAAGCCCTCGGCCACGGCTGCGTCGATCAAGGCCTTTGTCGTCAACCGCGTGGGTGACTTCGGCTTCCTGCTGGGCATGATGACCGTCTTCTGGATGTTCGGCACGATCGAGTTTGCCAAGCTGTTCCCGCTGATCGAGGCTAAGGCTGGCACCGGCTGGGACTTCCTGGGCCACACCTGGTCGGCCCTGGATCTGGCTGGTTTCCTGCTGTTCATCGGTGCCATGGGCAAGTCGGCCCAGTTCTTCCTGCACACCTGGCTGCCGGACGCGATGGAAGGCCCGACCCCGGTTTCGGCCCTGATCCACGCCGCCACCATGGTCACCGCCGGCGTCTATATGGTCTGCCTGCTGTCTCCGCTGTACGAGCACGCACCGGTCGCGACCCAGTTCATCACCATCATCGGTGGCGTCACCGCCATCTTCGCCGCCACCGTCGGCATGATGCAGAACGACATCAAGCGCGTGATCGCCTACTCGACCTGCTCGCAGCTGGGCTACATGTTCTTTGCGGCCGGCGTCGGTGCCTACCAGTCGGCCATGTTCCACCTGTTCACGCACGCCTTCTTCAAGGCCTTGCTGTTCCTGGGTGCCGGTTCGGTCATCCACGGCATGCACCACGAGCAGGACATGCGTAAGATGGGCGGCCTGTGGAAGCTGCTGCCGATCACCTATGCAACCATGATGATCGGCACCATTGCCATCACCGGCCTGGGCATCCCCGGCATCGGCGGCTTTGCCGGCTTCTACTCCAAGGACTCGATCCTGGAGAGCGCCTTCGCCGCGGCTCAGTCGGGCCACTCGGTCTTTGGCATGTTTGCCTTCGTCATCGGCCTGTCGGCTGCCCTGCTGACCGCCTATTATTCGTGGCGCCTGGTCTTCATGACCTTCCACAACAAGCCCCAGTGGAAGGAAGAGGAGGGCGTGGGCCACCACGTCCACGACGACCACGCGACCTCGGCCCAGATCGAGACCCACTCGGAACCGCTGGACGACCACGCCCACGACGATCATGCGCATGACGACCATCACCATGGTCCGCTGAACCCGCATGAGAGCCCCTGGGTCATGGTGGTGCCGCTGCTGCTGCTGTCGATCGGTGCCGTGGCGGCCGGTATGGTCTTCTACCCGCACTTCGTCGGTCACCATGAGGGTGAGTTCTGGCGCGGCGCCATCTTCACGGCCGAGGCCAACCACGTCCTGCACGACAGCCACTATGTGCCGCTGTGGGTGAAGTGGGCTCCGCTGATCGTGACCCTGATCGGCACCTTCGTTGCCTTCTGGCTCTATGTCGTGAAGGAAGGCGCGGCCAGGCAGATGGCCGAGAAGAAGGGCCCGCTGTACACCTTCCTGTACAACAAGTGGTTCTGGGATGAGCTGTACGACGTCGTCTTCGTGAAGAGCGCCAAGGCTATCGGCGACTTCTTCTGGAAGGTCGGCGACGTGAAGATCATCGACGGTCTGGGCCCCAATGGTGCGGCCTGGGCTTCGCTGAAGTCGGGTGGCTGGCTGTCGCGCTTCCAGTCCGGTTTCGTCTACTTCTATGCATTCGTGATGCTGATCGGCGTGGCCCTGTTCCTTGCCTTCGCCATCTTCACGTGGGGAGCCTGAGCCTCGTGCCTCACATTCTGAGCATCGTAACCTTCCTGCCGCTGGTCGGTGCCGGCCTGCTGCTGCTGGCCAGCCTGATGAACAAGGGCGGCCAGGACGCCGCGGCCCCCGCCGCACGCTGGATCGCCCTGGGCACCACCCTGGTGGTGCTGGCAGTGTCCGTCCTGCTGGTGGCCCAGTTCGATCCGTCGAACCCGGCCTACCAGTTCGTTGAGAACTACGCCTGGTTCGCCGGGGCCAGCTATCACCTGGGCGTCGACGGGATTTCGATCCTGTTCGTCCTGCTGACGGCGTTCCTGATGCCGATCTGCGTGATCGCCAGCTGGAAGTCGATCGAGACGCGCGTCGTCGAGTACATGATCGCCTTCCTGGTGCTGGAGACCCTGGTCATCGGCGTCTTCACCGCCCTGGACCTGTTCCTCTTCTACATCTTCTTCGAAGGCACCCTGGTGCCGATGTTCCTGATCATCGGTATCTGGGGCGGTGCGAACCGCATCTACGCCTCGTACAAGTTCTTCCTCTACACCCTGCTGGGCTCGGTGCTGATGCTGCTGGCCATGCTGTGGATGTTCCATGAAACGGGCACCACCAGCATTCCGGAGCTGAAGCAGTATGCCTTTGGCCCGCAGGCCCAGATCCTGCTGTGGCTGGCCTTCTTCGCCTCGTTCGCGGTGAAGATGCCGATGTGGCCGGTCCACACCTGGCTGCCGGACGCCCACGTCCAGGCCCCGACTGCCGGTTCGGTCATCCTGGCCGGCATCCTGCTGAAGCTGGGTGGCTATGGCTTCATCCTGTTCAACCTGCCGATGTTCCCGCAGGCTTCGGAAATGTTCACCCCGCTGGTGTTCGCCCTGTCGGTGATCGCCGTGGTCTATACGTCGCTGGTCGCCTTCCGCCAGACGGACATCAAGAAGCTGATCGCCTATTCGTCGGTCGCCCACATGGGCTTCGTGACCATGGGCATCTTCGCCGGCAATGACACCGGCGTGCAGGGGGCCGTCTTCCAGATGCTGAGCCACGGCCTGATCTCGGGTGCGCTCTTCCTCTGCGTCGGCGTGGTCTATGACCGGATGCACACGCGTGAGATCGCCTTCTATGGTGGCCTGACGGCCCGCATGCCCTGGTATGCCGCCATCTTCCTGATGTTCACCATGGCCAACGTGGGCCTGCCGGGCACCTCGGGCTTCATCGGTGAGGTCCTGACCATGACCGGTGCCTACCAGGTGTCGACGTGGACGGCCCTGGTCGCCGCCTCGGGCGTGATCTTCTCGGCGGTCTATGCCCTGACCCTGTTCCGCAATGTCATGTATGGCCCGATCACCAACCCGGCCCTGGAAAACATCACCGATATCGACAAGCGTGAGCTGCTGCTCTTCGTGCCGCTGATCATCGGGACCATCGGCCTGGGCCTGTATCCCAACGCCATTCTCGACTTCACCGGGCCCTCGGTTGAGGCCCTGACCACCGCCTATCGTGCAGCCATCGGCGGGTGAGAGCATAATGACTGATCTGTCTTCCGCCCTTCAACTTGCAGCCCCGGAAGTCGCCCTGGCAGTGGGCGCGCTGGTGCTGCTCATGGTTGGCGCCTTCATCGGCGAGAAATCGACGCGACTGGTGTCCGGCCTGTCGGTTCTGCTGCTGGCCGGGGCTTCGGTCCTGGCTGCCGTCGGCCCGCTGGGCACGACCTTTGCCGGGGCCTATGTGGCTGATCCGCTCGCGGTCTATGGCAAGATCGCCATCTTCCTGTGCGCGGCCGTGGCCATCGTCCTGGGCGACGAGTGGATTCATCGCAAGGGCATCGCCAAGTTCGAGTTCCCGGTCCTGATCGTCCTTGCCTCGATCGGGATGTCGATGATGGCCTCGTCGGGCGACCTGATCTCGCTCTACATCGGCATCGAGATGCACTCGCTGGCCCTCTATGTCCTGGCCGCCTATCACCGCGACGACCTGAAGGCCTCGGAAGCGGGCCTGAAGTATTTCGTCCTGGGCGCGCTGTCGTCGGGCATCCTGCTCTACGGTGCCAGCCTGATCTATGGCTTCGCCGGCTCGATGCGCTTTGAGGACATCGCCGCTTTTGCCTCGGAAAACCCGGGCCCGGGCCTGATCTTCGGTCTGGTCTTCCTGATCTGCGGCCTGGCGTTCAAGGTCTCGGCCGCGCCGTTCCACATGTGGACGCCGGACGTCTATGAGGGCGCGCCGACCCCGGTCGTGTCGCTGTTCGCCACCGCGCCCAAGATCGCGGCCATGGTGCTGATCATCCGCGGCCTGATCGAAGGCTTTGGCCTGGCGCTTGACCAGTGGGCCCAGGTGATCATCCTGATCTCGCTGATCAGCTTTGTCGTCGGCTCGTTCGGCGGCCTGTTCCAGAAAGACGTCCAGCGCCTGCTGGCCTATTCGTCGATCATCAACATCGGCTATGCCCTGCTGGGCGTGGCTGCGGGCACCGAGGCGGGCGTCCAGGCCACGCTGATGTTCATGACGTTTTATGTCATTGACCAGTTCGGCTTCTTCGCCGTCCTGCTGTCGCTGGCCCGCAATGGCCGTCCGATCCGCAAGATCGCCGATCTGGCTGGCCTGAAGAAGGACCGCCCGCTGACCGCCGTGGCCCTGACCATCCTGGCCCTGTCGGCTGTGGGTATTCCGCCGATGTCGGGCTTCTGGGGCAAGTTCTTCGTCTTCGGTGCGGCGGCTGATGCCGGTTACTGGATGGCGGGTGCTGCCGGCCTGGTGGCTTCGGTCGTCGCCGGCTTCTACTACCTGCGCATCATCAAGGTGATGTGGTTCGACACGCCCGAGTTCGACGTCAAGACGGACAAGGCCCCGGTCGCGCCGCAGTGGATCGCCTGGGCGGCGGCTGCCTTCAGCCTGCCCATCGTCATCCTGGCCCTGGGCTATCTGGAGCCGCTGACCCGCGCCGCCGCCGCTGGCGTCGGGATCGGGTAAGGAACCTTGGCCGCGCCGATCCTGATCCTCGACCAGACTGACTCTACCAATGCCGAGGCGCGACGTCGTGCCGAGGCGGGCGAGAGCGGGCCGGTCTGGATCGCGGCGCGGCAGCAGACCGAGGGGCGCGGTCGCCGGGGCCGCCGCTGGGACCTGTCCCAGGGCAACCTGGCCTCGACCCTGCTGGTGACGCTGGACCGCTCTCCGGCAGAGGCCGCCCAGCTGACCTTCGTGGCGGCGCTGGCCGTGGCTGATCTGCTGGATCGCTATGTGCCGCCCGCCCTGGTCACCATCAAATGGCCCAATGATGTGATGCTGGACGGTCGCAAGGCCTCCGGCATTTTGATTGAGTCGGGCCCGGCACCCTCGGGTGGCCTGTGGCTGGCGATCGGCATCGGTGTCAACCTGCAGTCGGCACCGGGCGGCACCGAGCGACCGGCAACCTGTATCGCCGACCATCTGCGCCACGACCGGGCAGGGGTGCCGTCGATAGATGAGGCGGCACAGGCCCTGGCCGAGACCTTTGGTGTCTGGTTTGATCGCTGGCTCAGCCTGGGCTTTGCCCCGGTCCTGGATGGCTGGGTGGCCCGCACGCCGGGGCTTCATGGACCGTGCACCGCCGGCCTGACGCACGAGACCCTGGTGGGCACGGCGGATGGGGTGGAAGCTGACGGGGCGCTGCGCCTCAGGCTGGCTGACGGATCGCTGAGGGTGATCTCGGCCGGCGACGTGTTTTTCGGAGAGACCGGCTGATGCTTCTGGCGATTGAGCAAGGCAATACCAACACCCTGTTCGCCGTCCACGATGGCCGCGAATGGATCGCCCAGTGGCGGACCGCGACCGATGCCATGCGCACGGCCGACGAATATGCCGTCTGGCTGCACCAGCTGTTCGAGATGCGCGCGGGGGCCAGCCTGCGCATGGCCGACATGGATGGCTGCATCATCTCGTCTGTGGTGCCGCAGTCGATCTTCAACCTGCGCAACCTGTCGCGGCGCTATCTGGGGGTCGAGCCCCTGGTGATCGGCGAGAATGTCGACCTGGGCATCGAGGTCCGCATTCCCAAGCCCAGCGAGGCGGGGGCCGACCGGCTGGTCAATGCCATCGGGGCGCTGATGTCCTATGAGGGCGACCTGCTGCTGATCGACAGCGGCACGGCGACGACCTTCGACATCGTCTCGGGCGGGGCGGCGCGCGGGCAGGGGGCCTTTGAGGGCGGGCTGATCGCCCCGGGCATCAACCTGTCGCTGCAGGCCCTGCATGAAGCCGCGGCCAAGCTGCCACGCATCGCCATTCAACGCCCGGACGTCGTGATCGGACGCGACACGGTCACCTCGATGCAATCGGGTGTCTTCTGGGGCTACATCGGACTGATCGACGGGCTGGTCGCCCGGATCAAGGCCGAGTGGGGCAAGCCCATGACGGTGATCGGAACCGGGGGCATCGCCTCCCTGTTTGAAGGCGCCACCAACTCAATTGACCGGTTTGATCCGGACCTGACCATCCGCGGCCTACTCGAAATCTGGCGGCGGAATACCCATCTCTAGGGCCATATGAAAAAAACTGACTCCAACGAACTCGTTTTCCTGCCGCTGGGCGGCTCGAACGAGGTCGGCATGAACCTGAACGCCTATGGCTTTGGCCCGGCGCATGATCGCAAGTGGATTATCGTCGACGTCGGCGTGACCTTTGGCGACCAGTCGACGCCCGGCGTGGACGTGATCGTCCCGGACCCGACCTTCCTGGAAGGCGAGGATATTCTCGGCATCGTCCTGACCCACGCCCACGAGGACCACATCGGGGCCCTGGGCTGGCTGTGGAAGCGTATCAAGGCCCCGCTGTATGCCACGCCGTTCACCGCCTTCCTGATCCGCGAGAAGCTGCGCGACGCCAATATCCTGGACCAGGTCGAGCTGAACGAGGTCGAGCTGGGTGGCCAGGTCCAGCTGGGTGATTTCGAGGTGAACTTCGTCACCATCACCCACTCGATTGCCGAGCCCAATGGCCTGGCGATCAGGACACCGCTGGGCACGGTGCTGCACACCGGCGACTGGAAGCTGGACGACCAGCCGGTCGTGGGCGAGCGCACCGATGTGGCCGCCATCCAGAAGCTGGGCGACGAGGGCGTCCTGGCCATGGTCTGCGATTCCACCAACGTCTTCGTCGAGGGCGTGGCGGGCTCGGAAGGCGACGTGGCCGTGGCCCTGGACAACCTGATCTCGGGCCTGAAGGGCCGGGTGGCCGTGGGCTGCTTTGCCTCCAACGTCGCGCGCATGGACAGCGTGATCCGCGCCGCCGAGAAGGCCGGGCGCCGCGTGGCCCTGGCCGGTCGCTCGATGCACCGCATCACCGCCGCCGCCAAGTCGGTCGGCATGCTGAACGACATTAAGCCCTTCCTGAGCGAACAGGAGGCCCGGGTCTGGCCTGCCGACGAGATCCTGTATCTGTGCACCGGCAGCCAGGGCGAGGCGCGCGCCGCCCTGTCACGCGTGGCTGAGGGCACCCATCCCTTCGTCAAGCTGGGGCAGGGGGATCACTGCATCTTCTCGTCGCGGGTCATTCCCGGCAACGAGCTGTCGATCGCCCGCCTGCAGGACAAGATGGCCGAGAAGGGCGTGCGCATCTACACCGAGAAGGACCATCCGGGCATCCACGTCTCGGGTCACCCCTGCCGCGACGAACTGCGCCAGATGTATGCCTGGGCGCGCCCGAAGATTGCGGTGCCGACCCACGGCCAGCGCCGCCACCTGATCGAGCATGGCATCCTGGCCACCGAGATGGGGATTCCCCAGACGGTGACGCCGCGCAATGGCGACATGGTGCGCCTGGCCCCCGGCCTGGCCGAGATCATCGACGAGGTGCCCTCGGGCCGCCTGTTCGTTGACGGCGGCATGCTGGTCGAGGAGGCGGGCGAGGCCCTGCGCGAACGCAAGCACGCGGCGTCCAACGGCATCCTGGTCGTCAGCTTTGCCCTGGACCGCCGTGGCAAGATCGCCAGCGACATCGACGTGCGGGGCATCGGCCTGCCGGGCGACCAGCAGCGCCAGCTGGGCGACATCCTGGATGACATGGCCGAACGCGTGGAAAATGCCGTCCGCAGCCTGAAAGGCGAGGCGCTTGAGGACGAGCTGGTGGTCGAACAGGCCGTCAGCCGCGCCCTGAAGAAGATGAGCCAGCAGATCTGGGATCGCCGTCCGATCGTCGAAACCGTGGTGCTGAGGCTCTGATGGCGGACCGGCTCTATCTGCTGAACCCGGACTGGTTCGACGATCAGGGCGGCCCGTGGTTCTGCCCGCCCGGAACCGTGGTCGAGGGCGTCTTGAGCTTTTACCCGCAACTGCGTGAGAAGCTTGAGATTACCTATCTGGACCATCCGCGTCCGCGCCCGGCGGTGATCGCCGAGGTGGGCGAGACCAACCAGAGCTGCCCGCTTCTGGTGCTCGACGGGACCTTTGACTGGCCTGAGGCCCAGGTCAGCGAGGAAACCGGCCGACGGTTCCTGATGGACGGGGACATCCTGCCCTATCTGGCCGCCCGCTACGGCATCGGCCGACCGCATCCATGAGGTGCGTAACTTAAGATTTTAGATGAGGTTTGAGCCCTTTCCTGCGCTGGAAAGGGCTTTTTCTGTGTTTGCGTTGTGGTGCGCCGCCGGGTCCTCCGGTCAAGCCGGAGGATGACGGGGCCAGGGGGCAGGGGTCAGGGGCTCGGGTCAGGGCTTGAGCTCGACCTTGTGATAGTTCGGCTTGTCCAGGTTGCCGATCTCGATCGAGACCTGGGCCGGGCCGGCATAGGGTTTCAGGCCTGCCAGAAGCGCGGCCTGGACCGCCTGGCCAAGGGCTGTCTTCTGCTCCTGGGTGCGGCCGGTGAGGATGCGCAGGTCGCAGTGGACGAAGGCCTGGGCGGGGTCGCCGTCGGCGATGATGACGTTTTCGCTGCGCACGATGCGGGTCTTGCAGGAGCCCAGGCCGGCACCGACCAGCTCGACGCAGTGGCGGTGGATCTGCAGGGCCAGGCTGCGCCAGTCGGTGCCATCGAAATGGGGGGAGTGTTCCAGGATGATCTGTGGCATGAGGGGTCCTTGTCTTCGTCGTGTCTTCCTTAGCCCGGCCGATTGCCGGGCGAAATGAGACGTGCTGGTTCACTGGATGGATTTGCCGATGCCTCTTGGCCCCTTTACCCTTGTGGCGCTTTATCTGACGACCTGGTGGATCGTCCTGTTCATGATCCTGCCGCTGGGCACCTCGCGCCAGGTCGAGGCCCCGCCGACGGACGGCAGCCAGTGGGGCGCGCCGGCCGATCCCCAGCTCAAGAAGAAATTTATCACGACGACCTGGGTCTCCGTGATCGTTTGGGCGTTGATCGTGGCCGTGGTCTGGAGCGGCAAGGTGCCGCTTCCGGACTTTTCGCGCGGTCCTGCGCTCTAGCTTTTGCCCCATTTGCCCGGCTAAACCTCGGGCCTGACTGAATTTGCCGAGATTCCTGCCATGCGCCTGTCGCGCTATTTCCTGCCGACCCTGAAAGAAGCCCCCTCTGACGCCCAGATCGTCTCGCACCAGCTGATGCTGCGCGCGGGTATGATCAAGCAGGAGGCTGCGGGCATCTATGCCTGGCTGCCGCTGGGCCTGCGCGTGCTGCGCAAGATCGAGAACATCGTCCGCGAGGAGCAGACCAAGGCCGGTGCCGTCGAACTGCTGATGCCGACGCTGCAACTGGCTGACCTATGGCGCGAGTCGGGCCGCTATGACGCCTATGGTCCGGAGATGCTGCGCATCACCGACCGCCACGAGCGCGAGCTGCTGTACGGCCCGACCAACGAGGAAATGGTCACCGACATCTTCCGTGGCTACGTCAAATCCTACAAATCGCTGCCGCTGAACCTCTTCCACATCCAGTGGAAGTTCCGCGACGAGCGCCGTCCGCGTTTCGGCGTGATGCGCGGCCGCGAGTTCCTGATGAAGGACGCCTATTCGTTCGACATCGACGAGGCATCGGCCCGCATCGCCTACAAGCGCATGTTCGCCGCCTATCTGAACACCTTCTCGCGCCTGGGCCTGAAGGCCGTGCCGATGCGCGCCGACACCGGCCCGATCGGTGGCGACCTGTCGCACGAGTTCATCGTCCTGGCCGACACCGGCGAGAGCGAGGTCTTCTGCGACCGCAAGCTGGTGGAAATGGCGCCTCCGGGCCACGACCTGAGCGTCGAACAGCTGGAAGCCGTCTTTGACGAGCGCACCGCCATGTACGCCGCGACCGAGGAAATGCACGACGCCGCCCGCTTTGAGGCCGAGACGGCCGAGGGCGACCGCCTGTCGGCCCGCGGCATCGAGGTCGGCCACATCTTCTATTTCGGCACCAAATATTCGGCCCCGATGAAGGCCAAGGTGGCCGGTCCGGACGGCAAGGACACCGAGGTCCACATGGGCTCGTACGGTGTCGGCGTCTCGCGCCTGCTGGGGGCCATCATCGAGGCCAGCCACGACGACAGCGGCATCATCTGGCCGGACTCGGTCGCGCCGTTTGACGTCTCGGTCATCTCGCTGCGGGCGTCGGACGAAGCGGTCTCGGCTGCCTGCGAGGAGGCTGTCGCCAAGCTGGAAGCCGCCGGCAAGGATGTCCTCTATGACGACACCGACGAGCGTCCGGGCGGCAAGTTCGCCACCGCCGACCTGATCGGCGTGCCGTGGCAGCTGGTCATCGGGCCCAAGGGCCTGGCCGAAGGCGTGGTCGAGCTGAAGCGCCGCGCCACGGGCGAGAAGCAATCCCTGTCGCTGGACGCCGCCCTGGAGCTGCTGACGAAATGACCGATGCCGCGACGGCCTCTGCCCCGCCGCCTGCCGTAAAGCCCTCCGGCCCCTTCTCCTCGTGGGAGATCGGGCTGGCCCTGCGTTACCTGCGTGCCAAGCGCAAGGAAGGCGGGGTGGCCCTGATCGCCATCATCAGCTTCATCGGCATCATGCTGGCCGTGGCGGTGCTGATCAGCGTCATGAGCATCATGGCGGGTTTCCGCAGTGAACTGCTGGGGCGGATGCTGTCGTTCAACGGCCATATGTATGTGCAGGGGCCGATCCTCTATGACGCGAACCGGGATGCAGCGCTGAAGCGCATCTCGGACGTGCCCGGGGTCGTGTCGGTCGCGCCGCTGACAGAGTCGCCCGCCATGTTCCGCGCGGGCGGGGTGATGACCGGCGGTGTCGTCCGGGGCGTGCGGCCCGAGGACCTGGCCTCGACCCGGTTCGTCTATGACAGCCTGTCGCCCGAGGCCCGCGAGGCCTTTGGCAAGGGGGCCTATGGCGGCGACCAGATTCTGATCGGCAAGGCCCTGGCCGAGCAGATGGGCCTGCGCGTTGGCAGCGCCCTGTCCATCTATTCGCCGACCGGGGCAGACAGCGCCTTTGGCAACCTGGGTGGCCTGGAAAAGACCTATATCATCGGCGGCATCTTCAGCTCGGGCACGGCGGACTATGACCGGGCCTTTGTCTTCATGCCGCTGGAACAGGCCCAGCTCTTCTTTGGCAAGGAGGGCGTCTGGGACATCATCGAGATGAAGGTGGCCGAGCCGGACCAGGTGCAGAGCCTGCTGGGGCCGGTCAGCCAGGCCGCGGGGCCGGGCAATATCGTCAGCGACTGGCGCAATCGCCTGGCCGCCTTCTGGGGCGCGCTGAAGGTCGAGCGCGTCGCCATGAGCATCATCCTGGGGATGGTGGTCGCCATCGCCGCCATGAACATCATCAGCGGCATCGTCATGCTGGTGAAGAACAAGACGCGCGACATCGCGATCCTGAGGACCGTCGGGGCCAGCCAGTCGGCCATCCTGAGGATCTTCTTCGTCTCAGGGGCGGCCATCGGCGTGGGCGGCACGATCGCGGGCCTGGTGCTGGGCCTGCTGTTCTCGCTGAACGTGGGCCACATCCAGCACTTCCTGGAAGCCCTGCTGGGCGTGCAGCTGTTCAATGCCGACATCTATATGCTGGACGCCATCCCGTCCGAGGTCGACCCCTGGGACGTGACCTGGGTGGCGATCTTCTCCTTTGCCATGAGCTGCCTGGCCAGCCTGCCGCCGTCGTGGAACGCGTCGCGGATCGATCCGGTGGAGGCCCTGCGCTTTGAATAGTTCGCTGACCACACCGACGCTGAGCCTGCGGGGCATCACCCGGACCTACAAGACGGGGCAGGGCGGCCTGACCGTCCTCAAGGGCGTGGACCTGGACATCATGCCGGGCGAGGTCGTCGGCCTGATCGGGCCGTCTGGTTCGGGCAAGTCGTCGCTCCTGCACGCGGCCGGCCTGCTGGAGCGTCCGACCAGCGGCCAGGTGATGATCGACGGCGAGGACGTGGGCAGCCTGGACGAACGCGCCCGCACCCGCCTGCGCCTGACCCGCATCGGCTTCGTCTATCAGTTCCACCACCTGCTGCCCGAGTTTGACGCGCGCGACAATGTGGCCCTGCCGCTGCGGATCGCTGGCCATCGCCGGGCCGAGGCGCGTCGTCGGGCTGAGGTCCTGCTGACCGACCTGGGCCTGGCCGAACGCTTTACCCACCAGCCGGCCCAGATGTCGGGCGGCGAGCAGCAGCGGGTGGCCATAGCCAGGTCCCTGGCCAACAGCCCGCGACTCCTTCTGGCCGATGAGCCGACCGGCAACCTGGACCCGGCCAACAGCCAGGCCGTCTTCCAGAGCCTGCGGGCCCTGGCCAAGACCACGGGCGTGGCAGCCCTGATTGCCACGCACAACATGGAGCTGGCAGGCCATATGGACCGCGTCTTTGCGCTGAAGGACGGCCACCTGGAAGAACGGGCGGCCGAGAGCCACAGCTACTGACACACGGGCCGGGCCAGGATGCGCCCGGCCAATTGTACCAGTGTGTAACAGGCGGCACTTTTCTCGGGATATGGCTGTCGCGACAACTTAAGATGGATTTGTTCTTGTCGGGGGCGACGCGGACGGTCTTAAGGTTGCATGGCGACTGCCCTGAGTAAAACAGTGACGGCTCATGGCATGATGGCCTCGCCCGAGGTCCTGATCATTGATGACGACGAGCTGATGCTCGAAGCCATGGTTCGGGGGCTGCGTGACCTTGGGCTCAGGGTTACGGGCTGCACCCGTTCCATCGAGGCGCTGATGAAGGCCTCGGAATCCGCGCCCATGACCATCGTGGTCGACCTGAAGATGCCGCGCGTCGACGGCCTGGACCTGGTCACCGCCCTTCGCGACATGAAGCGTCACGCGGTGATCGTGCTCAGCGCCTATGTCGACGTCCCGACCACGGACCGCGCCATGCGGCTGGGGGCGGCAGACGTGCTGCAAAAGCCGATCGGGCCGGAGCAGCTCTATGGTGCCGTCAAGGAGGCGGCCGCCAGCGTGGGGCTGAACGGCGCGGCCGACGAGGTGACCTTTACGCGCCGCGAACGCCAGGTGGCGGCCCTGCTGATCCAGGGCATGACGGCCAAGCAGATCGCCCTGCACCTTGAGCTTAGCCCGCGCACGGTCGAGTTCTTCAAGGCCAGCCTGTTGCGCAAGACGCGATCCCCGAACTCTGCCGCCCTGGCCTCGGCCCTGACGCGGATCGGCTTCGTCTAGAAAAAGCGGGTTGACGAGAACAAAGAGGCAACATAGAACAAACGGGCAACATCTGATCTGGGGATAAGACCATGTCGCGTTTGAAGAGGGATCTGCTGTCACTTGCGTCGTGCGGCACCTTTGTATGGATGATCTGGCAGGTGTCGTTCCTGGTGGCGTGATCGCGCCACAGACTCCCTGCATAGGAAGACAGGCGGCATGATCTGGCCGCGCACAGGGTTCCTCCGGGTGTGGAACAGGCGGAGTTTGCGGTGGGCGACACGGTGACAGGCAAGGGGTTTGTGCATCTGCGGGTTCGCAGCGCCTATTCCTTGCTGGAAGGCGCGATCAAGGCGGGCAAGATCGGCAAGATGGCAGCGGATGCCGGCATGCCGGCCGTGGCCGTGGCGGACCGTGCCAACCTGTTCGGCGCGCTGGAGTTCAGCCAGACCACCCGTGATGCCGGTGTCCAGCCGATCATCGCCTGCGCCCTTCCGGTGCTGGGGATCGGCGGCCAGATCAATGAGCGCTGGGCCAAGGTGCCGACCGTGGTGCTTCTGGTCCAGAACGAGACCGGGTGGCTGAACCTGTGCGCCCTGTCCTCGGCGGCCTACCTGGAATCCGGCGACATGGCCGAGCCTGGCGTGCCGTGGGAGAAGGTGGCGGCGCGCTCGGACGGCCTGCTGCTGCTGTCGGGCGGGCCCGACGGGCCGGTCGATCCCCTGTTTGCCCAGGGCAAGATGGAGGAAGGCGCGGCGGCCCTGGCCGAAATGCACCGCGTTTTCGGCGACCGCTTCTATGTCGAGCTGCAACGCCATGGCCTGGCCAGCGAGCGGGCGGCAGAGCCGGGCCTGGTCCAGTGGGCCTATGACCGCGACGTGCCCCTGGTGGCCACCAATGATGTCTATTACGCCAAGGCATCCCAGGTGAAATCCCATGATGCCCTGCTGTGTATCTCGGACGGGGCCTTTACCGGCCAGGAGGACCGGCGGCGCATCACGGACCAGCACTGGTTCAAGACGCCCGAGGCCATGCGCGAGCTGTTCGCCGACCTGCCGGAGGCCTGTGACAACACCCTGGACATCGCCCGCCGCTGTGCCTTCCTGGTCCAGACCCGGGCCCCGATCCTGCCGCGCTTTGACACCGGGGCCGGGCGCTCCGAAGCCGACGAGCTGGCGCACCAGGCGCGCGAGGGCCTGAAGGCCCGCCTGGCCAAGAACAAGCCCTATGCCCCCGAAGAGGACTACTGGACCCGGCTGGAGTGGGAAGTCGGCATCATCCAGCAGATGGGCTTTCCCGGCTACTTCCTGATCGTTTCGGACTTCATCAAGTGGGCCAAGCTGCACGGCATCCCGGTGGGACCGGGGCGTGGTTCGGGGGCCGGTTCGCTGGTGGCCTGGTCGCTGACCATTACCGACCTTGACCCCTTGCGGTTCGGCCTGCTGTTCGAGCGCTTCCTGAACCCCGAACGGGTCTCGATGCCTGACTTCGATATCGACTTCTGCCAGGAGCGGCGCGAAGAGGTCATCGATTATGTGCAGGACCACTACGGCAAGGACCGGGTGGCCCAGATCATCACCTTTGGCACGCTTCAGGCGCGCGCCGTGCTGCGCGACGTCGGGCGGGTGCTGCAGATGCCGCTGGGCCAGGTGGACCGGCTCTGCAAGATGGTGCCGAACAACCCGGCCAATCCGGTCACCCTGGCCCAGGCCATTGACCTGGAGCCGCGCCTGAAGGAGCAGCGCGACGCCGAACCGGCCGTGCGGACCCTGCTGGAAACGGCGCTGGAACTGGAGGGCCTTTACCGCAACGCCTCGACCCACGCGGCGGGCATCGTCATCAGCGACCGCCCGCTGACCGAGCTGGTACCGCTGTACCAGGACCCGCGCTCGACCATCCCGGCCTCCCAGTTCAACATGAAGTGGGTCGAGCCGGCGGGCCTGGTCAAGTTCGACTTCCTGGGCCTGAAGACCCTGACCGTGCTGGACCGCGCGCGCGGCTACCTGGAACGGCGCGGCGCGGCACCGGAATGGAACCTGCTGCCGCTGGACGATCCCAAGACCTATGAGCTGATGGCCTCGGGACAGACGGTCGGGGTGTTCCAGCTGGAATCCCAGGGCATGCGCGACACCCTGCGCAAGATGCGCTGTGGCTCGATCGAGGAAATCACCGCCCTGATCTCCCTCTATCGCCCTGGCCCGATGGAGATGATCGACACCTATATCGACCGCAAGTTTGGTCGGGCCGAGGTCGATTACCTGCATCCCAGCCTGAAGGAGGTCCTGACCGAGACCTATGGGGTCATCATCTACCAGGAACAGGTGATGAAGATCGCCCAGATCCTGGCGGGCTACAGCCTGGGTGAAGCCGACCTGCTGCGCCGGGCCATGGGCAAGAAGAAGAAGGAGGAGATGGATTTCCAGCGCCTCCGCTTCGTCAAGGGGGCCTCCGAGAAGGGCGTGCCCGAGGCCCAGTCCGGCTCGATCTTCGACCTGGTGGCCAAGTTCGCCGGCTATGGCTTCAACAAGTCGCACGCGGCGGCCTATGCCCTGATCTCGTTCCAGACGGGCTGGCTGAAGGCCAACCACCCGGTCGAGTTCTTTGCCGCCTCGATGAGCCTGGACCTGTCGAATACCGACAAGCTGGCCGTCTTCTACCAGGACTGCCGCCGGTTCGAGATCCCGGTCCTGGCCCCCGACATCAACCGCTCCTCGGCCGACTTCGACGTCCAGTGGAAGGACGGGCAGGGCAGTGTCCTCTACGCCCTTGGGGCCATCCGCAACGTGGGCCTGGAGGCCATGAAGCACGTGGTCGAGGTGCGCGAGACCGGCGGGCCCTTTGCCAATATCTTTGACTTCCTGGAACGGGTGGACCCGCGCGTCGTCAACAAGCGCGCGCTGGAAGGGCTGGCCCGCGCCGGGGCGTTCGACAGCCTGGAGCCCAACCGCCGCAAGCTGTTCGAGCAGGCCGACATCCTGGTCGCCTATTGCCAGAGCGTGGCGGCCGAGCGGGCTTCATCCCAGGTCAGCCTGTTCGGGGCCGACCAGGCCGGGGCGGCACGGCCGCGCCTGAAGGACCTGGAGCCCTGGGCCGGGCCTGACAAGCTGGACCATGAGCTGGCGGCCGTCGGCTTCTATCTGTCGGGCCACCCGCTGGAGGACCTGACACCGGCGCTGCGCCGCAAGCGGGTCACCTTTGTCGCCGATGCCCAGGGCCTGGCCGAGGCCGGGCACGAAGCTTTCCAGATGGCCGGGGTCGTGCGCCGACGTCAGGAAAGGGCCAGTGCCCGCACGGGCGAGAAGTTCGCCTTTGTCACCTTTTCTGACCCGACGGGCGAGTTCGAATGCATGTTCCCGCCGGAGTCCCTGCGCCGCTGCCGCGATGTGCTGGAGGTCGGCGCGGCGGTGCTGGTCAAGGTGCGGGCCAAGGCAGCCGATGGCGAGGTGCGCTTCTTTGGCGATGACGCCAGCCAGATGGACAGGCTGCTGGACGACACCAACATCGGCCTGCGGGTCGTGATGTCGGCCCAGTCGGCGGACGTGAACTCGCTGAAGTCGCGCCTGGAACGGGCCCGGGCCAATGGCAAGGGCGGCGAGGTCTATGTCCAGGCCAGCCTGAACGGCCGCACCGAGGTCGAGATCAAGCTGCCGGGCCGATACCGACTGGACGCGGCCCTGCGCGGGGCACTGAAGACGGTGCCCGGCGTTGTCATGCTGGAAGACGCCTGATCAGGAGGGACAGATGACGCTGCACACGGGAAGTTGCCATTGCGGCAAGGTCGCCTATGAGGTCGAGGTCGGGCTGGAGGGCCTGGTCGAATGCAACTGCTCGCACTGTTACCGCACGGGCTTCGTCCTGGCCTTCGCCCCACGCGCCAGCTTCCGGCTGACGAAGGGGGAAGGGGAGACGACGGCCTACTTCTTCAACCAGCACCGGATCGAGCACCGCTTCTGCTCGACCTGCGGGGTCCAGCCCTTCGGGTTCGGAACAGGCCCGGATGGCACCGACACCGTGGCCATCAATGTGCGAACCCTGTCCGACGTCGAGCCCTTTGACTGGACGGCCCAGCGGGTCGATGGCCGCAGCTTCTGATTTCGGGCACCGCCGGGGCCAGCGCGCGACCGGTGGCGTGAAACAAGTTCGCGTTTCGCCTTGCTTTTTCAGGTCCAGGCGCGTAGAGGAGCCGCGCACTTCGCACGTGGGTGAGGCGCGATCGGGGAGACATCCTGGTCTGCACCATTCCGAGGGACCGCCGGTCCTTTAATCACCCGCGCTAGGTTTGATCGGAAAAAGGATAACACGATCATGGCTCTGCCTGAATTCTCGATGCGCACCCTGCTGGAAGCTGGCGCTCACTTTGGTCACCAGACGCACCGCTGGAACCCGAAGATGGACCGCTACATCTTCGGTTCGCGCTCGAACATCCACATCATCGACCTGTCGCAGACGATGCCGCTGATGCACCAGGCCCTGGTGGCCGTGCGCGACGTCGCTGCCAAGGGCGGCCGCGTCCTGTTCGTCGGCACCAAGCGCCAGGCTGCCGGCCCGGTGGCTGAAGCCGCCAAGCGCTGCGCCCAGTACTACATGAACAACCGCTGGCTGGGTGGCACCCTGACCAACTGGCGCACCGTCTCGGGTTCGATCCAGCGCCTGCGCGAGCTGGAAGGCATCCTGGCTTCGGGCGAAGGCCGCAACAAGAAAGAGCTGCTGACCCTGCAGCGCGAGATGGACAAGCTTGAACTGTCGCTGGGCGGTATCAAGGACATGGGTTCGATCCCGGACATCATGTTTGTCATCGACACCAACAAGGAGTCGATCGCGATCCAGGAGGCCCGCAAGCTGAACATCCCGATCATCGCCATCCTGGACACCAACTCGGATCCGGACGGCATCACCTATCCGGTCCCGGGCAACGACGACGCTGCCCGCGCCATCCAGACCTACTGCGACCTGATCGCCGACGCCGTCCTGGACGGCCTGGCTGCTGGCGCTTCGGCTGCCGGCATCGACCTGGGCGCTTCGGAAGCTCCGGTTGAGCCGATGCTGGTCGAGGCTTCGGCTCCGGTCGAGGCTGAAGCAGCTCCGGCCGGCACCGAGGGTGCTGCCGAAGAACTGCTGGCCACCGAAGAAAAGGCTGAGGGCTAAGCCCTTGTCATAGACCCGGGCTATGGTCCGGGTCTTTCGCCCTTCAAGACAAGCGGCCAGGTGCCAGAAACGCCTGGCCGCACACCCGATTTTCAGGAGAAGAACATGGCCGAGATCACTGCCGCCCTCGTGAAGGAACTTCGCGAGCGTTCGGGCGTCGGCATGATGGACTGCAAGAAGGCGCTGGTTGAAAACAACGGCGACATCGAAGCAGCGATCGACTGGCTGCGCGCCAAGGGCCTGTCCAAGGCTGCCAAGAAGGCTGACCGCGTTGCCGCCGAAGGCGTCGTCGCCGTTGCCACCGAAGAAAACGGCGCTGGCGAAACCGCTGCTGCCATCGAGTTCAACGCTGAAACCGACTTCGTTGCCCGCAACGACCTGTTCCAGACCGCTGCCAAGCAGTTCGCCGTCCTGGGCCTGAAGAACGAAGGCGTGGAAGCCATCTCGGCTGCCAAGCTGGAAAACGGCCGCACGGTCGAGGAAGAAGTCACCCAGCTGATCGCCACCATCGGCGAGAACATGACCCTGCGTCGCTCGGCCCGCCTGTCGGTCGCCGAAGGTGCCGTGGCTTCCTACGTCCACAACGCTGTGTCGCCGGGCGTCGGCCGCATCGGCGTGCTGGTTGCCATCGAAGGCGCTGGCGACAAGGCTGCTGTCCGTGAACTGGGCCGCAAGATCGCCATGCACGTGGCGGCTACCGCTCCGCTGGCCCTGGACACCTCGGACCTGGATCCGGCTGCCATCGAAAAGGAACGCGCTGTCCTGATCGAAAAGGCCAAGGAAGAAGGCCGTCCGGACGCCATGATTGAAAAGATCGTGGAAGGCCAGATCAACAAGTTCCAGAAGGAAGTCGTGCTGTCCAAGCAGCCGTTCGTGATGGACCCGGACGTGACCGTCGAGCAGCTGGTCGCCAACACCGGCAAGGAACTGGGCGCTGAGCTGAAGCTGGCTGGCTTCGTGCGCCTGGCCCTGGGTGAAGGCGTCGAGAAGGCCGACACCCCCGACTTCGCGGCCGAAGTGGCCTCGATGACCGGCGGCAACTAAGCCATAAAATCCTTCCCGAAAGGGAAGAATTCTCAAAAGGGCGCGTTCGGCTTTGAAGGCCAGCGCGCCCTTCGTCTATGATGAGCCGCCGATTCACCTCGCGCGGATGCCCAACCCCAGTATCCACGGACCCTATCTCATGACCGACGCCCCCTCCGAGTTCCGATACAAGCGTGTCCTGCTGAAGGTTTCGGGCGAGGTCCTGATGGGGGACCAGGGCTATGGCATCGACATCAAGACGGTCGACCAGGTCGCGGCGGCCATCGCCGCCGTGGCGGCCCAGGGCGTCGAGATCTGCCTGGTCATCGGCGGCGGCAACATCTTCCGCGGCCTGTCCAAGGCGGCCGAGGGCATGGATCGCGCCCAGGCCGACTACATGGGCATGCTGGCCACCATCATGAATGCCCTGGCCATGCAGGGCGCGCTTGAGAAGATCGGGGTCGAGACCCGGGTCCAGAGCGCCATCCCCATGGCCGCCATCGCCGAGCCCTACATCCGCCGTCGCGCCATGCGCCACTTGGAAAAGGGCCGGGTGGTGATCTTTGCCGCCGGCGTGGGCGCGCCCTTCTTCACCACGGATTCCGGCGCGGCCCTGCGCGCTGCCGAGATGGGCTGCGATGCCCTGCTGAAGGGCACCAGCGTGGACGGCGTCTATACGGCCGACCCGAAGAAGGACCCGGCAGCGACCCGCTACGACAGCCTGACCTATCAGGAGGTCCTGGCCAAGGACCTGCGCGTCATGGATGCTTCGGCTATCGCCCTGATGCGCGACAGTGATATTCCGATCGTCGTCTTCTCGATCCGCGAGGAAGGCTCGCTGCGGAAGACCCTGACGGGCGAAGGCACCTTCACCGTTATCCAGAACAAAGCCGCCTGATCCCGGCTGCAACGTCTCAATACCAGGAAGACCCTCATGGCTAAGCCCGATCTCAACACCTATCGCGACCGCATGGACAAGTCCGTGAACGCGCTGAAGGATGACTATGCGGGTCTGCGCACGGGCCGCGCCAACTCGGGCCTGCTGGACCCGGTGATGGTCGAGGCCTACGGCTCGATGTCGCCGCTGAACGCCGTGGCGGCCATCAGCGTGCCTGAGCCGCGCATGATCTCGGTCAGCGTCTGGGACAAGGGCATGGTCACGGCCGTCGAGAAGGCGATCCGCTCGGCCGGCCTGGGCCTGAACCCGGTTGTCGATGGCCAGACCCTGCGCCTGCCGATCCCTCCGCTGACCGAGGAGCGCCGCAAGGACCTGGTCAAGCTGGCCGGCAAGTATGCCGAACAGGCCCGCGTCGCCGTCCGCAACATCCGCCGCGATGCCAACGACGACCTGAAGAAGGCCGAGAAGGCCAGCGAAATCAGCCAGGACGACCAGAAGAAGATGGAAACCGAGGTCCAGAAGGACACCGACGCGGCCATCAAGCGCATTGACGAAGCCCTGAAGACCAAAGAAGCCGAAATCATGCAGGTCTGACGCCCAGCGTCTGTAGGAAGCCAAACCATGTCGGCTGAGACCGTCGCCACGACACGAGGCAAGGGCCCTCGTCACGTCGCCCTGATCATGGACGGCAACGGTCGCTGGGCCGAGCGCCGGGGCCTGCCCCGCGTCGTGGGCCACCGCGAAGGGGTGCAGGCGCTGCGCCGCACGATCAAGGCGGCCCCGGACCTGGGCATCGACTGCCTGACGGTATTTGGCTTCTCGACTGAGAACTGGAGCCGCCCGGCCGATGAGGTCTCTGACCTGATGGGCCTGGTCCGGTCCTTTGTCGGCAGCGACCTGAAGAAGCTGGACCAGGCCGGCGTCCAGGTGAGCGTCCTGGGACGTCGCAAGGGCCTGCCGGCCGATATTGCCCGCATTGTGGAGCAGACGGTCCGCCAGACTGCCAACAATGACCGCTTCCTGCTGCAGGTAGCGTTCAACTATGGGGGGCGGGCCGATCTGGTCGATGCGGCCCAGCGGCTGGTCGATCTGGCCCGCGCGGGCCAGCTGCCGCATGAAATCACCGAGGATGACCTGGACGCAGGCCTGTCCACGGCGGGAGCCCCGCCGGTCGCCCTGATCATCCGCACCTCGGGCGAGCAGCGCCTGTCCAACTTCCTCCTGTGGGAGGCGGCCTATGCGGAACTGGTGTTTCAGGACATCCTGTGGCCCGACTATGGGGCTGAGGCCCTGGCCGAGGCGGTGGCCATCTATCGGGCGCGGGATCGCCGTTACGGCGGCCGTCCGGCTGAAGCCGACAATCTGGCAAAGGTGGCCGCAGTCTGATGGCACTCAAGGTCGGTGATATTGGCCTGAGGGCCGCGTCGGCATTCGTGCTGGCACCCGCCGCCGTTCTGGCGACCTGGGCCGGGGGAGGGTGGTTTACCGCTCTGGTCGTGGCGGCCAGCGTCATGCTGGCGGCTGAATGGTCGCGCATGAGTTCGCCGACCCGCTGGCGTGGCCTGACCATGGCCATCGGCGCGGCGCTGATCGCCACGGTCCTGGCGGCCCACATGGGCCAGATGTCGGTCGCCCTGCTGCTGCTGGTGTTCGGTGCCTTTGCCGCCGGGCTATATGCCCGTTCGCGCGGGATCGAGACTCTGGATGCCACCTATGGCGTCCTCTACCTGGGCTGGCCCTGCGTCCTGCTGATCTGGCTGCGCGACATGCACGAGGTGCAGGGGCTCTACTGGACGGTCCTGGTCTTTGCCGTGGCCTGGTCGGCAGACATCCTGGCCTATCTGGTCGGCAGCGCCGTCGGCGGGCCCAAGCTGTGGCCGCGCTTTTCGCCCAACAAGACCTGGTCCGGTTTCATCGGCGGCCTGATCGCAGGCATGGTGGCCGGTGCCGTCATGGCCGGCTGGCTCGACATGGGCCGCCTGAACATCATCTGGGGCGGGGTGCTGGGCCTGGTTGCGGCCCTGGCCACCATGGGCGGCGACCTGTGGGAGAGCGCGCTTAAGCGGCGCTTTGGGGTCAAGGACGCCGGCAATCTCATTCCCGGCCATGGCGGCCTGCTGGACCGGGTCGACGGGCTGATGTTCGCCGTCGTCGCCGTGGCGGCCGGGCGGCTGATCGTCCTGATGCTGGAGCGGGCGGCGTGATCTGTCGCAAGGTCAGCGTGCTGGGTTCGACCGGCTCGGTCGGCACCTCGACCCTTGACCTGATGGCCCAGGCAGAGGCCGCTGGTTCGGGACGCTTCGAGGTCGAGGTCCTGACGGGCGGCCGCAACATCGCCTGCCTGGCTGAACAGGCGCGGCGCTGGAAGCCCCGGCTGGTCATCACCGCCTATGAAAACAGGCTGGACGACCTGCGCGCGGCCCTGGGCGACCTGGACGTCGAGGTCCAGGCCGGGGCGGGGGCCATCGAGGAAGCGGCCCATCGCCCGGTGGACTGGGTCATGGCCTCCATCGTCGGCGCTGCGGGGCTCAGGTCCGCCTGGGCGGCGGCGGGCACGGGGGCGACCCTGGCCCTGGCCAACAAGGAGAGCCTGGTCTGCTGTGGCCCGGCCCTGATCGAGCGCGTGCGGCGCAGCGGCGGCCAGCTGATTCCGGTCGACTCCGAGCATTCGGCCATCTTCCAGGTCTTTCCCCATCAGGCCCCTCAGGGGGTGGCGCGCCTGGTGCTGACCGCATCCGGCGGCCCCTTCCGCATGACGGCCCTGGCTGACATGGGAAATATCACGCCAGAACAAGCGGTTGCTCACCCGAACTGGAGCATGGGATCAAAGATCTCGGTCGACAGCGCGACCATGGCCAACAAGGGGCTGGAGCTGATCGAGGCGGCCTATCTGTTTGATATGCCCGGCGACCGGATCGACGTCGTGGTCCACCCGGAATCCATTATCCACAGTCTTGTAGAATATATCGACGGCTCGACCCTGGCCCAGATGGGGCCGCCGGACATGAAGACGCCGATCGCCTGTGCCCTGTCCTGGCCGCAGCGCATGGCCTGGCCCGCGCCCCGCCTGGACCTCGCTGCGCTGGGCCGTCTGACGTTCGAGGCGCCTGACACCGACCGTTTCCCGGCCCTGGCCCTGGCCCGCCAGGCCCTGGCCGAAGGCGGAATCGCGCCCATTGTTTTCAACGCTGCCAATGAAGTCGCGGCCCTGGCCTTCCTTGACCGACGGCTGGCCTTTCTCAATATTGCCGCAGTCGTCGCCGAAACCCTTGATCGGATGACGAACGCGAGGATGGACATCACGTCCGACAACGCCTGTGACGCGGCCCTGGCTGTTGACGCGGACGCCCGTCGGGTCGCCCTGGATGTCATCTCCGCAATCGCGAATGCTGCCTAAGGGCGACCGGAGACATTGACTGGCATGCTAGGTTTTCTTGGGCAGGCCCTGATCTATGTTGTGCCCTTCCTGATCGTTCTGACGGTGATCGTCACGATCCACGAGCTGGGACACTTCCTGACCGCGCGCGCGTTCGGGGTGAAGATCGACCGCTTTTCCATCGGCTTTGGCCGGGCCATCTTCTGCCGGACGGACCGGCACGGCGTCGAATGGCGTCTGGGGTGGCTGCCGCTGGGCGGCTATGTGAAGTTCGCGGGCGACCTGGATGCCACCGGCGTGCCTGACCGCGAGGGTCTGGAGGCCCTGAAGCGCCAGGAAGAGGCCGAGCACGGGGCCGGGGCCGAGAAGCACCTGCTCTATTTCAAGCCCCTGTGGCAGCGCGCCCTGATCGTGGCCGCCGGTCCGCTGGCCAACTTCGCCCTGGCCATCTTCATCTTCACCCTGCTGTTCAGCTTCCTGGGCGTGCAGCAGTGGCCGGCCCGTGTCGGCGAGGTGCAACCGGGCTCGCCCGCTGCCGCCGCCGGCTTCCAGGCGGGCGACCTGATTACCCACATCAATGGCCGCACGGTTGAGGACAGCACGGACGTGACCCGCGTGGTCAGCCTCAGCTCCGGCGATCCGGTCCGCTTCACGGTCGAGCGCGGGACGGACACTGTGCAACTGGTGGCCACGCCCGAGCGCCGGACCGAGGATGATCCCCTGGCGGGCCGCATTGCGATCGGTCGCATCGGCCTGATGCTGACCGCGACGCGCGCCGATGTCCGCTATGTCCGCTATGGTCCGCTGGAAGCGGTGGGGCAGGGCGTCAAGGTGACCTGGTCCACGCTGGAGACGACCGTCACCTATATCGGTCGCATCCTGACCGGTCGCGAATCGGGTGACATGCTCAGCGGGCCGCTGGGCATGGCCAAGGCATCGGGAGCCCTGACCAAGCAGGCGGTCGCCGTGACGCCTGATCCGGTTGTGGCGGCCCGGAACCTGGGACTGACCCTTGTTCAGTTTGCTGCCATACTTTCGATCGGAATTGGTTTTCTAAATCTGCTTCCGATACCGGTTCTGGATGGGGGGCACCTGATGTTTTACGCCTATGAGGCCGTGGCGCGCCGCCCGCTGGCCGCCCGAGTCCAGGAAGCAGGATATCGCATTGGCCTTGCGCTGCTGGTCAGTTTAATGTTGTTCGCGACCTGGAACGACATTCAGAAACTCAATTTCTTCAAATTCCTCGGCGGGCTCGCTTCATGAGCCGACGCCAGCCCCCGATGGTTCAACGTATGCCCAAGAGCGATAGTCACCCTATGAACAGAGCACGTGGCCGTATCCTTGGACCGAGCATTTTGGCTCTTGCCGTTGCTGCCGGTCTGGCTGGTCCCGCTTTGGCGCAAGAGGCCCCGGCGCAGGCCGCGCCCCAGGCTGAGCCGCAGATTACCGTGGCCCCGGCCGACGACCGCGCCCAGGTGAACCGCATCCTGGTTCGCGGCAACCAGCGGATCGATGCCACCACGGTCCTGTCCTACCTGCCGATCCAGCCGGGCGACATGATCGACGCGGTGACGATCGACCTGGCCGTGCGGACCCTGTCGCGCACCAACCTGTTCGCCAACGTCCAGCTGGGCCTCCAGCCGAACGGCGACCTGGTGGTCGAGATCGTGGAAAACCCGATCATCAACCAGGTTACCTTCGAGGGTAACAAGGCGATGACCGAGAAGAAGCTGCGCGACGAGGTCACCATCCGCCCGCGCGGCATCTATACCCGGGCCCGGGTGCAGGAGGATGTCGGCAAGATCGTCGAGCTGTATCGCCTGTCGGGCCGTATCTCGGCGACCGTGACGCCCAAGCTGGTCCAGCTGGAGCAGAACCGCGTCGACATCGTCTTCGAGATCGACGAAGGCCCCGAGACCGGCGTTGCCGCCATCACCTTCCTGGGCAATGAAGCCTTCTCGGACAGCGATTTGCGCGAGGTGATGGTGACCAAGCAGTCGCAGTTCTGGCGCCTGTTCAGCTCGAACGACAACTTCGACCCGAACCGGATCGATTACGACCGCGAGCAGCTGCGCAAGTTCTACCTGAACCGGGGCTATTACGACTTCCGCATCCTGTCCTCGGTGGCCGAGCTGAAGCCGGACAACCAGGCCTTTGGCATTACCTTCACCGTCGATGAGGGCGACCGCTACAACTTTGGCGAGGTCAAGGTTGTCACGGAAAGCGACCGCCTGAACGGCGACTTCCTGACCCGCCTGCTGCCGATCCGCTCGGGCGACCTGTATGAGAGCGACCGCATCGAGCGGGCGGTCGACACCCTGACCTTTGCCGCCGGTTCTGCCGGCTATGCCTTCGTCGAGATCAACCCGACCTATCGTGCCAACCCCGAGACGGACACGGTCGATGTGACCTTCAACGTCAAGGAAGGCCAGCGCGTCTATATCGACCGCATCAACGTGGTTGGTAACACCCGCACCCTGGACTCCGTGATCCGTCGCGAACTGGCCGTGGGCGAGGGCGATGCCTTTAACCGCTCGCTGGTCGAGCGCTCGCGCAACAACCTGCGCGGCTTGGGCTTCTTCAAGGATGTCACGATCGAGGAGACCCGCGGCAGCGCCCCGGATCGCTCGGTCGTCAACGTGACCGTCGAGGAACAGCCGACCGGCGAGCTGTCGGTGGGTGCCGGCTTCAGCTCGGTCGACAGCTTCATGCTGAACCTGGGCATTACCGAGCGGAACTTCCGCGGCCGTGGCCAGAACTTCGTCGCCCGCGCCGAATGGGGCTCGCTGCGCCAGCAGGTGGACTTCCGCTTCACCGAGCCGAAGTTCATGGGCCGCGACCTGCGCGCTGGTTTCGACCTGTTCCACACCCGCTATGACCTGAGCGAGTACTCGTCCTATGACTGGCGCTCAACCGGTGCGGGCGTGCGCCTGACCTATCCGCTGAACTCCTATTCGGCGCTGAGCCTGCGTTACTTCCTGAAGGACGACGAGGTCATCATTCCGGCCGGCTACTGCACCGGTTCGTCGGGGGCCTACTCGACCCTGTGCGACCAGGCCGGGGCCTATATGAACTCGGCCATCGGCTATACGCTGAACGTCAACCGCGCCAATGACCCGGTGCGCCCGACGCGCGGCTGGTCCGGCTCGATCCGCCAGGACTTCGCCGGCCTGGGCGGTGACGTGAACTACATCAAGACCGAGATGGAGGGGGCCTGGTACTACGGCTTCAGCCCCCGCTGGGTCGTGACGCTGCAGGGCTCGGCCGGCTACATCAGCGGCTGGAACGGTGACCCGATCCGCATCAACGACCGCTTCTTCAAGGGCGGCAACAGCTTCCGTGGCTTCGAGACGGCCGGTATGGGCGCGCGCGACCTGACCACGAC
>JAEYQX010000181.1 GCA_023409795.1 Pseudomonadota bacterium
CCATCGGCGGTTATGGATCCTCGGCACAGGCCTGAGGATGACGCGGGGTTGGGCGGGCAAATGCTAAGCTGCAAACCGCTCACTCCAGAGACCGCTGGGAGAGACCCCTCCCTCCATCATCCTCGGCCTTGTGCCGAGGACCCAGACACGTGGGCGGCGGGCGTGGGGCGCGAACGGTGACCCTCGGTGATTATGGATCCTCGGGACAGGCCCGAGGATGACGCGGGGTTGGGCGGGCGAATGCTAAGCTGCAAACCGCTCACTCCAGCGACCGCTGGGAGAGACCCCTCCCCTGCGTCATCCTCGGCCTTGTGCCGAGGATCCAGACACGTGGGCGGCGGGCGGTGGGCGCGAACGGTCAGCCTTGGTGGATATGGATCTTCGGGACGGGCCCGAGGATGACGCAAGGTTGAGTGGCAAAGAAAAAGCCCCGGGGCGCTGGCCTCGGGGCTGTTCTGGCTTAGGACAGGCGGTCCCTGAACTCGGTCCATTCGAAGGACTTGATCAGCTTCAGCTCATCCGTGGCGCTGTCCCACAGGTAGATGCTGGGCAGGGGCACGCCGTTGAAGGTGTTGGTCTTGACCATCGAATAGTGGGCCTGGTCCAGGAAGGCGATGCGGGTGCCGACCTGGGGGCGCTGGGCGAAGCTGTAGTCGCCGATGATGTCGCCCGCCAGGCAGGAGGGGCCGCCCAGGCGCATGGTCACGCCACCTTCGAGCTCGCCCAGCAGGGCCGGGCGGTAGGGGGCCTCGATGACGTCGGGCATGTGGCAGGTGGCCGAGATGTCGGTGATGCCGATGGGCATGCCGTTCTCGAAGGTGTCGAGGATTTCGCCGACCAGGATGCCGGCGTCCAGCGCCACGGCCTCGCCCGGTTCGATATAGGCCCTTACGCCGTGGGCTTCCTGCACCGTGTTCAGGAAGGCGACCAGTTCGTCGATCTGGTAGTCGGCGCGGGTGACGTGGTGGCCGCCGCCAAAGTTGATCCACTTCACCTCGCCCAGCAGCGGAGCCAGCTTGGGCTCGACCGCCGCCCAGATGCGCGACAGGGGGGCAAAGTCCTGTTCGCACAGGGCGTGGATGTGAATGCCGTCGATGCCGGCCATCTTTTCCGGCGTCAGCTGCGACACCGGATAGCCCAGGCGCGAGCAGGGCTGGGCAGGATCATACTTGGCGACCTCGCCCTCGGAATGTTCGGGGTTGATGCGCAGGCCAACCTCGAAGACCTCGCCCCCGGCGCGGGCCGCGGCGATCAGGTCGGCAAAGCGGGCGACCTGGTCGGGCGAGTTGAAGATGACGTGGTCCGACAGCTTCAGGATTTCGGGCAGGTCCTCGGCGCGATAGGCCGGGGAATAGGTGGTCAGCTCACCCTTGTAGAACTGGCGCGCCAGACGGGCTTCCCACAGGCCCGAGGCGCAGACGCCGTCGAGGTATTCCCCGACGACGTCCGCCATTGACCACATGGAAAAGGCCTTCAGGGCCAGCAGCACCCTGGCATTGCCGCGATCGCGCACGTCTTTCAGGACGGCGAGATTGCGCCGCACCGCAGCCTCGTCCACCACGAAGGCGGGCGAGGAGACGCGCTGCAGGTCGAAATGAGCAAAGGCTCCGGGATCGCCGGCCTTGGTTTCCATGTCGTCTTTTACTCAGGTCTCTTAGAAGGCGAGGGGAGCGTCCAGCTCTTCCACGGTCCACGGCAGGCCATGCTTGTTCAGCATGTCCATGAAGGGATCGGGGTCCATCTGTTCCATGTTGAAGACGCCTTCGCCCTTCCACTGGCCGGTCAGCATCATGGCTGCGCCGATCATGGCCGGAACGCCCGTGGTGTAGCTGACAGCCTGGTTGCCGGTTTCGGCATAGGCTTCCTGGTGGTCGCAGATGTTCTTCACATAGAAGGTCTTCTGGACGCCGTCCTTTTCACCGGTGGCAATGGTGCCGATGTTGGTCTTGCCCTTGGTGATCGGGCCCAGCGAGGCCGGTTCCGGCAGCAGGGCCTTCAGGAACTCGATCGGGATGATCTCGCGGCCCTGGAACATGATCGGCTCGATGCCGGTCATGCCGACGTTTTCCAGCACTTCCAGGTGCTTCAGGTAGGAATCGCCGAAGGTCATCCAGAAGCGGATGCGCTTGATCTCGGGGTAGAACTTGGCCAGCGACTCCAGTTCCTCATGATACATGAGGTACATGTTCTTGGGGCCGACGCCCTCGAAGTTGAACTCCTGCTTGTGCGACAGGGCCGGGCCCTCGACCCACTGGCCGTTTTCCCAGTGGCGCGAGTTGGCGGTCACTTCGCGCAGGTTGATTTCCGGGTTGAAGTTGGTGGCAAAGGGCAGGCCCGTGTCGCCGCCGTTGCAGTCCAGGATGTCGAGGGTGTCGATCCGGTCCAGCAGGTGCTTCTTGGTATAGGTGGCAAAGACCGAGGTCACGCCCGGGTCGAAGCCCGAGCCGAGAAGCGCCATCAGGCCCGCTTCCTTGAACCTGTCCTGATAGGCCCACTGCCACTTGTATTCGAACTTGGCCTCGTCGCGCGGCTCATAGTTGGCCGTGTCGAGATAGTTGACGCCGGCGGCCAGGCAGGCGTCCATGATGGCCAGGTCCTGATAGGGCAGGGCCAGGTTCACGACCAGGGCCGGGTTGACCTGCTTGATCAGGGCGGTGGTCGCCGCGACGTCGTCGGCGTCGATCTGGGCCGTGTCGATGTCGACGCCAAAGCGCGTCTTCACCGATTCAGCGATGGCGTCGCACTTGGCCTTGGTGCGGCTGGCCAGAGTGATGTGCGAGAAGATGTACGTGTTCATCGCCATCTTGTGGACGGCAACCGAACTGACACCGCCTGCACCGATAACCAGCACCCTGCTCATGTGTGGCTTCTCCAAAAGAGTGAAACGCATTGGCTAGTGGCCGCCGCTCAATAAAGGGCGCGGCTCTTAGCACAGTGAAACCCAGATCGCTAACGATCCTGTGACGCAGATGGTGCCTTAGCCGATCGCTTTAAAGAGGCTTTCGCTCAGCAGGGGCTGGCCGGGGGCTTGGGCATCGGCCACGCGCCAGCGCGTCGCTTCGCGCGCAAGCGTCAGTGTGCGGCGCTTTTCAGCGCCATCGACGGTGAAGACGACGTCGGCCGTGGCATTGGCGGGGTCCCCCTGGTTGACGCTGACCGAGGACAGGACCACCGCCCCGCCCGTGCAGTCGCAGACGGGGTCGACCGTCAGCCAGGGCTTGCCGCCGGAGCGCCGATGATCCTCGCCCACCAAGGCATTGAGGGTGCGCGAATATAGCGGATCGCGCCCCGGCTCGGGCCGGGGTTCGGCGGCGGCATAGGCTGCATAAAGAGCGCGAACAAAGGCCTCGGGATCGCCCGCTGCGGCCTCGAAGGCCCCGTCGCGGGTGGCCGGATAGCTGGGGGCGGCAGGGGCGGGGGCCTGCGGCGCGGGGGTCTCGCTGCAGGCTGACAGCGCCAGGCCCAAAGCCAAGGCGGCAGGCATGATGAGGTGTCGCACAGGCCACTCCCTTCCTGAGTTGCGTAACCGGGAGGGCAATATGCCTCAAGCTGAGGCGGGAGGCACGGGAGCAAGACGTGAAAATCCAGGCGTCATCCTCGGCCTTGTGCCGAGGATCCATAGACGCCGGGACTGGAGTGGCGCGTTATCGGTGAGGCCGGGTGGTTCTGGATCCTCGGGACAGGCCCGAGGATGACGCGGTGTCGGGC
>JAEYQX010000182.1 GCA_023409795.1 Pseudomonadota bacterium
TGGTTGTATCTTTTCAAAAAGACCGCAGTTGTCAGTGTCGACTGATGAACCATTACTGGTTCTCGCCAGGACACCGCCGCCTGCGTTTCTCTTTCCAGATCAACGATTTCAAAGACCCGGACCCGAAGGCCCGCCAGACTATTTAGCGCCGGTCCGCGGCGGAGGCGGCTATCTAAACCGCTTCGTTTTTCGTGTCAAGCACTTCTTTTTAAAGAAGTTTTCGACTTCGCCGAAACGACCGGGGCCGCTCCGAGGGAGGCGGGTATCTACCGATCCACCGTCTCCGTGTCAACAAGGTTTTTCAACCTTTTTGCGACAGCCAGACCGAGGTCTTTCAGGCCGCAAAGAAATCCCAGCGAAAGCTTTGAGGCTTTCCCCACAAAGGCTCAGCTTCGATTTCGTTGAAGCGGGGAACCTAACCGAAACCCCATTCCAGATCAAGCGGCAAAACCGATTTTTCTGGAGGCCGAACCGAAGGAACAGGTCCTTCAGGGCGGCGGGGCCGGCCCGTTTCCGAGCGAGGCGATCGTATACGGACCTGGCTGTCCGGGCACAAGCCCCTGAGGCAACTATATCAGCGGTTTCGACGGATCGCCGGTGTCGGATCCGCAGGGCCGCCCTCGCCTATCGCCGGCGGAACCACACCAGCAGCCGCGCCAGGGGGCCGACTGCGAACAGGCCAAGGACAAAGCCGAAGGCATGGGCTTCCCAGGCAATGGCGGCCCCGGTCATCCCGGGGGCCAGGCTGATCAGGCCGATCACCAGGTTGGCGATCATCCAGCCGGCAGCCTGGCGCAGGACGATGGGATGGTTCCACGGGATGATGAAGCCCACCGGGCCGATCAGCCGGGTCGAGGCCCCGATCATGCCGAACACCGCGCCCGATGCCCCGACCAGCGGCACGTCACTGTCCAGGTGCAGCAGGCCATAGCCGAGCGCGGCCACCACGCCGCTGGCTATATAGAGGGCCAGAAAGGCTGCCGGTCCCACCCCGCGCGAGAACAGCCGCGCCACCGGCGTCCCGAAGGCCAGGGCGGCCACCGCATTCATGATGACATGGAGCCAGCTGCCGTGCAGCAGCATCGACGTCAGCAGGCCCCACCACTGCCCCTGCCCCAGGTCGGTCGGCCGAAAGGCCATGCCCAGGCCAAAGTCGGGAAGGCCCGTCTGGAACCAGAACAGCAAGGGCATGGAGGCGGCGACCACAATGGCCAGGAAGGGAGCCTTGAAGATCGGCTCGTGCGCCCGGGTCGCTTCGTCGTGATGGTCTTGCATGGGACCTAGGTGATGGATGAACAGGTCAATCTCAAGGTCATCTTAATAACCTTGATATTAGAACCGCGATCTGTGCCTGGCACGACCATTGCTTGGGCACCCGCAGTTTTTCGATTTCAGTCCCGGAACATCCCATGAGAGCACGGACCCCGACCCTCGCGGCCCTCGGCCTGAGCCTGCTGGCCGGTCAGTCGGCTCAGGCCCAGAGCAGCGGCTCTGCGGGCCTGGCGCAGTTCCAGGCCGGCTATAATGCCTCGCGCTACACCACGGCCCAGGCGATAACCGGGACGACCCGGGACGCCAATGGCAACCGGCTGGTGGTCAATGGGCTGATCCAGAATGGGGCAAGCAGCTATTCCAGCGCGACGACCGGGGTCGGAAGCGCGACGGGCGGGCGCACCACCCTGGGCGGGGCCACCGCCATCGGCAACAGCCTGAACGTCGTGGTCCAGGGCAACAACAACACCGTCGTGGTCAACTCGAACCAGACCAATACCGGCAATGTCCAGGCTGGCACCACGCTCAACGGGAACCTGGACCTCTGATGACGTCATCCCCTTCCAAGCGCGCGCTGAGGCTGGCGGCCCTGTCGACCTGCATCGCCAGCCTGCTGTCCGGCTGCGTCAGCGTCAGCGCCGGCTCGTCGGGCCAGTATGCCCGTCCGATCGGCAATGCGCCGGTCACGGCCAATCCGACGCCCTATTCGACCGCCCTTTACTGCCTGGCCGACTATGCGCGCCGCTATAACCTGCCATCGCCGCGCATGGCGGTGGGCCGGATCAGCGACTACACGGGCACGGTTTCGGCCGATGGCGGTCGCCAGATCACCCAGGGGGCCTCGCTGATGGCCAATACGGCCCTGGCCAAGGCTGGTGCGCGGATCGTCGAGCGCTACGACACCTCGGTGTCCGAGCTTGAGCTGCGCTATGCCAACAACAAGCTGATCAGCGACGACCAGCCCAATGGTGCGCCCCAGGACGCGGCCTATCGCCGGATCCTGGCGGGCCAGGTGCCGGGCTCGGACTTCTACATCGTCGGCGGCATTACCGAGGTGAACTACAACATCCGCTCGGCCGGCTTTGACATCGCCGGCGGCGAGGTCGAGGACACGGGCGGATCGGGCCTGGTGACGGGCAAGGTCTTCGTGATGAACGTCGCCATCGACCTGCGCATGGTCCAGACCACGACCCTCGAGGTGGTCGATGTCATCTCCTACCAGAAGCAGATCATCGGGCGCGAGATCACCGCAGGCGTCTTCGACTTCCTGAACGGCAATGTCTTTGACATCTCGGCCGGCAGCGGCGGGCTGGAGCCGGTCCAGCTGGCGGTCCGCGCCCTGGTCGAGCGGGCCACGATCGAGTTCATGGCCAACCTCTATGGGGCCCCTGGTCCAGAGGTCTGCCTGAGCCCCGACAATGATCCCCTTGGGCCGTCAGCGGTCGGCGCGACCGGCGGCTATTACCCGGCCTATCAGAATACGGACACGAACAATGGTCAGACCCGCGCGGAACCGTCTCGTTGGCACGATGGCCGCGACGGCACTGTGCGCCGCAGTCGCTACTGAGGCGGCGGCCCAGGACCGGGGCCTGGTTCTGAACGAACAGCTGCAGCTGGGCGACGTCCTGGCTGGCCAGAGGCTGAACGTCACCGATGCCAGCGCCCAGGTGAATGTCTCGGTCGCGGCCCAGGGCAACAGCCTGGTCGGTGCCGCCGATGGCCAGGCGGCCAATGTGCTGAGCGATCAGGCCATGGCGGGCGCGACCCGTTCGGCGGTGGAGCTGTCCCTGGGAGGCCAGACTGACGGTCGGGTGGCCAGCACCGTCCAGTCGCGCGCCAACTACCTGGCGGGCACGGCGAGCGAGACCAGCCTGGGCCTTGATGCGTCCCAGAGCGCCAGTGCCCCGGTCGAGGCCAGCACGGTGATCACCGGCACCGAGGCCCTGCTTGCGGGCGGCGCGACGGTCGTCACGGGCGCAATAGCCAATACCGTCGCCCTGTCCGCTTCTGGCACACCCCAGCAGCGCGGGTCCTTGGCTGGCACGGTCGACCAGGCCTCCAGCGGCACGGTGGCGGCCTATACCAGCGGCTCGCCGCGCTGGGTGCGCGATCCCTCGGACTTTTCCGCCCAGGCCATGGGCAATGCGGTCCAGGCCACCACGGGCCCGAACAGCAACCAGGAGCTGGCGGTGCGCCAGCGCACCAGTGGGGCGCGGATCGAGGCGGATACCGGCATCCACGCCGGCAATGGCTGGAACCTGGCTGCCCGCGCCAATGCCACGGCCAACACGGCGGCCTTCTACAACCAGGGCGGATCGCTGATCGCCACGACGGATCAGGGCAATGCCGCCTATGTCCGCAGTGATGCCGAACTGGGCAGCTATGACTTTGGCAAGGCGACCGTCATCGCCTCGGCCACGGCCAACGAGGTCGTGGCGGGCAATAACGACATCCAGCTGGAAATCGACAACACCCAGCTGAACTCTGGCGGAGTCGAGGCCACGGCCACCTTCACGGGTCAACAGGGCTATGACGCCTATGTCGGGGCCAATGCCGTGGGCAATACGATCACCGCCTATGGCTGTGCCGACTGCGGCCCGAACCTGGCCATCACCAATAGCCAGGTGAACAACGGCAATGTCACCGCCACGGCCACCACGGTAATCAATGGCACGGGACGCCACCTGATCACCGGCACCACGGCGGTCGGCAACGCGGCCACCTTCTATACGACGCGGCCGGGCGGTTAATTAACATTCGGTAACTTGGACCGGCGCAACCCCAAGTTAAGCTGGCGCATCGTGCCGTTCTGACACGCCCATCTGACCACCCCGGCCGGGCTGTCTGCTTCAGGCTGCCGCCGGGATAGGCCCCGGAGATCCTGAATGCATTCGCCCCGACGCCTGCTTCTGCTTGCGGCTTCCAGCCTTGCCCTGCTCAGCGCAGCCGCCCTGCCCGCCCCGGCAACGGCCCTGGCACCCGCCGCAGTCGTCCAGACCGCCGAGGCATCCCAGCCCTGGGCCCATGCGGCCAGCGACATCCCGGCCGACACCGCCGTGCGCTTCGGCGTCCTGCCCAATGGCATGCGCTATGCCATCATGAAGAACGCCACCCCGCCGGGCCAGGCTTCCCTGCGCCTGCGCATCGCCGCCGGGTCGCTGATGGAGACGGACCAGCAGCTGGGCCTGGCCCACTTCATGGAGCACATGGCCTTCAACGGCACGACCAACGTCCCCGAGAACGAGCTGCTGCGCGTCCTGGAACGCCTGGGCCTGGCCTTTGGCGCAGACACCAATGCCTTTACCTCGTTCGACCAGACCGCCTATCTGCTGGAGCTGCCGCGCACCAATGACGAGACGGTCGACACCGCCCTGCACATCATGCGCGAGCAGGTGTCCGAGGCCCTGATGAAGGCGGAAGACATTGATGCCGAGCGCGGGGTGATCGAGGGGGAGGAGCGCAGCCGCAACACCCCGGCCTTGCGGTCCCTGAAGGCCCAGCTGGCGCTTCTGGCCCCGGGCCAGCTGCTGTCCCAGCGCCTGCCCATTGGTGATCTCAGCATCATCCGCACGGCCCCGCGCGAACGCTTCGTGGAGTTCTACAACAGCTATTATCGCCCCGAGCGGGCCACCCTGATCGCGGTCGGCGACTTCGATGTCGATCAGATGGAAGCCAAGATCAAGGCCAACTTCTCGAGCTGGCAGGCCAAGGGGACGGATGGCCAGGAACCGGACCTGGGCAAGGTCGCCCCGCGTGAACCGGACACCAGGATCCTGGTCGAGCCGGGCGTCCAGTCCTCGATCCAGCTGACCTGGATCCGTGACCCGGACCTGCGTCCCGACACGGTGGCGCTGCGCACCGAGGACACCCTGCAGTCGCTGGGCCTGGCTGTGCTCAATCGCCGCCTGGGCGAGATCGCCCGCGCCGACAACCCGCCCTTCATCGGTGCCGGGGCCAGCGAGGCGACCCTGTTCAAGAGCCTGGACATGGGCAGCATTGTCGCCAGCTTTAACCCGGGGGGCCTGAAGCGGGCCCTGGAAACCCTGGATCAGGAACAGCGCCGCCTGATCCAGTATGGCGTCTCCCAGGCCGAGCTGGACCGCGAGATCGCCAACGGCCGCACGGCCCTGCAGAACGCCGTGGCCGCTGCCTCGACCCGTAATACCCCGACCCTGGCGAACAGCCTGCTGGGCACGGTCAATGAGCATACGGTCTTCACGGCCCCCGAGACGCGCCTGGCCATGTTCGAGCAGGCCGTCGCCGACCTGACGGCCGAAACCGTCAGCGAGGCGGTGAAAGAGGCCTTCGAGGGCTATGGCCCCCTGGTCCTTGTCACCACGCCCGAAGCGATCGAGGGCGGCGAGGACGGCGTGACGCAGATCCTCAATGACAGCCGCCAGGTTCCGGTCAGCGCCCCGGCCCAGCAGGCCGAGCTGGACTGGCCCTATGCCGAGTTCGGCACGCCGGGCACGGTCGCGACCCGCACGACGGTCGAGCCCATCGACGCCACCGTGGTCACCTTCCCCAACAACGTCCGCCTGGTGGTCAAGCCGACCGACTTCAAGAAGGAAGAGATCCTGATCACCGTGCGCACCGGCACGGGCGAGCAGGGCCTGCCGGCGGATCGCTTCTCGCCCGTCTCGCTCGCCTCGTCGGTCCTGACGCGTGGCGGCCTGGGCAAGCTGACCTCGGACGAGATGAACCGCGTCCTGACGGGCAAGATCTACAGCGTCGGCTTTGGCATCGACAGCGACGCCTATCAACTGTCGGGCGCGACCCGCCCCGAAGACCTGCAACTGCAGCTTCAGGTGCTGGCCGCCTATCTGACCGATCCGGGCGTGCGTCCGGCACCGTTCGAGATGATCAAGGCCATGTTCCCGCAGATCGTGGCCCAGCAGATGGCGACGCCCGCCGGGGCCTTCTCGCTCCAGGCCTCGGGCCTGCTGGCCAGCGGCGACCGCCGCGAGGGCCTGCCCAACGCCGAGGAAATCGCCAACGCCTCCAACGACGAGATGAAGCGGGACCTGGTCGAGGGGCTTTCCACCGGCCCCATCGACATCGTCATGGTCGGTGACGTGACCGTCGATGCCGCGATCGAGGCGGTCGCCAGCACCTTTGGTGCCCTGCCCCCGCGCCCGGCCACGGCCCCGGCCCTGCCCGGCTCTGACCAGAAGCGTTTCCCGGCACCGACGGCCCAGCCGATCGAGCTGACCCACACCGGCCAGGCTGATCAGGGCCTGGCCTACATCGCCTGGCCCACCACCGACTCGGTCGGTGACCGCACCGAAAGCCGCCGCATCGCCCTGCTGAAGGAAGTGGTCCAGCTGCGTGTCACCGAGGAAATCCGCGAGAAGCAAGCCATCGCCTATTCGCCGGGCGTCGCCGCCTCCTCGTCCGACTTCTACAAGGGCTATGGCTCGCTCTCGATCCGCGCCGACATCTCGCCGGACAAGTTCGATGCCTTCTATGCGGCGGTCGACAGCATCGTCGAAGGGCTGAAGTCGGCCCCGCCGACCGAGGATGAGCTGAACCGGGCGCGCCTGCCGGTCATCGAGCAGATCCGCCGCTCGCAGGCGGGCAACACCTACTGGCTGGCACAGCTGGAAGACCTGGCCGCAGAGCCCCAGACCCTGGAGCAGATCCAGACCCAGATCAGCGACCTGGAAGCCGTCACCCCGGCCGATATCCAGCAACTGGCCCAGCAGTATCTGAAGCCAGATACCGCCTGGAAGGCCGTGGTCCGCTCGGCCGGCACCCCCACGTCCTGAGGCCTGGCACAGGCTGCAACAAAA
>JAEYQX010000256.1 GCA_023409795.1 Pseudomonadota bacterium
AAGCCGAGGTTGCCGAGGCCGAGGCGGCGCTGCAGGCCCTGCCCCGACCCGCCGAGGCTGATGGCGCGATCGACGCCCTGCGCCAGCAACTGGCCGAGGCACGCCAGGCCGCAGAAACCGCCCGCCAGGCGGCCCAGGCCGCCCGCTCGGCCCGCGATGACGAGGCCCGCGACCGCACCGGGCGCGAGCAGCGCCTGGGCGGCCTGACCCGTGCCCATGAGAACTGGCTGGCCCGCTCCAGGGACAGCCGCGCGCGCCTGGACACCCTGCACCGCGATGCCGAAAAGGCCCAGGCCCGCCTGACCCAGGCCCGGGTTGCGCCCGAGGGCTTTGCCGAGCAGCGGGGCAAGCTGATGGAGGCCCTGATCTCGGCCGAGGCCCGTCGCAAGGCCTCCGAAGACGCCCTGCGCGCCGCCGAGGACGCCGCCGCCGAGGCCGAACGCCTGACCCGCGCCGCCGAGCAGGCCGCCGCTTCGGGCCGCGAGTTCCGCGCCGGTCTGGCCGCGCGCGCCGACTCGGCCCGCGAGCGCCTGGCCCAGGCTGAGGGCCACATCCGCGAAACCGCCATGGTCTCGCCCGAGGAACTGGGCCAGAAGCTGGCCGAGGGGGCCGTCGCCACCCCGCGCGACACCGCTGGTGCCGAAAGCCTGCTGAACGGCCTGGAGCGCGAGCGCGAGGCCCTGGGCGCGGTCAACCTGCGCGCCGAGGAAGAGGTCGCGGAATACAACGAGCGGCTCAATGCCATGCGCTCGGAGCGGGTCGACCTGACCCAGGCCATCGCCAAGCTGCGGGACGGCATCGACGAGCTGAATACCGAGGGGCGCGAGCGCCTGCTGGCCGCCTTCGACGTCATCAATGCCAACTTCAAGGCCCTGTTCGAGGCCCTGTTCGACGGCGGCCAGGCCGAGCTGAAGCTGGTCGAAAGCGATGACCCGCTGGAAGCGGGCCTGGAAATCTATGCCTGCCCGCCGGGCAAGCGCCTGTCGGTCATGAGCCTGATGAGCGGTGGCGAGCAGGCCCTGACGGCCGCAGCCCTGATCTTCGGCGTCTTCCTGGCCAACCCGGCCCCCGTCTGCGTTCTGGACGAGGTGGACGCCCCGCTGGATGACGCCAACGTCGACCGCTTCTGCAAGATGCTGGACGAGATGCGCCGCCGCACTGACACCCGCTTCATCGTCATCACCCACAACCCGGTGACCATGAGCCGCATGGACCGCCTGTATGGCGTCACCATGCCCGAGCGCGGCATGAGCCAGCTGGTCAGCGTCAACCTGAAGCAGGCCGAGGACATCGTCGCGGCCTGAGGGCTCAGCGCCTGCGCGCCGCCTTCAGGTCCTGCAGCGCCGGGCCGATCAGGAACCAGGGCTCGACGCAGTAGCGGCTGAACAGTCGCCTGGGGTCCACGGCCAGGCGGAACAGCCATTCCAGCCCCAGCCGGCCCATCCAGCGCGGTGCTGCCTTCTGCACCCCGGCCTCATAGTCGAACGCCGCCCCCACCGGCAGGATGGGACAGGGCGGCAGGTGCCCGATATTGTCGGCGATCCAGATCTCCTGGCGCGGCATCCCCATGCCCACGAACAGCACGTCCGGGCTGAAGGTCCTGATGGCCCCCAGCACCGCCTGGTTGCCCAGCGACCCCGGCGTGACATCGAAATAGCCGGACAGGCCCTCGATCTCGGCCCCGGGATAGAGCCCCTGCAGCCGCGCCGCCGCAGCCTGGGCCACGCCCTCGGCCCCGCCGACATAGAGGACACGCCAGCCCTTGCGGTTGGCCAGGCTCCAGAAATGCTCGCGCCAGTCCAGATAGGTCGAGCGGTGGAAGGGCCGCACCGGCAGCTTCAGCAGACGCCCGAACCAGACCAGGGGCGTGGAATCCAGCTGCACCACATCGGCCAGGTCATAGATCCGCTGCATCCCCGGCGTGCGCGGCAACAGATAGAGGCTGTGCAGGTTGTGATTGCCGATCACGCTCTGCTGCTCGCGCAGGACGCAGTCCTCAAGGAAGCGCAGCACCTCCTCGGGACGCATCAAGTCTATCGCCCCGCCCAGCATCCGCACCCGCTGGGCATCGGCGCGGCGGGCCCGGATCGGCAGGCGCGGCTGCCTGCGCCGCTCGTGCGGCTCAGCCCCGTTGTCAGTGGTCAGCGCATCCTGATACATGGGGACAGGCTAGCCGAGGCCCCTCAACACGGGGTTTGCGGTTGCAGTTAACGAGACCTGAGCGCCGATGATGCTTCTGACCAGCCTTGCCCTGATGACCGTCGCCGTGGAACAGGCCCCGGCCCCTGTCCGCCTCAGCCTGAGCAGCCTTGGCCGGTTCGCCGTCCTGGCCGACACGGCCAGCCTGACCGTCGAGGGTAAAACGGTGCGGATGCGTGCCCTCCAGGTCAGCGAGGACGACATGGTGGTGGGCCAGAAGGCCTATGTCGGCGGCTGGTCCTGGTGGCGGTTTGACCGCGAGGCCGGCACCGCCGACCGGCTGGTCTTCGCCAGCCTGGCTGCCGCCCTGGTCGAGGGCCCGGCCAAGGCCGAGCGCCAGCCGCCCTTTGG
>JAEYQX010000262.1 GCA_023409795.1 Pseudomonadota bacterium
GGTACCAACATCGTGGTCGGTGCCTTTGCGCCCCTGGCCAGCTTCGCCATGTTCCACATGGTGACGGTCTTCCCGCTGTCGTGGGTCTTCCTGAACACCACTGAGTCCCCGGCCCGATTCCTGATCATCGAGCTGATCGGTGCGGCCTTCGGCATCGTCGCCATCCTGGCCTCGGGCCTGCTGGCCGACCGCTATGGTCGCCGTGCCCTGCTGGCCATTACGGCCGCCGGCATCGCCGTCTTCTCGGGCTTTGCGCCCCAGCTGCTGGACGGCGGCCAGGCCGGCGAGCTGGCCTATATGATCCTGGGCTTCATCCTGCTGGGCCTCGCCTTTGGCCAGGCCTCGGGCGCGGTGGCCTCCAGCTTTGCCGTGCGCAACCGCTATACCGCCTCGGCCCTGACGTCGGACCTGGCCTGGCTGTTCGGTGCGGGCTTTGCCCCGCTCGCCGCCCTGGCCCTGTCCAGCAAGTTTGGCCTTCCGGCCGGCGGCCTCTACCTGCTGTCGGGTGCCATCTTCACCCTTCTGGCCCTGTGGCTGAACCGAAACCTCGCCAAGGGCCGCGCCGGGGGCAAGACCTAAGGCTAGCTATCGCCCGGACGGTCGAGATGAGAAGGGTGCGTTATCCGACGCACCCTTTTTCGTGCCCAATCGTTTTTACACCGACCCGAGAACCTTATCGGCCGTTTACGATGAGCCTTCACGACCCGCTAAGTCTGTCTCATCGCTTTAAGTTAATAGAGCACGCGTAAGGTCCTCCTCGAACCAAGTGTCGTGAGGACGTCATGATGAAACGACCCAAGACGAACCGCCGCAATGGCCTGGCCCTGGCAGCCGCCGCGGCGCTTGCAGCCCTGCTGGCCCCGCAGCTGGCGCAGGCCGCTTCCCAGGGCAGTGCGACCTATCAGCTGCGCGCCCGCGTTCCTGTGGCCTGCTGGGTCAAGCCGGTCTCGCCCCTGACGGTAGAGACGGGCTCCATGGGCCAGGTCATCGAGGCCTGCAACAGCCCGGGTGGCTTTACCGTCTCGGCCAACTACCGCAGCCTGGCCGGTCACGAGAAGGCCCGCCTGACCTATGGCTCGCGCACCCTGGACCTTGCCAAGAGCGGCAGCCAGACCCTGCGCCGTGCCAACATGGCTTCGATCCGCGCTATCGACTATCGCTTCGAGGACGTGGCGCTGGACGCCCCCCTGGTGCTGTCCCTGACGATCCAGCCGATCTGAGACGACCAGCCGGAATTGAAAAGGGGGCCTGAACGGCCCCCTTTTTTGCCTGCATGTCCGTGCAGGGCTCAGATGGCCGCCACGGTGAAGATCAGGGTGTCGCGATAGCTCCCTGCCCGCTTGCCCGTCGTCGAACCGATGTTGATGCTGAGCGGATAGTTGTCGAAGCGCGGACGCGTCGAATGTTCCACGACCTGGCCTGGGGTATCCAGGTTCACCACCCTGTCGCCGATTGCCAGGCTGTAGGGAATGTACCAGGCCGTAGATCCCTGCCGCATCTGGCCCAGGTTCTCGGACGAGACGGTCACCACATAACCCGCGCTTGATTGCACGTAGAGCGTGGTCATCAGCGGTCGTGGCCCTTCGGTCAAGGCACCCAGGTCAATGATGGCCGTCGTTCCCGTGCGCTGGAACTCACCCTTCAGCCCGATCAGGGCCGTGGCAATGACGTCGGCAACCAGGCGGATCTGCTTCTGGCGCTCCCGGCCGGTCGCGTCCACCAGGTTGATCATCACGTCCTGGGTATAGAGGCCGGACAGCGGGATGTCGTCGGGGCTGATCTGGAACGAGAATCGCATCAGGCCCTGCTCGCCCGCTGCCAGCTGGAACGGCCGCCCGCCACGCGAAGGGCTGACGCCGGCGCGGGGGGAGATGTCCCGGTTGGCGTGCTCATCCATCAGGACGTAGTCCAGGCGCTCGATCCCCCCCTGGCGCAGCAGGCCAAAGCTGTCGGCAATCAGCTCGACCTGGCTGAACAGGTTGCACGGGGTATCCCCGACATTGCGCAGGATGAGGTCGAATTCCTGCATCGCGCCCTGATCCTGGAGCGGATCATAAACCAGGGTCCAGGTGGTGGCGCTGGTGTCGACCACCAGGTCGCACTTGTCCTGCGCCGACGCCGGGGCGGACCACATCAGCACCAGCATTCCGATCAGGGACACAAGCCCCAAGCCCATACGTGACATGACCTATCCTTCCTCATCTTCCGGCACGTCCAGGGGGACGCGCAGGACTTTCAGGTCCAGCAGACCTTCGTTGTCGGCAGGCACTTCGAACTCAAAGCCCAACGGCGGCGAGGAGAACATCTCGACGCGATAGCGACGACCCGGCTCCAGGTCCTGGATGGCGAATCGCCCAACCGAATTGGTGAAGAAGAGTTCCGTTTCCGCATCCGGCTCGTCCGCCGGGCGGATTCGTCCCGACATCAGGGCCACCGGCCGATCGCCATTGCCCACCAGGCGACCAAGCGCGCTTACGAACTTGCTGCTGCCGACCTCGATGGCATAGCCGCTCTTGTAGAGGGGATGCAGGCGCGCCACGCCATCCCCGATGTTGTAGCCCACCGGCGGGTCGAGCACGTCGTATCTCACCGACTGGTTGACATAGGATGACAGGGTGCCCGTCAGGGCCGGCCCCAGGGCACCACCGCGCGAGATATAGTCGGCGCCCTGCAGCCCCTGACCCACGATAACGGACCGCCCCTTCAGGGTCTCGTGCGGATAGACAATGGCAAAGCTGTCATAGATCCCGCGCCCGATGGCGACCTTGCCCCCCGCCATGGCAATGGACGAGCCGACCCGCACGCTGGTGACCTGCTGGTCCGTGATGTTGCTGAAGTCGCGACCCAGCGTCGTATGGGTCAGGCTGGCGTCAAAGCGGTTGGCGATATAGTCGACCTGACCGGAAACACTGCCCGCACCGTCGTCATAGTTGCTGGTGACAGAATAGCCCAGCGACCCGGGACTGTTGTTGGAGAACTGCTGGTAGGAAACCGAACCGGCATTGCTACTGGACGAATAACGGGCGTCCATCCGGCGGTCAGGCCGCGGCTGCCAAATCAGGCCAATGTTGAAGCCAAAGCCGTCGGACCGCTGCGCGCCAAACCCGCCCGAGCCGTAGTCGCGATACTCTGCGCCAACCTGCAGGCTCCACGTAGGGGCAAACCGATAGGCCCCGATGACCGAGACATTATAGGCGTCGGCCACGGCTTCGTCGTGGCTCATCCGATAGGACGCGCCGACGCTGGCCTGCAGGTCAGGCGTGAAGCGATGGTTATAGTTCGCCATGAACGACCAGGCGTTCGGATTGGGGCTCGTCATGCCCAGGTAGCTGTATTCCTCGGACGTGTATTCCAGGCCCACGGCCCAGCTGTCGTAGGTATCGCCCAGATCAATGACGTGGTCGAAGGTCAGGCCGCCGGAGTAGCCGGTGCCAAAATCGGACTGGCTTGCACCGCCATCCACCTGCAGGCGCGCGCCATTTGCCAGGATGAACTGCGTCTGGGCCGTGACGATCTGCACGTCCTCGGTCAGCTGCAGGCCCAGGCCCAGGGCCGGGCGGTTCTCGAAGGCCTTGCGCCAGTAGCCGGTAAAGGCCAGCTCGCCATCCGAATAGTCAGGCTCCGACGCAAAGCCCGTGCTGGTAACGCCCAGGAAGGCCCCGTATTCATATTCGCCGGGATCCAGGTCGATCATGTCCAGATAGGCGCTGTAGCTGACGCGCTCCATCCGACCGGAATCGTTGACGATCTCCAGGTTGATGTCGTTGCTGCCCGCATCCAGCGGCAGGTTGGCGACATCATACTGGCCCGGATCCAGGCGAAACTCGCGCACCAGGATGCCATTGCGCAGCACCCGCACGGTCGAGGCTTCCTGCAGGACCAGGTTGCGCGAACCGCTCAGGCCGGTGTTGCGGAAGGGATCAAAGCGGCGGCGCTGTCGCTGGACGCCGATGCCCCCCATCTCGACAAAGCTCTGTCGACCGCGCAGGTCGACGTCGAGGTCGCCAAGGGTCCAGCGGCGATACTGCTCGGGCTGGTCATAGACCAGGCGGGCATAACGCCTTTCAAAGCCATATTCGCCGGTGCGGTAGCTTTCGCGTCCCTGGACCTCGGTTTCCAGCACCACCGCCCCAAAGCGGACAGCACCGTTGAGGAAGACGCTTGGGGTCTGCATATCCCCGCGCGAGTGGTATTTCTGGGCCACCAGGTTGGCGTTCAGGAAGGCCGAAAACGTCTCGGGCGGAAGACCGGGCTCTTCTGCCGTCCCGGCCGAGAACAGGCTTTCGATCGTGCGCTTGGTCGGATCAATCCGCAGCACCATCACCGCCAGCTGGTTGGGGTCATACTCCAGCCGGATACCGGTGTCGTTGATCTCCTCGGGCGCGAAATACTCGTGCCCTTCCAGTGCCTGGGCCAGCTCCTGCTGGGCCTCGGGCAAGAGCAGGGGCTGCAGCAGGGCCTGGAATCCGGCGCTTTCGACCAGGAAGCGGTCGTCCCGCGTCAGGGTCACGGGCATTTCACCCAGGACGCGACTGTTGAAGTTGAGCGGGACCGTCAGGGCGATGTCCCGATCATAGGGGTTGATGTTCCGGCGCGGGGCTTCCTGGGCAGGCGCGGCCGAAGGCACTGCGGCGGGTTCGCTGGCCAGGTCCTCGGCAGGCGCGCTGTCGGGCACCTCCTGTGCCGCAGCTGGCGTGCCCGAAAGGGCGACCAGCATGGCCAGCGCCGACACTGTGTCGCGACGACGGTTCATCGCGCGAACTTCACGCTGATCGGCTTGGACGGATCCAGCTCGACACCCTCGGTAGGCAGGGCAAAGGTGCGACGTCCGCCAAGCGGAGCGGCATAGCCCACACCGATAAGGGCAGACAGCTCGCTGCCCGAGGCCAGCTGACGACGATAGGGCGTGCCATCGCGGGCTGTTCCCTCGATGATCCAGCTTGCGCCGCTCATCAGGGCATAGCGCTTGCCGTCGTTGCGCACGACGACCTCGACGCCCGGCTCGCGCACCGGGGGCTTCGGCTCCTCGCCCTCGACCACCTCGGCGGGCGTCTCGATGACGGTCGCCTTTGCCGATTCGACCTTGACGTCAGGCTCGGCCCCCGGCGGCGCGACGACCACCAGGGCCTTCATGTTGTAGAGGACCTGGACCGCAATCGAACCCCCGTCTTCCGAGGGTGCGCGGTCCTGGCTCACCGGCAGCTGGCGCACGGCGAGGTAATAGGCCTGGGATGCCTCCAGGTCAGGGGCACCCACCCATTGCAGGCGAACCATCTGGCGACCGTTGACGGCCACCAGGCCCTGGGGCGGAAAGACCAGGAAGTCTTCATCGGCGGGGGTTTCGGTAATGCTGCCGTCGTCTTCAAAGGTCAGGCGCGTGATCGCCGTCTCGAACGGCAGGGGGACAGACCCCACGTTGCCGACCTCGATCCGGGCCGAGGTTCCAGCGCCTCTGGTGCTCAGTTCGACAACCATGGGCGAAACGCGCATCGCCCAGGCAACCCCGCCCAGCGCCATCACGCACAGGGCCATGGCGGCCACCATCACAGCCAGGCGCACGGTGCGCCCGTTAAAACCGGAAATCATCTCTACCCCCAAGTCCTGGTGTGCCCCGTCTCGCCGGACAGTTTCAGACACCGAAAAACAATGGTGCACCAACACTGGTAACTGAAACGAAAACGGGGAGGCGCGAAGCCTCCCCGTTCAGGTTGACTGAAAGCCCGGCTTAGTAGGCCAGGATGTCAACCGTGACCGAACCCGAGTAGTCGCCGGCGACCAGGGCCTTGGACGGGTTCTGGATGTCCAGGGTCACCTTCATCGGCGACTTCCAGGCACCGTGGGTCGAGGTCTTCCAGGT
>JAEYQX010000060.1 GCA_023409795.1 Pseudomonadota bacterium
GCAGGCGCAGCGAGGTGTCGCGGACGTCCGAAGCCTTCTCGCCGAAGATGGCGCGCAGCAGCTTCTCTTCCGGGGTCATCGGGCTTTCGCCCTTCGGCGTCACCTTGCCGACCAGGATGTCGCCCGGTTGCACTTCGGCACCAATGGCCACGATGCCGGCTTCGTCGAGGTTGCGCAGGGCTTCCTCGCCGACGTTCGGGATGTCGCGGGTGATTTCCTCAGGCCCAAGCTTCGTATCGCGGGCCATGACTTCAAACTCCTCGAGGTGGATCGAGGTGAAGATGTCATCGCGCACGATGCGCTCGGAGATCAGGATGGAGTCTTCGAAGTTGTAGCCGTTCCACGGCATGTAGGCGACGAGGACGTTGCGACCCAGGGCCAGGTCGCCCAGGTCCGTCGACGGGCCGTCAGCGATCACGTCGCCAGCCTTGACCACGTCACCCACGCGCACGATCGGGCGCTGGTTGATGCAGGTCGACTGGTTCGAGCGCTGGAACTTCGACAGGCGGTAGATGTCGACGCCCGAGCGACCGGCATCAACATCGCCGGTGGCGCGGACAACGATACGGGTACCGTCGATCTGCTCGACCACGCCGTCACGGCGGGCGATCACGACCGCGCCCGAGTCACGGGCCACGACGGATTCCATGCCGGTGCCGACCAGCGGGGCATCCGACTGGACCAGCGGCACGGCCTGACGTTGCATGTTCGCACCCATCAGGGCGCGGTTGGCGTCGTCGTTTTCCAGGAAGGGGATCAGGGCCGCAGCGACCGAAACCACCTGCTTCGGCGACACGTCCATCATGTCGACGTCGCCCTTGGTCAGCAGCTGGGATTCACCGTTGATCCGGCCCGGGACCAGATCCTCGACGATCTCGCCGTCCTTCAGCTCGGTGTTGGACTGGGCGATAACGTGCTTCGCCTCTTCCATGGCCGAGATGTAGACCACCTCGTCCGTGGCCTTGCCGTCCTTCACGCGACGGTAGGGCGATTCAATGAAGCCATACTTGTTGACGCGGGCGTGGGTGGCCAGCGAGTTGATCAGGCCGATGTTCGGGCCTTCCGGCGTCTCGATCGGGCAGATACGGCCGTAGTGGGTCGGGTGAACGTCGCGGACCTCGAAGCCAGCGCGCTCGCGGGTCAGACCGCCCGGGCCAAGCGCCGACAGACGACGCTTGTGGGTGATTCCCGACAGCGGGTTGGTCTGGTCCATGAACTGCGACAGCTGCGACGAGCCGAAGAATTCACGAACGGCAGCGGCAGCCGGCTTCGCGTTGATCAAGTCGTGCGGCATGACGGTGTCGATATCGACCGACGACATGCGCTCCTTGATGGCGCGTTCCATGCGCAGCAGGCCGACGCGATACTGGTTTTCCAGCAGCTCACCGACCGAGCGGACGCGACGGTTGCCCAGGTTGTCGATGTCGTCGATTTCGCCGCGACCATCCTTCAGACCCACCAGGATCTGCAGGACCTTCAGGACGTCTTCCTTGCGCAGGACGCGGATCTCGTCCGAGACCTCGGGCGATTCCAGACGCATGTTCATCTTCACGCGGCCGACGGCCGACAGGTCATAGCGTTCCGCGTCGAAGAACAGCGACTGGAACATGGCCTCGGCGGCTTCAGGCGTGGGCGGCTCGCCCGGGCGCATGACGCGGTAAATGTCGAACAGGGCGTCCTCGCGGCCCGTGTTCTTGTCGATACGCAGGGTGTTGCGCATGTAGGCACCGACCGTGACGTGGTCGATGTCCAGCACCTCGATGGTGGTGAAGCCCTGGGCTTCCAGGACGGCGATGGCCTCGGCGTCCAGCTCGTCACCGGCCTCGGCGTAGATCTCGCCGGTCTCGTAGTTGACGGCGTCGGCAGCCAGATACTTGCCCAGCAGGGCGTCGGCGGCCAGCGACAGCGACTGCAGGCCAGCGTCCTGCAGCTTCTTGGCGGCGCGTGCCGAGATCTTCTGGCCAGCCTGGGCGACCACTTCGCCGGTGTCGGCGTCGACCAGGTCGAACTCCGGCTTCACACCGCGCCAGCGTTCCGGCTTGTACGGCGTGACCCAGCCCTCACCGCGCTTCTCGTAGGGCACGGTCTCGTAGAAGGTCTTGAGGATTTCCTCGCCGTCCATGCCCAGGGCATAGAGGAAGGTGGTGGCGGGCAGCTTGCGGCGACGGTCGATGCGGACATAGACGATGTCCTTGGCGTCGAACTCGAAGTCCAGCCACGAGCCGCGGTAGGGGATCACGCGGGCGGCGAACAGCAGCTTGCCCGACGAGTGGGTCTTGCCCTTGTCGTGGTCGAAGAAGACGCCCGGCGAACGGTGCATCTGGGAAACGATGACGCGCTCGGTGCCGTTGACGATGAAGGTGCCCTTGTCCGTCATGAGCGGGATATCGCCCATGTAGACGTCCTGCTCCTTGATGTCCTTGACGGAGCGGGCACCGGTTTCTTCTTCGGTTTCGAAGACGATCAGGCGCAGCTTGACCTTCAGCGGGGCCGCGAAGGTCATGTCGCGCTGAATGCACTCCTCAACGTCGTACTTGGGATCTTCGAACTCGTAGGTGACGTACTCGAGGACGGCGCGTTCGTTGAAGTCCTTGATCGGGAAGACCGACTTGAAGACCGCTTCGATGCCCTGGTCCTTGCGCAGGCCCGAGCGCGTCTCGCGCTGCAGGAACTGCTCGTAGGAGGCGCGCTGAACCTCGATGAGGTTCGGCATCTGCACCGCCTCAGGAATTCGACCGAAGGAGCTGCGGATGCGCTTCTTTCCGGTGAACGAGGTGGCGGCAGCGATCTTACCCAGGGCGAGACCGTCGGATGAGTTTGCCATTCTGTTTTCCCAATCGTGGGCCGTGAAGCCCGCGTCAATGCAGCAGCCACGGCACGCCGACCGGCGACCCGTGACCGAAAGTTCTGGCGGCATCCACCCTCGGCCCCCACGGGGCCAGGACGCCTAAAATGCCCGCCCCATGGGATTGGAGCGACGCCTTCGCACCGGTCAGGAGGGCGACAAACCGGGCCTCGGCGCTTTCGCGCGGGATTCTCTGGAATCTGCGGAACGGGCACTTATACGCGAAACTGCAGAAAAATAAAGGCCCCCGGTGCCGGTGTCAGCGACAGGCGGCGACCATTCGCACGCCTCGTCCAGGGCAGGCTTCAGCCTGGCACCTCAGCCTGGGGCCAACGCTCCCGCCGCCACGCCAGGGCCGTCAGATAAAAGTCGATATCAGCGGCGTACCAGGCCGTCAGATTCTTGATGGCTTGCTCGCTGAGATGACGATCAAAATGAACCGGCATCCTGTGGGTCTTGACGTCATCGGTCGGCAGAGTGGTTGTCTCTGCCAGGATCCCCGCCTTGCGCATCAGCTCAAGGTCGGCCTCGAACGTCTCCTGAAGGCCGATGAACCAGATGTCGTCCGAACGATCGTGGAAATAGGCGTCGCTCGCCACCCAGTCATAGAACGAGGATTTGACATGACCGATGCCGCGCATCCCCTCCTCGGCGGCCTCACGCTCATCAGGGTCAGGGGATGACAGGGCTTCGGCCAGGGCGTTGGCCGTGGGAAACCGCGTGAAGGCTCGTTCCTCTTCCGGCTTCCAGGGTCGGAAGGTCATCGGCTGGCCCTGGCGGTAACGACTGTAAAAAGCACTTACGTAGCGGGAAACCGGAAGCCGAAGAAAAAAGATCAGCTTCTCGCCAACCGGCACATCCGCCAAGCCCACCGTGTGGCCATGAACGTGGAACCTGTGCTGCTCGCCGCCATCGCGGATGGCGTTCTGGAAGGCCGTGCCCCCGGTCTTGCCGATGTGCAGGAAATGAATCTTCAAGGCTGGCCCTCCATTGATCGAACCGAACCCCTGG
>JAEYQX010000047.1 GCA_023409795.1 Pseudomonadota bacterium
CCGGTCCTGAGCCGCGCGCGGCCCTGACGGCCCTGCTGCGCGGGCGCCTGGACGCAGACCGGGCCCGCATCGCCCGCCGCCTGGACAGCCAGGTCGACGGGGCCGAGGCGGCGCGGCAGTATTCGGCAGCCGCCGACCGTCTGGTCATCGCCCTGTGGCGGGTGGCGACCGAGGTGGTGCACCCCCATCCCACGGACCGGCTGAGCCTTCTGGCGGTCGGCGGCTATGGCCGGGGCGTCCTGGCACCCTTTTCCGACCTGGACCTGCTGTTCCTGAGGCCCGGTGCCGGGACCACCGCCCGCGCCGGCGCGGTGATCGAGTTCGTCCACTATGTCCTGTGGGACCTGGGGCTGAAGGTGGGCTCGGCTTCGCGCTCGGTCAACGAGACGCTGGAGCTGGCCCAGAAGGACATGACCGTGCGCACCAGCCTGCTGGAGGGCCGGGTCCTGGCCGGGGACGCGGCGCTGGGCCTGGACCTGCTGCGCCGGTTCCGCGAGATGGTGAAGCGGACCGACCCGCGCGCCTTCATCGCCGCCAAGATGGAAGAGCGGGACGTGCGCCTGCAAAAGACCGGGGCCGTCCGCTATCGGGTCGAGCCCAACGTCAAGGACGGCAAGGGGGGCCTGCGCGACCTGAACACCCTGTTCTGGATCGCCCGCTCCCTGGCCCCCGACAGCGAGCGGGGCCAGGTGGCGCTGAAGGACCTGCTGACCGCGCGCGAGCTGCGCAGCTTCCGCGAGGCCATCGGCTTTTTGTGGAAGGTCCGCATCCACCTGCACCTCCTGGCCGGCCGGGCCGAGGAGCGCCTGACCTTTGACTTCCAGCCCGAGATCGCCCGCAAGATGGGCTGGCGCGGGCGCGGCGACGAACTGGGCGTCGAGCGCTTCATGAAGCGCTATTTCCAGGTGGCGCGCGAGGTGGGGGGCCTGACCCGCGCCGTCTCGGCCCAGCTGGAGGCGCGCCAGCAGAAGAAGTCACAGGGCCTGGCCCGCGACCTGTCGCGCTGGCTGCCGCGCCGCCGCGTCCGGCTGGCCTTTGACGGCCTGGCCATCGAGCGGGGCCGCCTGACGGTCAAGGGGACCGGCGTCTTTGCCCACGACCCGGTCAGGCTGCTGACCCTGTTTGCCGAGGCGGACCGGCTGGACGTGGACCTGCACCCGGACGCCTTTACCGCCGTGGTGCGCAGCCTGCCCCTGGTGACCACCAGCGTGCGGCGCGACGCCCGCGCCAGCCAGGTCTTCCTGGACATCCTGGCCCATGGGTCGCGACCCTATCGCGTCCTGTCGATCATGAACGAGACGGGGCTTCTGGGCCGCTTCATTCCAGAGTGGGGTCGCATCGTCGGCCAGACCCAGTTCAACATGTATCACGCCTATACGGTGGACGAGCACACGCTCCAGGCCGTGGGCATCATCAACGACATCGCCAAGGGCAAGCTGGAGGCGGACCACCCGGCGTCCTCGGCCATCATCCACCGCATCACCGACCCCGAGGTCCTGATGCTGGCCATGCTGCTGCATGACGTGGGCAAGGGCGGGGACCGGGGCCAGCTGGAGGACGGGGCCTTTGCCGCGCGGCGCGCCTGCGAGCGGCTGGGCCTGGACCCGCGCCGGATCGAGCTGGTCGTCTGGCTGGTGCGCCACCACCTGCTGATGAGCGACTATGCCCAGAAGCGCGACGTGTCGGACCCCGCCACGGTCCAGGCCTTTGCCGAGGCGGTGGGGGACCTGGAGCGGCTGCGGATGCTGATGGTTCTGACCGTGGCCGATATCCGCGCCGTGGGGCCGGGGGTGTGGAACGGCTGGAAGGGCCAGCTGATGCGCGCCCTGTTCGATGCGACCGAGGCCCTGTTCCGCGGCGATTCCGTCAAGCGCGAGAACCCGCTGGCCGACCATCCGGCCCTGGTCGAGCGAGCGCGGCGCGACGGGGCGGCGGTCGAGGCCCTGGCCGCCGAGCATCCGCTGGACTCCACGGCCAAGGTGGCGGTGGCAGCCGTGGACAGGCCCGGCCTGTTTGCCGACCTGGCCGTGACCCTGTCGATGGCCGGGGCCGATGTCGTCGGGGCCCGGCTGGCCACGGCCGAGGACGGCACGGCCCTGGACGTGTTCGAGATCCAGGACGGCTCCGGGGCCCCCTATGGCCAGGCCGAGCCGCGCCGGATGGCCATCCTGGTCAAGGCGCTGGAGCGGGCGGCGCGCAAGGGGGCCAGGACCTCGGCGCTGGAGGCACCGCGCGTCAGTGCCCGCCGCGCCGTCTTCGACGTCCAGCCGGTGGTGCGGATCGACACCGAGGCGGGCGACAGCGCCGTGGTGGTCGAGGTGTCGGGGGCTGACCGGCCCGGCCTGCTGGCCGACCTGGCGCGGACCATATCGCGCCATGGCTACGAGACCCGCTCGGCCCACGTCGCCAGTTTCGGCGAGCGGGCGGTGGACGGCTTCTACATCACCGACACGGACGGCCGTAAGCCTGCCGACCAGGCGGGGCTGGAGGCGCTGAGGTCCGACCTGCTCGAGGTTCTGGACTGGAAACCGCAAGGACCGGCCGGGCGCCGCATCACCCCGGTGCGCGCCAGCGTGCGCGATGTGTCGGACCTGTCCGGGCCGGTCACGCGCAAGCCCGTATCCAGCCCGCCTTCGTCGCGCTAAGTCAGGGCCAAGTGAGAAAGATCCCCGCGTGACCGACAAGCCCTCCCCCTATGAACCGGCCGCCCCGGTGCCCGCTGCCAATGCCACGGTCGATCCTGTGATGCCGACCTCTGCCGCCGGTCTGGGCGAGGGGACAGAGCCTGCGCGCAGCGGCGGAGTGCTGAAGTCCTCGGCCATCTTCAGCGGCATGACCCTGATCAGCCGCCTGGTCGGCTTTGCCCGCGACATTGCCATCACTGCGGCCCTGGGGGCCTCGGCCGGCCCGGCGGCGGATGCCTATAATACGGCGCTGAACTTCCCCAATCTGTTCCGGCGCATCTTTGCGGAGGGGGCCTTTGCCGCCGCCTTCGTGCCCGCCTATGCCAAGACCCTGAAGAAGGACGGCGAGGCGGCGGCCGACCAGGTGGCGACCGATGCCCTGGCCGCCGTGGCCGCCGTGACCGTGGTCCTGACCATCGTGGCCCAGCTGGCCATGCCCTGGCTGATGACGGTCATCAACATCGGCTTTCTGGACGATCCGGCCCGCTTCAAGCTGGCGGTGATCCTGACCCAGATCACCATGCCCTACCTGCCGTGCATGGCCATCGCAGCCCTGCTCAGCGGGGTGCTGAATGCGCGCGGGCGCTTCCTGGTCTCGGGAGCCTATCCGATCCTGTTGAACCTGATCATGCTGGCCGCCGTCATCCCGGCCAGGGGCGACCAGATCGGGGCGGCCTATGCCGCGTCCTGGTCGGTGCTGGTGGCCGGCTTTGCCCAGGCGGGCCTGTGCTGGTGGGCCGCGCGCAAGGCAGGGGCCAATATCCGCCTGCGGGTGCCGCGCCTGACCCCGGCGGTCAAGGCCATCATCATTACCGCCATCCCCGCCGCCATCGGCAACTCGGCGACCCAGATCAACGTCTTCATCTCGGGCAACCTGTCCAGCTTCGTAGCGGGCGGCCGCACCTGGCTGGCGACGGCGGACCGGCTCTACCAGCTGCCGCTGGGCCTGGTCGGCGTGGCCATCGGCATCGCCCTTCTGCCCAAGCTGTCGGCCGCCGTCGCCTCGGAGGACCGGGCCCAGCAAAGGGCGTCGATGGACGAGGCCATCATCCTGTCCATGGCCCTGACCTTCCCGGCTGCGGCGGCCCTGATGGCCATCCCCTATCTGCTGATCGACGGCCTGTTCATGCGCGGGGCCTTCCTGGAGATCGACGCCATCAACACGGCCAGGGCCCTGCTGCAGTTCGGCTGGGGCGTGCCGGCCTTTGTCCTGATCCGCATCCTGGCCCCGGCCTTCTTTGCGCGCGGCGACACGCGCAGCCCGATGCGCTTTGCCCTGGTCTCGGTGGCGGTCAATGCCGTTCTGGCCATCGGCCTGTTCTACCTGGGCATGGGCGTACCGGGGATTGCCGCCGCCGTCAGCGCCTCGGCCTGGGCCAATGCCCTGATGCTGGGCGTCACCCTGTGGCACCGGGACCATTACCGGATGGGGCCGCGCACGGCCTCGCGCCTGGTCCGCATCGGCCTGGCCAGCGCAGGCATGGCCGTGGTGGTCGGGGCCGCCTCATGGGGCCGCGGCCATATCCAGGGCCCGATCGAGGGCCTGATGCAGGCGGTCGCCGGCGGCCACGGGGCCAAGGAGCTGACCATGCTGCTGATCGTCGGCGTCGGCGGCCTGACCTATGTGGCCCTGGCCTTTGCCACCCGGGCGGTCACCGTGGGCGAGCTGAAGCGGCTGGTGCGGCGCAACCGCTAGGGCCGGTGCGGGCCAAGGACCAGCTGGCCGTCCCTGAAGCGGGCCTCGCTGGGCCCCCTGGCAGGCGTTGAAAGGATGAGGGCGAGCGCGTCCTGCGCCCCGTCCTTTCCACCCGCCTGGCTGGCGACCAGGGCCAAGTGGGTCAGGTGCGCATAGGACGGGCTGGTTATGCGCCCCTGGGCATGCCCGGTCCTCACGTCCAGGGTCAAGGTCTGGGCAAGAGCTTCTTCGGGCGCGTCCGGGTCGTCCGGAGCAGCCACCTCGACCGCAGGGACCTCGACCAGCTGGCCGCCTATCAGGGTTGCCGCCAGGACCTGGACGGTGCTTTTTCGAAAGCCCAGGTCGAGGCGGGTGATCCGGCGATCCCGTCGCCAGGCGCTTACGCGAGCGGTCTCGCCCTCTGGCCGGATTTCCACCACAGTGACAGGAGCCATGCCCTCGTGGGTGAGGCTGGGGTGCCTGAACAGGCGAAGACAGAGGACGGGGGCGGTCGGCGAGGCGCTGAAATGTGTGCTGGCACCATAGAAGGCGAGGGGCACTGTCCTGGCCGGATCGGCAGCACCGGGTCGCGGCATGGTGTGGGGCCAGTAGGAGGCCCCCAGGGCCCACTGATCGGGCACATCAAGCGGCTCATGCCGGCTTTTCCAGTCGCAGGGATCAGGACTGCCGCTGAGGGACAGCTGCACGACCTGGGGCCTGTCAGGCTGAGGCGCGACCGTGGCGCAGGCGCAAAGGCCGAGGCCAAGACCCAAGGCAAGGACGGGGCGTGCTGACATGGCAGTAGATTGCTTGCCCTGTGGCCCGGCTGTCAAATCGCCACGCCACCTTGCCCTTCCTGGCGCTAGGGGATAATCGCTAGGAGGATGGCATATCCGGATCTTCCTGTTCTGAACGGTCGATGGCGCGGCTGAAGTTTCACCGCCTGTCCCTGCACGCCCGGGCGTGCGCCATGACTTCTGCCAAGCTTTCCGAGATTAAACATGACTGACCAGATTCCGGCCCAATACACCGGTCCGCGCCGCATCCTGTCCGGTATCCAGGCCTCGGGTGCCCTGCACCTGGGCAACTACCTGGGGGCCCTGAAACGGTTCGTCGAGATGCAGGACCAGGGCGATCCCTGCTACCTGTTCGTGGCCGACATGCACGCCATCACCGTCTGGCAGGAGCCGGACAAGCTGACGGCCCAGACGCGCGAGATCGCGGCGGCCTATCTGGCGGCCGGGCTTGATCCGGAAAAATCGGTCATCTTCCCCCAGTCGGCGGTGCCGGCCCATGCCGAGCTGGCCTGGATCTTCAACTGCGTCGCCCGCCTTGGCTGGATGGACCGGATGACCCAGTTCAAGGAAAAATCGGGCAAGCACAAGGAACGCGCCAGCGTCGGCCTCTATACCTATCCGGCCCTGATGGCGGCCGACATCCTGCTCTACAAGGCCACCGCCGTGCCGGTGGGCGAGGACCAGAAGCAGCACCTGGAGCTGACCCGCGACATCGCCCAGAAGTTCAACAATGACTATGGCGTGCCGGGCTTCTTCCCCCAGCCCGAGCCCCTGATCCAGGGCCCGGCGACCCGGGTGATGAGCCTGCGCGATGGCTCGGCCAAGATGTCCAAGTCCGACCCGTCGGACCTGTCGCGCATCAACCTGACCGATGACGCGGACATGATCGCCACCAAGATCAAGAAGGCCAAGTCGGACATGGATGCCCTGCCCGAAACGGTCGAGGGGCTGGAGGGCCGTCCCGAGGCCAAGAACCTGGTGGCCATCTATGCCGCCCTGGCCGACACCACGCGCGAGGCTGTCCTGGCCGAGTTCGGCGGCCAGGGCTTCGGTGCCTTCAAGCCGCGCCTGTCGGAACTGGCGGTCGAATCCATGGCCCCGGTCACGGCGGAAATGCGCCGCCTGATGGCCGACCCCGCCGAGATCGACAAGGTCCTGGCCCGCGGTGCCGACCAGGCCCGCGAAGTGGCTCAGCCGGTCATCGAAGAGGTCAAGAAGATCGTCGGCTTCTGGCAGGCCTGATCCTTTATCCTCCCCCGCCAGCGGGGAGGATAAAATCCGCCCGTCACCCTCCGGCTTGACCGGAGGGCCCACGGTTAGGCCAAGCGCCCCGCCTGCCCTGTCCTACCGTCATCCTCCGACCTGATCCGAGGATCGCGCTATCCGCCTTCTCGAGGCACCAAACCGCCAGCGCGCCCGACCGCCTGGGTCCTCCGGTCAGGCCGGAGGATGACGGCTGAGAGGGCGGTGCCCCTCAATCCTCCCC
>JAEYQX010000055.1 GCA_023409795.1 Pseudomonadota bacterium
ACCACCTGGGCCTGCACCGCATCTTTGCCCGGATCGACGCCCACAACCTGGGCTCGGTGCGGGTGATCGAGCGCCTGAACTTCCGCCAGGAAGCCCGCTTCGTGCAGAACATCGTCTACAACGGCATCTGGGGCGACGAACTGGTCTACGCCATGCTGGTGCACGAGTGGCCGCAAAGACGGCCGGCACCCAAGGCTTCCTGACAGCGCCCCTAAAAAAGAACCGCAGCCGAGGCTGCGGTACCTTGCAATGACTAGCCCTGCGACCTGGCGAAGGCTTCCAGGTCTTCGGCCGTGTTCAGCGCCAGGCTTTCGGCGTCGGCGGCAATGCGCTTGGCCATGCCGGTCAGCACCTTGCCCGAGCCGACTTCGACGAAGCGGGTCACGCCGCCCTCAGTCGCCATCCACTCCATGCTCTCACGCCAGCGGACGCGGCCGGTGACCTGCTCGACCAGCAGGCGGCGGATGGTTTCCGGATCGGTTTCCGGGCGGGCGGTGACGTTGGCAACCACCGGTGCCGAGGGAGCCACGATTTTTGCATCGGCAAGGGCAGCCGCCATTTCATCGGCCGCCGGCTGCATGAGCGGGCAGTGGAACGGGGCCGAGACGTTCAGTGGAATGGCGCGCGCGCCCAGCTCCTTGGCCTTTTCGATGGCCAGTTCCACGGCGGCCTTGTCGCCCGAGATGACGACATTGCCCTTGTTGTTGTCATTGGCGACGATACAGACACCCGCAGCCGAACCGGCCTTGGCGGCTTCCTCGGCCAGGGCCAGGTCGGTTTTCGGGCCGATCAGCGAGGCCATGGCCCCCTTGCCCACCGGCACGGCGCGCTGCATGGCCTGACCGCGCAGTTTCAGCAGGCGGGCGGTATCGGCCAGCGAGATGGAACCGGCAGCGGCGAGCGCCGAATATTCACCCAGGGAGTGACCGGCCACAAAGGCGGCGCTGCACACGTCGATGCCGAACTCGGCCTTCAGGGCACGGGCGGTGGCGACCGACACGGCCATCAGGGCCGGCTGGGCGTTTTCCGTCAGGGTCAGGTGATCCTCGGGGCCGTCCTTCATCAGCGCGAACAGCTTCTGGTTCAGCGCGTCATCGACCTCGGCAAAGACGTCGCGGGCGCTGGCAAAGGCGTCGGCCAGGGCGACACCCATGCCGACCGACTGGCTGCCCTGACCGGGGAAAAGAAGCGCGAGGCTCATCTGCGTTTCGTCCGTTATTCTCATTAACTCGAACCGCGAGGGGTAGGCGAAAGCCTCCCCTGCGGCAAGAGCGAGCGCGGACGATCAGTCCTTGATCTCGGCAGTGCAGGGACGGTCGTCAGGCCCTGCGGCACCGTCACAACGACGCAGCGCCAGCAGGCTTTCGCTGCTTTCGATCAGGCGGTTGCGACCGTCATCGCCCTTGATCAGGGTGAAGGCGTCATACAGGCGGCCCGTCGCCGTATAGGCGCGGAACTCCAGCTTGCCTTCCTCGACATCGACCAGCTGGTACAGCTCGGTGTTTTCGGCGGCGCGCACCGGCTGGGTGTCGGCGCGGTCGTTCAGCCCGTACATCTTCGAGCCGGTCACCGAAACCACATAGACCGGCCCCTGCGGCAGGCCCGCATCGCTGTTGGCGCGCGAGGCCTCGGCACCGTCCGGATGCGAGACACGGCCATAGCAGTGGTCATGGCCCTGAAGCACCAGATCGATGTTGCGGGCGTCAAAGATCGGCTTCCACGCCGCCTTCAGTTCCTCGGTGTCGTCCGGGCGCGCGCAGGTAAAGATGGGCTGGTGGAAAACCGCGATGTTCCACTTGGCCGGGCTGGTGGCCAGGGCATGGTCCAGCCAGGCCGTCTGGCTTTCCGACGCGCCCAGATCGATGGCCGCCGTACCGTCCAGAACGATGAAGCGCACGCCCTGGTAGTCGACGAAATAGGTCGTGTCCTTAGCCTTGTCTGCACCGTTGTCCGGCAGCGCGAACTGGCGCGACCAGTGCGGGCCGAGCAGACGCGATTCCTCGCCGTCCGGCAGGATGTGGTCGACGTATTCGTGGTTGCCCGGTGCCGGGATCTGCGGCGTCATGGCAAAGGCGCGGCCACCGGCCTCGGTCCATTCGCCCCATTCATCGTCGTGAACCTTGACCTCGCGCTGGGCGACCAGATCACCGGCGTGCAGTACCAGGGCCGCCGGACCGGCTTCCTTCAGCGCCGAACGGATCACGCGCGAGCCGATCTCCAGGATATCGTTCTGGGTGTCGCCCAGATAGACGAAGCGGAACGGCGCAAAGCCTTCCTTGGCCGTGCGGAACGGCAGCCATTCGCTCCAGCTGTCGGCAGCCTTGACGCGATAGACATAGCGGGTGTCCGGCTTCAGGTCGTTGAAACGCACCTGATGATAGTGGGCCTGACCGTTCTCATTCTCGATCGGATGGGTGGTGCCCTGAACCGTCACGGCGGCATAGCCCAGCAGCGGGCCATCGATTTCCTCGGCGATCTGGGCCTCGGCGACGGCCTGACCGGTGCTGGTGCGCCAGGCAACGGCGGCACCGCGCGCGGCATCGGCCGCCGGGCTCAGGACGATGCGGTCGGCCCATCCCTTGGCGGCATAACGGCCGTTCGGGGCATGAAGCGGCGGGGGAACCGGATCGGGATCCGGCGGCCCCGGCACCTGTGCCACGGCGGGCGTGGCCACCAACAGGCCGACAGCGGCAAGCAGAGCGAGCGAAGGCTTCATGTTCAGTCCCCGGACGAGATCGTTTGACCCGCGCATAGGACGCCAATGCAACGCCCCAAAGTGGCTTTTGCGACAAGCCCTTTCCGATTTGCCGACATCTTGGTGAAAGACCTGCCGATCACTGAACAAGTTTGCCGATCTGGGTGATGATCTCACGCAGGGCCAGGACGCCGAACAGGATGGTGGCTGCCGTCAGCATCAGGTTGGACAGCCAGCGGCTGCGCCATTCGGCCGGTACGCGCGCGCCGTTCAGCAGCCACAGCAGGGTCCCTGCCAGGAAGGGCATGAACAGACTGCCCAACACGCCATAGGCCACGATCAGCCCGAACGGGTTGTTCATGAACAGCAGGATGATGGGCGGAAACGTCAGCCACAGGGCAAACAGGCGAAAGGCCGGCGACTTGTCGCCCCGCGCGCCGGGATCATCGCTTTTGCCGCGCACATGGGCGGTGAAGTCGGCGAACATCAGGCTGACGCCCTGCCAGACACCCAGCAGGGACGAGAAGCTGGTCGCCCAGAAGCCGATCAGGAACAGGATCGACACCGGCCGGCCAAAGCGATCCCTCAGCACATCGGCCAGGTCCAGCAGGCCCCGGTCGCCACCCTGCAGGGCGATCCCCGCCGAATAGAGCAGCTCGGCCCCGACGATCATCATGGCGACGACGAAGACCCCGGTGACGACATAGGCGACCTGGTTGTCCAGCCGCATGACCTTCATCCATGAGGGGCCGTGCCAGCCCTTGGCATTCAGCCAATAGCCATAGGCGGCCATGGTAATGGTCCCGCCCACGCCCCCGATCAGGCCCAGGGTATAGAAGACCGAGCCCTGCGGCAGGGTCGGCCACAGGCCGGTCAGCAGGTTCGGAATGTCGGGCGCGACAATGATGGCCAGCCCGATCACGGTCACGAACATGACCCCGACCGAGAAGGTCATGACCTTCTCGAACAGGCCGTAGCCCCCGAACCAGACGAGGGTCAGCCCCGCCAGGCCACTGAGAATACCCCACAGCTTGAGGTCGAGCACGGGAAACAGGGCGGCCAGCGGCAGGGCTGCGGACGTCATGGCGGCCGCGCCGTAAACAAAGCCCCAGATCACCATATAGAGCCCGAAATAGGCCCCGGCCCAGTTCACCCGTGATCCAAGGAAGCCCCGCCCCAGGCTGGACCAGCCCTGGAAGATCGTGTGCTCGCTGGCCAGGGTCCAGCGCCCCACGGCCTCGGCCAGGGCGATCTTGAGGATGGTCCCGACCACCGCCGCCCACAAAAGCGCATAGCCGAACTTTGACCCGGCGATCAGGGTGGCGACCAGGTCCCCTGCCCCCACCCCGGTGGCGGCCACCACAATGCCCGGCCCGATCAGGGACCATCTGTTCCTGGGCTGAGCTGCGCGTTCCGGCGTGCCTTGCGTCATGGGGGTCCCCTCCTGTCTCTTGCGCTGTTGCTGACACGCTTTGGCCCGGGGTGCCAATCCGATCCCGGGCCCTGCCCGTTTTTCGGGAACGAAAGGCTCCGCGCCCGCCCGCCAGGTGTGGATAAGCCTTGCCCTTTTGGCGGCAATCGCCTATAGGCCCGGCCTTTCCAGGGTTTCGGTCCTGTCGTGGAGTGTCAAAGGGTCGGGAAACTCCCGTCCGCCACTGCAGGAGCCATCGTAGGCGAACTACCCGGTTCGTGTGCGCCGATGCCCGCCAAGGGAGAACACCGCATGGCTCTTTACGAGCACACGGTCATGACGCGCCAGGATATCTCGGCGCAACAGGCCGAAGCGCTGAACGACACCATCAAGGCTCTGATCGAAGAAAACGGCGGCTCTGTCGCCAAGATCGAGTACTGGGGTCTGCGCAACCTCACCTACCGCGTGAAGAAGAACCGCAAGGCTCACTATTCGCTGCTCGCCGTTGACGCTCCGCCGGCCGCCATGGCCGAGGTCGAGCGCCAGCTGTCGATCAACGAAGACGTCCTGCGTTGGCTGACGGTCCGCGTCGAAGAACTGGACCTGGAACTGTCGCCGCTGCTGGCTCGCCGTGAACGTGAGCGCGACCGCGATCGTGGTCCGCGCAACGAAGAAACTGCTGCGGCTGCGGAATAAGGAACAGGATCATGACCGATACCAACGCTCCGATCCCCGGCGCTCCGGCTGGTTCGGGTTCGGCTGGCCGCCGTCCCTTCTACCGTCGTCGCAAGGTCTGCCCCTTCTCGGGCGCCAACGCTCCGAAGATCGACTACAAGGATGTGAAGCTGCTGCAGCGTTACGTCTCCGAACGCGGCAAGATCGTGCCCTCGCGCATCACCGCCGTCTCCGCCAAGAAGCAACGCGAGCTGGCCAAGGCCATCAAGCGCGCTCGCTACCTGGCCCTGCTGCCGTACGTGGTGAAGTAAGATGAAGGTCGTTCTGCTGGAACGCGTCGATAACCTCGGCGCCATCGGCGACGTCGTCACTGTCAAGGACGGCTTCGCTCGTAACTACCTCCTGCCGCGCGACAAGGCTCGTCGCGCCACGGAAGCCAACCTGAAGGCCTTTGAACTCGACCGCGCCGCTATCGAAGCCCGCAACGAGAAGAACAAGGCTGAAGCTCAGAAGATCGCCGACAAGATCGACGGTCAGACCTACGTCATGATCCGTCAGGCCGGTGAAACCGGTCACCTGTACGGCTCGGTCGCCGGTCGCGACGTTGCCGAGGCCGTCCAGGCCGAAGGCGGCAAGGTTGAGCGTTCGCAGGTTGTCCTGAACACCGCCATCAAGTCGCTGGGCATTCACGAAGTGCTGGTTCGCCTGCACGCCGAAGTGTCCGCCACGGTCAAGGTCAACATCGCCCGTTCGGCTGAAGAAGCCGAGCGTCAGGCTCGCGGTGAAGACGTGATCCGTTCGCAGTTCGATGACGAGCGCGCTGCTGCTGAAGAAGCCGCTCAGGAACTGATCGAAGGCGGCGCTGGTCAACAGGAAGGCTTCGGCGACGAAGCCTGATCTGTCGATCAGACCTGAGGATCAAGGGGTGCTGCCTTCGGGCAGTGCCCCTTTTTTCTTGGCCCCCGCCAGCGCCGGGGGCGCAGCAAACCTACGCATCAATTTAGATAATCTCGATATTCCGCGCCCTTTTTGCGCCGCAGTATGCTCCGGCTTCCGCCTTTTCCGGGGCGGGTATTTTGAGGATGCGAATGCGCTTTCATGCTGCCTTGCATCGTCCGGTTCCCCGGACCCGACGATGTCCAGCCTGGCGATGACCTGACGGGCCCCGGCCCGCGTTCCGGCCGCCGGCCACCCCTGATTTCAAAAGAACCCGACGCTGGTCCCGACCCTGCCCCTGGCGAGGCCGAACGGCGACCTGCGCCCATAAAGAAAAGCTTGCCTCTCCCATGAAGACCCCCGCCTATCGTTCGCTTCTGCTGGCCGCCGCCTCCGGTTCCGTCCTGATCACCTCTGGCGCGGCCCTGGCCCAGGAAGCGCCAGAGCCTGCCGCCGCCGTCGACGACATCGTCGTGACCGGCACCCGCGTCGCCAACCGCTCGCGGCTCGACACCGTGGCCCCGGTGGACGTGGTGACGGCCGAGACACTGGAGCAGCGCGGCACCACCGAACTGGCGGCCCAGCTGGCGGCCAGCGTCGGCTCTTAACTTCCCCCGTCCGTCTGCGACCGACGGCACCGACTCCATCCGCCCAGCCACCCTGCGCGGCCAGGGCCCGGACCAGACCCTGGTCCTGGTCAATGGCGTGCGACGCCACCACACGGCCCTGGTCAACCTGAACGGCTCGGTCGGCCGGGGGTCCTCGGCGGCTGACCTCAACGCCCTTCCCTCCTCGGCCATCGAGCGGATTGAGGTCCTGCGCGACGGCGCGGCGGCCCAGTATGGCTCTGACGCCATCGCGGGCGTGCTGAACCTGCGCCTGCGCGAGGCGCGCGAAGGCGGCGGCGCGGCCGTCACCTATGGCCAGTATGTGACCGACTACACCGGCTTTTATGGCCGCGATGACGACATCCGCGATGGCGACACCCTGACCGTGTCAGGCTGGCAGGGCTTTGCCCTGGGCGATGAGGGCTTCCTGACCGCCTCGGTCGAATACCGCGACCGCGAGCGCACCAACCGCTCCGACATCAACCCGACCCTGGGGCGCATCACCGGGGGCCAGGGCGATGCCCAGACCGAGGACCTGACGCTCTACCTCAATGCCGGGGCTCCGATCAGCGCCAGCTGGGAAGCCTATGGCTGGGCGGGCTACCAGAACCGCGAAGGCTCTGCCGCCGCCTTCTATCGCACCCCGACCGACAATACCCAGAACCCCGACTATGGCTCGGGCCGCAAGTATCCTGACGGCTACCTGCCCTTCATCCTGACGGATACCACCGACTGGACTGCGGCGGGCGGTGTCCGGGGCCAGGCCGGTGCCTGGAACCTGGACCTCAACCTGGGCTATGGCTCGAACGAGATCGAGTTCGGGGCCGAGAACACCATGAACCCGACCTATGGCCTCGACGGGCCGACCAGCTTCTATGCCGGGTCGCTGAAATACAGCCAGCTGGTCCTGGGCGTCGATGCGGCGCGTGAATACGACCTGGGCTGGGCCGGTCCCCTGAACGTCGCCGTCGGCCTGGAAGCGCGCAGGGAAAACTATCAGATCGGGGCGGGCGAGGAAGCCTCCTATGGCCGCGGCCCGGTGCTGGTGGCGGGCGGCAATACCCTGTCGTTCGGCTCGCGCGGCTTTACCGGCTTCACCCCGAACAATGAGGTGGACGAGGATCGCAACAATGTCGGCGTCTATCTGGACCTGGAGGGCGAGGTCGTCGAGGGCCTGACCCTGTCCGGCGCGGTTCGCTACGAGAACTATTCGGACTTTGGCGACAACGTCTCGGGCAAGCTGGCCGGCCGCTATGACTTCAACCCGAACTTCGCCATCCGCGGGGCCGTCTCGACCGGCTTCCGCGCGCCCAGCCTGCAGCAGCAATACTATACCCAAACCTCGATCCTCTACATCAACAACATCCCCTATGAGACCGGCACCTATCCGTCGGTCAGCGAGGTGGGCGTGGCCCTGGGCGGCACGCCCCTGGAAGCCGAGGAATCGGTCAACTACTCGCTGGGCTTTGTCTTCCGCGAGGGGCCGTTCGAGCTGACGGCAGACGCCTATCGCATCGACATCACCGATCGGATCATCCTGTCCGAGACCCTGACCGGCAGCGCCACGGCGGCCGAGGGCACCAATGCCCGCACCATCTTCGACCTGCTGGCCCCCTATGGAGCCTCGGCGGCGCGCTTCTTCATCAATGGCGTGGACACCGAGACGACCGGCCTGGACGTGGTCGCCCGCTACCGCGCCGAGACGGCGGCCGGCCATCAGCTGGACTTCACCCTGGCGGGTAATATCAATGACTTCGACGTCACCCGGACCCCGGTGACCCAGTCGGGCGTCCTGCCCCAGCCGACCACCCTGTTCGGACGCCAGGCCACCTATCGCTTCGAGGAAGGCACCCCACCGTGGAAGATCGTCTTCCAGACCGACTGGGAGGCCAACCGTCTGGGCGGCACGGTCCGCCTGACCGGCTATGGCGATGTCCTGGCCGCCGGCTCGACCGAGGCCACCGACCTGCAGCTGGGCGACGCCCTGGTCGCGGATGTCGAGGCCCGCTATCGCGTGACCGACAACGTCATCGTCTCGATCGGGGCCGACAATGTCCTGGACCAGTATCCGCGCCAGAGCCTGCGCCAGAACAACACCTCGGGGGCCTTCCCCTTCTCCAACTTCTCGCCCTACGGCTTCAACGGGCGCTATGTGTATGGCCGTCTGGCGGTGAAGTGGTAACCGGCTGATGAGCGCCGAAGGGCCTGAAGTCTCTGCGTCGCGCCGTTCCCTCCTGCTGGGGAGCGGCGTGGCCGCCGCTGCCGCGAGCGTTGCAGCGGTCTCCGCCGCGCCGCCTGCCAGGGCCGCCGCGGTCGAGCTGGGCGATACCTCCACCCTCAGCCCCTGGGGCCCCGATCCCAAGGGGCCGCCCAGCCCCCTGCCGCGCGGCATCGACCTGCCGACCGGGCCACGGGCCTATACCGAGATCAGCAGCTATCACGCCCATATCTATTTCAACGAGGACACCGCCTATCGCGCCGCCCGGCTTCGCGACTGGGTGATCGAGCGCTTCCGCGTCGAGCTGGGAGAATGGAACGAGGGGCCACGCGGTCCCCACACCACGCCCAGCTTCTACTTCGGCTTTTCCACGGACCAGGTGCCCACGGTCATCCCCTGGCTGATGCTGAACCACCTGGGACTGAAGATCCTGATCCACCCCAATACGGATGACCCCTATGCCGATCACCTGGTCAATGCCCTGTGGATCGGCGACACCCAGCCGGTAAACGCCTATCGGATGCCCCGCTCGGCCACGGCGGCGGGCGGCGACATCGAGCGGATCCACCCCAACAACATCCCGACCCTGCCCCTGGAAACCTGATGCCAGGACGGCGGGCCGTCTTGCGATCTCGGGCCCGCCGACGCACAATAGGCCCATGTCGCGCCGCCTGATATCCACAGCCGCTGCCGCTCTGATCGGCCTGTCCGCCCTTGCCGCCTCTGTCCCCGCCATGGCGTCGGACATGACGGTCCAGCAGTTCCTGACCATCGGCCAGAATGTGCCGCGCAACCGCGCCGCCGCCATGCTGAAGCCCGAGACCCGTCGCCTGATCGGCGAGGTGTCGCGCTCGGTCCGCACGGTCAAGGCGGAGCAGGCTGCGGCCGTCTCAGCGGGCCGCGCCCCGGCCCACTGCATCCCCGCCTCCGGCACCGGCATCACGCCCGAGGCCCTGGTCCAGCGCTTCGAGACCTTGCCCGAGCCGCGCCGCCGGATCACCGTGACCCAGGCGATCCGCGACTGGATGATTGAACGCTACCCGTGTAACGGCTAAGCCCGGCTTCCAGACCATCCACATAGTCACAGACCTGTGGATGAACCCCCTCTGGACAATAGTTTTAGCGCGCCCTCTCGCCATCCAGTGAAGGGGCGCGATCTGCTTTAGTGACCTGATGAACGCCTTTGCTCCTGCGCCCTTTGGAAACCCCGACCATGTCTCGGTTTCCGCCATGCCTCACAACCTCGAGGCGGAGCAGGCCCTGCTCGGTTCGCTGATGTTCGACAATGCCGTGTTCGAGCGGCTCAGCGACCGTCTGCGCGGGCACCACTTCTACGAACCCTTCCACCAGCGCCTGTTCGACGCGATCGAGGACCATATCCGCCAGGGTATGCTGGCCGAGCCCACCATCCTGATGGAGCGGTTCAAGCAGGACCCGGCCTTCCAGGAGTTCGGCGGCCTGCGCTATCTCGCCGATCTGGTGGACCGTGCCCCGCCCGCGGCCAATGCGCCCGACTATGCCCGGGTGGTCTATGACCTGGCCCTGCGCCGCGACCTGATCCGCATCGGTGGCGAGATCATCAAGGAAGCGCCCAATCCTGAGACCCCGGCCGACGAACAGATCGAGCAGGCCGAGCAGACGCTCTACTCCCTGGCCGAGACGGGCAAGCCCTCGTCCGGCTTCGTCAGCTTCTCCCACGCCCTGTCCGGCGCGGTCGAGATGGCGGGCGAGGCCTATCAGCGCGAAGGCAAGCTGGCGGGCCTGGCGACGCGCCTGGATGACCTGGACCAGAAGCTGGGTGGTCTGCACCCGTCCGACCTTCTGATCCTGGCCGGCCGTCCCTCGATGGGCAAGACCGCGCTGGCCACCAACATCGCTTTCAACGTCGCGCGCAACTACCGCTGGGAGCCGACCCCGGACGGCGGCCGCAAGACGGTCGATGGCGGCGTGGTCGCCTTCTACTCGCTGGAAATGAGCGCCGAGCAGCTGGCCATGCGTATCCTGGCCGACGCGTCTGGCGTGTCGTCGGACAAGCTGCGCAAGGGCGAGATCGACGCCAGCGACTTCTCCAAGCTGCGCGATGCGGCGGTCGAGATCGGCGAAAGCCCCCTCTATATCGACGCCACCGGCGGCATCTCCATCTCCAAGCTGTCCGCCCGCGCGCGCCGCCTGAAGCGGATGGAGCACGGCCTCGACCTGATCATCGTCGACTACCTGCA
>JAEYQX010000070.1 GCA_023409795.1 Pseudomonadota bacterium
ACCATTGTGCTATACCCGCGCGAAGAATGCGTTGCCCCAACCCCGCAAGGAGTTGGCGTTTCCGCACCCGATACCTTTTTGGAGATCCACTCCGTTCAGGCTTTGAAAGGCGCGTGGTGGGGGAAGTAGGACTCGAACCTACGAAGCTTACGCAGCGGATTTACAGTCCGCCCCCTTTGCCGCTCGGGACATTCCCCCAGCGCGCCGTTTTCAAAACCGGTCTGGAAACACCACAAAATGATCCGAAGATCAAATGTTTAGTTAAAAAACTTCGCCGCCTGCCGCCAACTCGTTTAGAGAGAGCGCCTGACCCGAAGCCCCTGTGGCCCAAATCGGAGGCCGTCTTATAGTGTCGTCATTTCGAGAACGCAACGACCGGAAACCCGGTAAAAAACAATCTTTCCACAGGTCCGGGGATGCCCGAACCGAGAAAGGGCGCGCGCCTGCACAAAAGGAGCGTTCCGGAGGAGATTCTGCCTCAAGAAGCCCGCGTTCGAAGCCTGATGCGGATAATTTTATCTGGGGCCGCCATCCGGTTTTGGCCGCCCTGGCCAACCCGGCACGCCGCGGAATGGGCCGTTTGATGGTTTCAGAGGACCGAGCCCTTGAAATCGAACAACAAAATCTGGCGAACGGGCACCGAATCGAGGTGATCGATTCCCAGCAGCTGACCCGAATCCTGCCCCCCGGCGCGGTGCACCAGGGCATGGTTTTCAAGGTCCAGCCCCTGGAGGGAATCACCCTGGAGGAACTGGCCGAGGATGCGAGGGGCGTCATCGTCATGCTGGACCAGCTGACCGACACCCAGAACATCGGCGCGATCTTCCGTTCGGCCCTGGCGTTCGGGGCCCGGGGCATTGTCGTTCAGGACCGCCATACCCCTGCCCTGGCCGGTGCCCTGGCTAAGGCGGCCGTCGGCGCGACCGAGCGCCTGCCCTGCGCCCGCGTCACCAACCTGAGCCGCGCCCTGGAGAAGCTGGCCGACCTGGGCTGGCGCGCGGTCGGCATGGACGGCGAGGCCGAGCTGACGCTGGAGCAGGCCCTGGACAACCGCCCGACCGTCATCGTCATGGGCTCCGAAGGCGACGGCGTGCGTCGCCTGGTCGCCGAGCACTGCGAGGTCATGGCCAAGATTCCCATGCCAGGCGGGTTCGAAAGCCTGAACGTGTCGAACGCGGCCGCCATTGCCCTTTATGAAGCGGCGCGGGCCCAGGCCAGGGCCTGACGCCACACCGGATCAGGGCCTCGCGCCCGTCGCCCTGATCCGCTCCCTTTTTCGTCTCCTGCCGGTATCAATTCGGCAGGAGATGTGATCCTGCGACAAGTTGGCACGGCCGCGCCGGGGGCCTAAAGGTCGCAGATGGAATTTCTATCAGACCCCCATTTCGTCAGTCAGGCCTCGGCCCTTGGCAAGGTGCTGATGATCGACCTGGTCCTGGCCGGCGATAACGCCGTGGCGGTGGGCCTGGCCGCCGCCGCCCTGCCCCAGGAACAGCGTCGCCGGGCCATCCTGATCGGCCTGGCCATTGCCGTGGTCCTGCGTATCGGCCTGGCCCTCATTACCGTGCAACTCCTGGCCATTATCGGCCTGCTGCTCGCCGGCGGCTTCCTGCTGCTGTGGGTCTGCTGGAAGATGTGGCGCGAGCTGCGCGAACAGGCGACCCACGACCAGGCCGAGGCTGAGGCCGAGATCGACCGGGCCATGTCTATCGAACATGGCGGCGGCCCCTCGCCCGAGGAACTGGGCCTGAAGCGCAAGACCTTTGGCGCGGCCCTGATCCAGATCATGATCGCCGACCTGACCATGTCGCTGGACAATGTCCTGGCCGTGGCCGGGGCCAGCCATGAGCATCCGTGGATCATGGTCTTTGGCCTGATCCTGTCGATCGCCCTGATGGGCCTGGCCGCCAGCTTCATCGCCAAGCTGCTGAACCGCCACCGCTGGATCGCCTATGTCGGCCTGGTCATCGTCCTCTATGTCGCCCTGCACATGATCTGGGACGGCGGCCGCTCGGTCATCGTCCGCACCGGCCATATGGACGCCTTCAACGCCTCGGCCCCGGCCTTCCTCCAGATCGGCCCGGAAGAACAGGCCAAGCACCTGCGCACCGGCAACGAGGCTCCGACAGGTGCGCCGAGCGCATCCACTGAACCTGTCACCGTGACCGGGCCTGTATCAACAGCCGGGGCCCAAGCATGAGCCCTCTCCATTGTTCGTAAGAAGAATCTGGTCGAGCCCAAGGCTGTTCTGAGGACGGCCAGCCGGTCCTTAATATCGAATGCGGCATCGTGCCTGGCATCACGCGGACCGCCTGATCACAGGCTGAGACACCCAAGCCAACACAGATAAGGCCCGGAACCATCCGGGCCTTTTTTCGTGGCGACCCGACCGCAAGCGATCCGAGAGCGCGCTTTACAGAAACAATAATATTCAACTAGGGATACCAATATCACTGATAACCCAAGGCCTCGGATGTCGCTTCGCTCTCTTTCATGGTCGCTGGCGGCGGCCAGTCTTTGCCTCTTCGCCGCGGGCGGAGCCCAAGCCCAAATGACAATCTTGGGGAGCCTAAATCACGTATCGTGCAACGGTGGTTCTAACGGCTTCGCCTCCGCCACCGTCTACGGCGGCACCGCCCCCTACAGCTACACATGGTATCCTGGCGGACATACAGGGTCCGCGATTAGCGGACTGAGTGCGGGGACTTACACCCTCACAGTGACCGACGCTATCGGGACAACCCAGACACACAGCTGGAACATTACCCAACCCTCCGCCTTGATTGCGACCATCGCTTCCACAACAAATGTGACAAGCCCGGGCGGTAGCGATGGCTCCGCGACTGCCTATGTGTCGGGCGGCACGGGAAGCTACACCTACTCGTGGGCACCGACTGGTGGCACAGCCGCCACGGCGTCAGGCCTGAGCGCCGGAACCTATGCGGTCACCGTAACAGACGCCAACATGTGCCAGTCCACTCACAGCATCACCATTATCGAGGCGGTAGCTGCGGCCACGATCGCCAGCGTCAGCGTCCCAGCGAGCGCCAGCTATGCAGCCGGTGATATACTGACCTTTACGGTAAGCTTCAGCGAAGCGGTTACCGTAGACACTTCCGGCGGGACGCCCCGCATCCAGCTTATCGTGGGCACGGCCACACGATATGCCAACTACAGCTCTGGCTCCGGCACCTCTAGCCTAAGCTTCCAGCACATCGTCGAGGCTGGCGATACCGACACGGATGGCATCACCATCGGCACCCTGGGCTTGAATGGCGGGACCATCCGCAATGGCGCGACCAACGTCGATCTAACGCTCAATAGCGTCGGCTCCACAGCCGGCGTCCTGGTCGCAGCCTCTGCCCCAGCCCCTGTCCCGACGCTGACGGAATGGGCAATGATGCTGCTGGCCGGACTTCTGGGCCTGTTTGGGCTGTCACAGGTGATGCAGCGACGCCGAAGGGCTTGAGCCTATAGACACACAAAAGGCCCGGAGCGATCCGGGCCTTTTCATATCAAATGTGCGGAAGGCTTATTCAGCGCCGCCAAAGCGCTCGGTCCATTCGGCGACCTGTGCGTCTTCGATCTTGGCGAAGAGGACCTGTGCCGCCGCCACGGTCGAACCGGCGGGGACGAGGTTCAGCAGGTCATCCTCGGCCCTGGGCCAGCTGAGGTCGGTCGCGCCGACCGTCTGGCCGATCTTCTCAGCGCTGGACGGCATGAAGGGAGCGGCGATCCTGGCGAACAGGGCCACCAGGGACAGGCCGGTGCGAACCACCACGGCGGCGCGCTCACGGTCGGTCTTCAGGGCCGTCCACGGGGCGGCTTCCTGCAAGTATTCATTGCCCAGCACCCACAGGGCGCGGGCGGCCTGGGCGGCCTTGCGGAACTCCATAGCCTCGAACTCGGCGGTCAGGGTCTCAAGGCCCGCCTTGATGTCCGTCGCCAGCTTGTCTTCCAGCGGGCCAGCCTCGCCGCCTTCGGGCACGATGCCGTCAAACTTGGATTCCGTGAACTTGACGATGCGGTTGACGAAGTTGCCCAGGACGTCCGCCAGGTCTTTGTTCGTCGTCGACTGGAACTGCTCCCAGGTAAAGGCCGCATCCGAATGCTCGGGGCCATAGGCCGTCAGGTGCCAGCGCCAGTAGTCGGCGGGCAACAGCTCCAGCGCCTGGTCCATGAAGACGCCGCGGTTCATGCTGGTCGAGAACTTGCCGCCGTACCAGTTCAGCCAGTTGAAGGCCTTGAGCTGGTCCACCGTCTTCCACGGCTCACCCGAGCCGAGGATGGTGGCGGGGAAGCTGACGGTGTGGAAGGCGACGTTGTCCTTGCCCATGAACTGGACATAGCGGACGTCCTCGGCCCCTTCGTCCAGACGCCACCACGAGCGCCAGTTGCCGCCCGTCTGGGCGGTCAGTTCCTCGGTCGCGGCGATGTATTCGATGGGGGCGTCGATCCAGACATAGAAGACCTTGCCCTCCATGCCGGGACGCGGGCCGCCATCGGCACCGACGACCGGCACGCCCCACGACAGGTCGCGGGTAATGCCCCGGTCGATCAGGCCCTCGTCCAGGTGCTTGTAGGCGATGGAGCGGGCGAGCGGCTGCCAGTTGTCAGAGCGGCTGTCGACCCAGGCGCGGACGTCATCGGCCACCCTGGTCTGCAGCAGATAGAGGTGGCGGGTGTCGCGGACTTCCAGGTTGCGGCTGCCCGAGACCGACGAATAGGGGTCGATCAGGTCGGTCGGGTCCAGCAGGCGGCCACAGTTGTCGCACTGGTCGCCGCGCGCCTTTTCATACCTGCAGTGCGGGCAGGTGCCCTCGACATAGCGGTCCGGCAGGAAGCGGGCATCGTCGATCGAATAGATCATCCGGTCGACCCGCTCCTCGATCAGTCCGCGCTCTTCCAGGACCTTGGCAAAGTGCTGGGTCAGGCGGCGGTTCTGCTCGCTGGAGGAGCGGCCAAAGACGTCGAACGACAGGTTGAAGGCCTCGCCCGCGCGCTTCTGCACCAGGTGCTGCTCGTCGCAATAGGTGCGGACATCCTGGCCCGCGGCGGCGGCGGCCAGCTCGGCCGGGGTTCCATGCTCGTCGGTGGCGCAGACGTAGAGGACCTCATGGCCCACGGCGCGGTTGAAGCGGGCCCAGACATCGGCGGGCAACATCGACCCGGCCAGATTCCCCAGGTGCTTGATGCCGTTGATGTAGGGCAGCGCCGAGGTAATGAGGATGCGGGCCATGATCGTCCAGGGAAACTAAACAGAAGAAGGGGTCGGATATAGTCCGCTCCTTGCCCTGCGTCACCTGATGGAATGTCCAAGGGGCTGCAAACCGCCCCCTGCCCTGCCCTTTTGGTCAGTGGGCCAGGCGACGGGCAATGCGGATGAAGCGCCCGGTCAGCAGGGCTCCCGAAATCAGGCTGGCGATAATGACCGACCAGACCAGGCCGTCCACGCCCAGGCGGTGGGCCAGGAACCAGCCCAGCGGGATCATGATGACGCCATAGGACAGCAGGTGCATCAGCGTCGGCCAGACGACGTCACCGGCCGCGCGGTTGGCCTGGGCCGCCACGACCTGCTGGGCATCGGCGACGAAGAACAGGGTGGCCAGGACCAGGGCCGGGGCCGCGATGGCCAGGATGGCTGCGTCGGTCGTATAGGCGCTGACGACCAGGGGCGCGGTCAGCCACAGGGCGACGGCGATGATGAAGGCCAGGACCGTCACCACGCCCACGCCGATCAGGCCGCTGCGCATCACCTCGGACCGGTCACGCGCGCCATAGGCCCGGCCGACCAGGACGGCGGTCGCGGACCCCAGCCCCATGGGCACCATGAAGACAATGGCCGAGACATTGATGACCACGGCCCAGCTGGCGGTCTCTGCCGCGCCCAGCTGGCCGGCGAAGATGGTCATGGCCGCAAAGGCTCCGACCTCGATGAAGTTCGAGCTGCCGGCCCCGATGCCGACCTTGATCTGCTCGCGCTCGGTGCGCTTGTCGCGCAGGGGCTTCCTGAACACGCCCCAGGTCCTGGCCTCGGGCAGGCGCAGGATGAAGACGACCAGGAAGATGGCCAGGGCGGCGCGCGCGCCAAAGGTGGACCAGGCCGACGCGATGGCCCCGTCGACGCCCAGCCCCAGCATATCGGGCACCAGGACGACATTCAGCGCGATGTTGATGGCATTGGCGACCCACATGGCGACCATGCCCGCCTTGGGCCTGTTCAGGCCCTCAAGGAAGAACTGGGCCGCGACCGAGACCAGGTAGAAGGGCATGGAGACGGCAAAGACGATCAGGACCGGCGATGCGCCCTCGCCCAGCCCGTCTTCCAGCCCCATGTTCCGGAGCGCCAGCGGCGCCAGGAAGACCAGGGCCAGCATGGAGACGACGCCGATCTGCAGGGCATAGACCATGCCCCGGCGCAGGACAGCGCCCACCTCGTCCGGGCGGCCTTCGCCCAGCAGGCGGGCGGTCATCACCTGCACACCCATCATCAGGCCGACCGCCGTGGTCAGGATGACCGAGGACGGGGCCCAGGCCAGGGAGTGATAGGCCAGCTCGCGGCTGGCATAGTGGCCCACGACGATGGCATCGGTCAGCCCCATGGTCATGATGCCCAGGCGCGCCAGGACGACCGGCCAGGCCAGCTTCATCAGCTCGGTCAGGGTCGCGCGGTTCTGGGGATGGGACAGGGACTTGATCATGGGCCGCCGCAAGAGCCACGAACCAGACCCAAGGTCAACTGACCTTTGGTAAAGCCATGCGCCCTACCACGCGCCCAGTTCGCGCAGGGCCTCCGCCAGCTCTGGCGGCAGGTCCGTATTTTCCAGGATCGTCAGGTCGGCGGGCACATCCCTGCCCTCGACATAGCGCCAGCCCTGAAAGGGTCGGCGGGCCATCGGGGCGGTGCGGATGACCTCGCGGTCCAGCCTGATCTCGCAGCGGCTTTCCTTGCCCTCACCCACGGTCGTGATGTCCAGGATGCGCTGGCGACAGGTCACCGTCCCCTTCATCACCCAGTAGAGCGAGCCACCATCCTCCAGCTCGGCCGCCCGCTTGGGCGTCATGCGGGTGTGGACGATGCGCCAGTCCTTGTCACCGGCATGGCGTTCCAGGGTCTCCACGTCCGATACGCCGACGCAGAGCTTGATCATGTGAAGGGACATGGCAGCGGATTTAGGCCGTGGGGGCGGGATTGGCTAGGGGGACCGGTGGCCTCTGCCAGCCTACGCCCCCGTCCGTCTCGCATACGCGAGCCGCCTTCTCCCGCGAGGGAAGAAGGGACTAGGCGGCTTCGATCCGGGCCAGGACCGTGCCCTCGCCGACCTGGTCGCCGATGGCGACGTTGAACTCGGCCACCACGCCGTCGAAGGGCGCGGTCAGGGCGTGTTCCATCTTCATCGCTTCCAGCACGACGATGGGCTGGCCCTTGGTGACGGCCTCGCCCGCCCTGGCCGGCGCGGCAACGATCTTGCCGGGCATGGGGGCACGAAGGCCACCGTCGGAGGCAGAGCCGCCTGCCCCGGCACTGGCCTTGCGCCGCCGGAACTCCAGCGCCTCGCCGTCGTCAAAGACCACAATGCGCTCGGCATCGGGGGCAAAGGCGCTGACCACGTCGCCGTCGACGACGACCAGGTCGGTCTCGCCATAGACCCGCGCCGACTGCCCGCCGACGCCCACGTCAAAGCTGGACTGGCGAGCGTGCCAGCCGGGCTCGCCGGTCAGGGTGACCGCATGGGCCGTGTCGCCATGATGCAGGACCGTGCGAGCCTCGGCAGCCCCGTTCATGCGGAACCCGAACAGGCCTGCACGCCAGGGGGCCAGATGGCGATCCTCGGCATCAAAGGCGGCGGCGTCGGCTTCCAGCCCGATCAGGCCCGCAGCCCCGGCGATGGCGCGCGGGCTGACCGGGCTGGCCAGAAGCGTGGCTTCTTCGGCGGCGATGAAGGCCGTGTCCACGTCACCCTCGACAAAGCGCGGGTGATCCAGGCAGCGGGCCAGGAAGGCGGCATTGGTGCGAACCGGCCAGACCTCGACCTCGCGCGCGGCATTGGCCAGGCGGGCGGCGGCGGCCTCACGCGTGTCCGCGTGGACGATCAGCTTGGCGATCATCGGGTCATAAAACTGACTGACCTCGCCGCCCTGCTCCACGCCGGTATCGACGCGGATGTCTTCGGGCAGGACAAAGTGGTCCAGACGCCCGATGGACGGCAGGAAGCCATTGGCCGGGTCTTCGGCATAGAGGCGCGCCTCCATGGCCCAGCCCTGCATGGGGATGTCTTCCTGCTTCAGCGGGATCGGCTCGCCCGCCGCGACGCGCAGCTGCCATTCGACCAGGTCAACGCCCGTGATGCTCTCGGTCACCGGATGCTCGACCTGGAGCCGGGTGTTCATTTCCATGAACCAGATGCGGTCGGGCTTGAGCCCGTCAGAGGCGTCGGCGATGAACTCGATGGTGCCAGCGCCGCGATAGTCGACGGCCCTGGCAGCGCGGACAGCGGCCTCGGTCACTGCCTTGCGCGTGGCCGCGTCCATGCCGGGGGCAGGCGCTTCCTCGATCACCTTCTGGTGGCGGCGCTGCAGCGAGCAGTCACGCTCATAAAGGTGGACGACATGGCCATTGCCGTCGCCGAACACCTGTACCTCGATGTGGCGCGGGCGGGTGATATAGCTTTCGACCAGGACGCGGGGATCACCGAAAGAGGACTGGCCCTCGCGCTGGGCGCTGGCCAGGCCCTCGGCAAAGTCCTCGGCCCGGTCGACCTTCTTCTTGCCCTTGCCGCCCCCGCCGGCCACGGCCTTGATCAGGACGGGGAAGCCGATGCGGTTGGCCTCGGCCGTCAGGGTCTCGACCGACTGGTCCTCGCCCTGAAAGCCCGGCGTCACGGGCACGCCCGCCTCGATCATCAGCGTCTTGGCCGCGTCCTTCAGGCCCATGGCGCGGATGGACTGGGGCTTGGGGCCGATCCAGACCATGCCCGCCGCCTCGACGGCCTCGGCAAAGTCGGCGTTCTCGGACAGGAAACCATAGCCGGGGTGAATGGCCTCTGCCCCGGTCGCCCGGGCCGCGGCCAGCACCTTTTCCGCATCCAGATAGGATTCGCGCGCCGCCGCCGGGCCGATCAGGACCGCCTCGTCCGCCTCACGCACGTGAAGGGCATTGGCGTCCGCCTCGGAATAGACGGCAATGGTGCGCAGGCCCATGCGGCGGGCGGTGCGGAAGACACGACAGGCGATCTCGCCGCGATTGGCGACCAGGACAGATTTGAACATCAGCAGTCCTTACTGCGCCCACACCGGCGGGCGTTTGTCGAGGAAGGCACGCACGCCTTCCTGGCCTTCTTCGGAAACGCGGGCGCGGGCGATGCGCCGGGCCGTTTCCTCCATCAGGCGATTGTTGATTTCCTGACCGGCCACGTCGTGGACCAGTCGCTTGGCATCGCCCATGGCACCGGGGGCGCAGGTGCTCAGGCTGTCGACCATCATCTCGATGAAGTCATCGACCGAGCCCTCGGGCAGGACCAGGTCGATCAGGCCAGCGTGGGCGGCATAGTCGGCGTCAAAGATATTGGCCGTCATGAACAGCTGGCGGGCGCGGCGAGCCCCCAGGGCCTCGACCACATAGGGGGCGATGGTGGCCGGGATCAGCCCCAGCTTGACCTCGCTGAAGGCAAAGCGTGCGCCCTCGACCGCCACGGCCATGTCGCAGGCAGCGACGATGCCAGCCCCGCCGCCCATGGCCGCGCCCTCGACCAGGGCCACCGTCAGGGCCGGCACGTCGTGCAGGGCCTTGAGCATCTTCGCCAGGCCCATGGCGTCGTCGCGGTTGTCACCTTCCGACCAGTCGGCCGCCTCGCGCATCCAGTTCAGGTCCGCACCGGCACAGAAGGTGCCGCCCGCGCCACGGATAAAGACCACCCGCACCTTGTCCGCGCCGTGCAGGGTCTCGAAGGCCTCATACAGGGCCGCGATGGTGGCGGCGTCAAAGGCGTTCTTCTTTTGCGGGCGGTTGATGGTGACAAAGACCACGCCCGACGGCAGGGCGTCGATCTGGACCAGGTCATTGTCCGCATCCGGGGCCGCATCGGCCACGAAGGGCTGGGCGATGGCGTTGATCTCGGCCGCCTCGGCGTCGGTGACGTCCAGGGCGTTCAGGTCGTCTTCGTTGGGGTTCTGGTCGGTCATGCCAAGTCTTTCATCTGTGCCTTCGCCCCCTGGTGAGGAGAAGGGGCTGGCGGGGCCAGTCGGATAAGGCAGACATAGCCTCATCGCGACCGCCCGCCTATTGATCGCGTTCTTCAACACATCGGGATTGCAGCCAGGCCTCGTTACTCAGACGCATGACCTCGCAGGGGGCTCAAGCCGTCTGTCGTGTCCCTGTCCCGGGGGCGGTGGCCTACATCCTGAACACGCCAAAGGTGGTGTCCGGTATCGGCGCATTCAGGCTGGCGCTGATGGCCAGGCCCAGGACGTCGCGCGTCTGGGCCGGGTCAATGATGCCGTCATCCCACAGGCGGGCGGTGGCGTAGTAGGGATTGCCCTCGTCCTCATATTTCTGGCGCACGGGGGCCTTGAAGGCCTCGGCCTGTTCCTCGGTCCAGGTGTCGGCGTCGCGGTGGACGGTGGCCAGGACGCTGGCGGCCTGCTCGCCGCCCATCACGCTGATGCGGCTGTTGGGCCAGGTGAACAGGAAGCGCGGGCTGTAGGCGCGGCCGCACATGCCATAGTTGCCTGCCCCAAAGCTGCCGCCGATCAGGACGGTGAACTTGGGCACCTCGGCGCTGGCGACGGCGGTGACCAGCGTGGCCCCGTGCTTGGCAATGCCCTCGGCCTCATACTTGCCGCCGACCATGAAGCCCGAGATGTTCTGCAGGAACAGCAGCGGGATCTTGCGCTTGCAGGCCAGCTCGATGAAGTGCGCCCCCTTCTGCGCGCTTTCCGAGAACAGCACGCCATTATTGGCCAGAATGGCGACCGGCTGGCCCCAGATGCGGGCAAAACCACAGACCAGAGAGGTGCCATAAAGAGCCTTGAATTCATCGAAGTCCGAGCCGTCGACAATGCGGGCGATGACCTCGCGCACGTCATAGGGGGCGCGCACGTCGTCGGGAATGATGCCGTAAAGCTCTTGGGGGTCATAGGCCGGGGCGCGCGGCTCGCGCACGTCCAGCGGCTGGGGCTTCTGGGTATTCAGGTTGGCAACGATCGAGCGGACGATTTCCAGAGCGTGCTCGTCGTTCTCGGCCACATGGTCGACCACGCCGGACTTGCGGCCATGGGTCTCGGCCCCTCCCAGTTCCTCGGCGCTGATGACCTCGCCCGTCGCGGCCTTCACCAGGGGCGGGCCGGCCAGGAAGATGGTGCCCTGGTTGCGCACGATCACCGTCTCGTCCGACATGGCCGGGACATAGGCCCCGCCAGCGGTGCACGATCCCATGACGCAGGCGATCTGGGGGATCGACCGGGCGCTCATCCGTGCCTGGTTGAAGAAGATGCGGCCAAAGTGGTCACGGTCCGGGAAGACCTCGGCCTGGTGCGGCAGGTTGGCCCCGCCCGAATCGACCAGGTAGACGCACGGCAGGTTGTTCTGCTCGGCGATTTCCTGGGCCCGCAGGTGCTTCTTCACCGTCATGGGGAAGTAGGCCCCGCCCTTCACCGTCGGGTCGTTGGCGACGATCATGACCTCGCGGCCGGACACGCGGCCCACGCCGCAGATCATGCCCGCACCCGGAGCCTCGTCATTGTACATGCCGTTGGCAGCCAGTTGCCCGACCTCCAGGAAGGGCGAGCCGGGGTCCAGCAGGCGCTCGACCCGATCACGCGGCAGCAGCTTGCCCCGCGCCACATGGCGCTCGCGGCTGGCGTCGGAGCCACCGCGCGCCGCAGCGGCGACCTTTGCATAGAGCACGTCGCGAAGGGCGCGATTATGCGCGTTCAGCTTTTTGAAAGCAGGACTGTTGCGGTCAATCGCGGAAACAAGCTTGGTCATGCCAAATCTTTAGGGGCCTTTATCGCCCTGGGGAAGCGGGCAAGTTTCACGACTCGCCCAATCGTGACTATTTGTTGGTCATGACCGGCCCCGGACCCGATACGCTCGAAGTCGCCCTGTCGCGGGTGTTTGAAGGCACCCGCAACACCCGGGCCAGCTGGTTCGCCCTGACGCGGGGCGAGCGGCTCTATGCCTCGGGCGATCCCGCCGACACCCTTTACCTGCTGCGGTCCGGCCGACTGGGCGTCTTTCGCGGCGACAGCACGGGCCAGCCCCAGTTCGTCGGCGTGGTCAGGCCGGGCGAGCCGGTCGGCGAAATGGCCATGCTGGCCGGACAGAGCCACCTGAGCCAGGTCGTGGCCCTGCGCGACAGCGAGCTGGTCGCCCTGCCCCGCGATGCCTTCTTCGAAGCCGCCAGCGAGGATCCCGGCCTGATGGCCGCCCTGGGCCAAGTCATGCTGGAGCGGGCGCGCGACCACCACGCACCGGGCAACCCGGCCAGCGTCTTCGCCTTCATCTCGGCGCGCGGCCCGTCGATCCGCCCCTTTGTCGAGCGGGTTGCCCGCGCCATCGAGGCCCAGGGCCAGACCTGCCGGATCATCGACCACACGGCCCTGTCCTCGGCCACGGAATGGTTCTCGAACGTCGAGGAGAGCCACGACCTTGTCCTCTATGTCGCCGAATCGGACCAGCCGGGCTGGGCCTCGCTGTGCACGCGCCAGGTCGACCGGGTCTTCCTGGTCGGCAGCGCCGATGCGCCGGTGCAGCATCCCTTCCCTGCGGCCGACTGGGCCGAGATGGCCCACCCGCTGACGGACCTGATCCTGCTGCGGCCGCTGCACATGGCCTGGCCGCGCCATACCCGTGCCTGGCTGGAAGCCCTGTCGCCCGGTCGCTGGTTCCATGTCGTCGAGAGCGTGATCGAGGACATCCAGCGCATCGCCCGGGTCCTGACCGGCACCTCGGTCGGGGTGGTCCTGTCCGGCGGTGGGGCCCGCGCCTATGCCCACATCGGGGCGCTGAAGGCCCTGAAGGAGGCCGGGGTGCCCATCGACTTCATCGGTGGGGCCTCGATGGGCGCGGTCATCGCCGCCGGTCCGGCCCTGGGCTGGTCGGACGAGGAGCTGGAAGAGCAGATCCGCAGGGCCTTTGTCCATTCCGATCCCCTGGCCGACATCGCCTTTCCCATCATCGCCATGACCCATTCGCGCAAGGTCGCGCGCCTGATGCAGGAGGCCTATGGCGATGTGCGGATTGAGGACATGCCCCTGCCCTTCTTTGCCGTCTCGACCAACCTGACCGCGGGCCACGTCCAGGTGCATCGCGAGGGCGTTCTGCGCCATGCCCTTCGCGCCTCCATCTCCCTGCCCGGCGTGATGCCGCCGGTGGTCAGCGATGGCCAGGTGCTGGTCGACGGCGCGGTCCTGCGCAACTTCCCCAGCGATGTCATGCGGCGCTTCAACTCTGGCCCCATCGTGGGGGTCGACGTGTCCCAGACACGGGGCGTTGATCCCAAGGCGCTGGAGGACCCGCCGTCCTGGTGGCGCTGGCTGTTGTCGGGCGCATGGAAGAAGGGCCCGCCCATCGTCTCGATCCTGATGCGATCGGCCACCCTGTCGACTGAGGCCGAGCTGATGCAGGCGCGGGCCGACACCGACCTGCTGATCCTGCCGCGGCCCGATGGCGTCGATATCCGCGACTGGAAGGCTTACGGCCCGGCGGCGGCTGCCGGCTATGACGCGGCGCGCGCGGCCCTGGCTGATCTCGACACCCCGGTGACCCAGCTTCATCGCCCGGGCCAGGCCGCGAGGACGGCCGCCTTGCCAGGGGCCTGACGCCAGTTTCGGGAAATGAAGGGCAGATAGCAAAACAGGCTGACCAAGGGTCAGCCCGTGCTTGTCGGGATGGTACCGCCTCTCAGGTTCGAACTGAGGACCTCCGGCTCCACAAACCGGCGCTCTAACCAACTGAGCTAAGGCGGCGCGTCATCGCGAGGGCGGTTCTCTAGCCCCCATCGCGCTTCTAAGCAATATGATTTTGAGGGATTTTCACCTCAATTGCGTCAGTTCCAGCCCCGGCTGGCGATATAGTCCTGTAATGCGGAGATGCGGGACTGGTCCGAGGGGTGGGTCGAGGCAAACTCCGGCCGCGATCCCTGGCGCTGTGCCGCCATGATCTGCCACAACTTGATCGATTCGCCGGGGCGATAGCCGGCACGGGCCAGGTAGTCGACGCCCAACCGGTCGGCTTCCAGCTCATGGGAGCGCGAGAACGGCAGCAGGACGCCCAGCTGGGCCCCGAGACTGCCCAGGGCACCCACGGCCTGGGCATGGCCGCCGGCAAGGCTCTGGCCCGCGCCAATGGCCAGGCCAGCCACCGACTGGGTCGAATAACGCTCGGCCGCATGGCGGGCCACGACGTGGGCGATCTCATGGCCGATGACGGTGGCCAGCTGGTCATCATTCTGCACCAGGGCCAGCAGGCCCGTCGTCACGCCGATCTGGCCGGACGGCAGGACAAAGGCATTGGGCGAGGCGTCAGTGAAGACCGCATAGTCCCAGTTGCGATCGGTCAGGCCGGCAGCCTGGACGATCCGGCCGCCGACGCGGCGAACGCGCTCGTTCTGGGCGGCATTGGTCGAAACCTTCTGCGTGCGCAGCGTCTCCTGCCAGGCGGCATTGGACTGCTGCATCAGGGCGCTGTCGTCGACGATCAGCAGCTGGTTGCGGCCAAGGCTTTCATTATAGGCGCAGGCGGTGAGGCCCAGGCCCAGCACCGCGACAGCCCCCAGTTTCACGAGGGCAGAAGAAGGTTTCCCGATCAGCATGACACGCTCCGGCAAGGGGGACTGACGGAAACCTTAATGCCCGGCGCGCCTTCCGGATGCATCAAAAAAGCCAGACCGTTGGTGCCCCCGCTGGTGCCGGACCTGCCGCCGCGCGCGAACCGGGCGGTCGACAGCGCGCAAAGAAAAACGCCCCGGAGTTTCCTCCGAGGCGTTGATCCAGAAAACCCGTGAGGGCTCCTTGTTCCTTAGTCCAGGCGGAACCGGACCGTGAACTCGACGCGGGCACCAACGGCGGCACCGTCGACGGTACGGGGCGACAGGCGACCCGAACGCGTGGCGCGCAGAACGGCCTGGCCAAAACCGGCACCCGACGGGTCTTCGCTGACGACCCGGCAGTCCGAAAGGCTGCCGTTGGGCTGCACAGCGCAGTTCACCTTGACCGAGCCCGATTCGATGCCGCGGTTCTGGGCACGTTCCGGGAACTCGGGGCTCACGCGGCGATCCCAGCTCGGGTCAGTGATGACCGAGGGCTTGGGCGGCGCGGGCGGAGCCGGCGGGGGCGGCGGACCGGGGATGATAACCGGGGGACCCGAATATTCGACCCGTTCTTCCTTCTTCGTCGGTTCGATCGGCAGGGTCACCGGCGGCGGCGGGGCCGACGTGTTGATCTGCGGTTCACGAACCTGAAGCTTCGGCGGCGGCGGCGTGTCCGGCGGCGGAGGCGGCGGCGGCGGCGGCGGCGGCGGCGGAGGCGGAACCTCCATCAGCTCGACGTCGACGGCCTCGTCTTCGTACTCGAACTCCTGGATTTCGAACTTGGCCTTGTACAGGTACAGACCTGCCAGACCGTGAACGATCACCGAGGCGGTGATGCCAACGATTGCACCAGCCGAGAGCTTCTTTTTCTTACGCGGCGGATCCAGGAGCGGATCGCGGCGGACGTGTGGTTCAGCTGTCATGCTATTCGCCCGCCCCCCTTACTGCTCTTCGCCGACGAGGGCGACGCTATAGAAACCGTTGTCCTGGAGGGCGTTCATGACCTGCATGAAGTCGCCGTACCGGGTCTGCTGGTCTGCGCGAATGAAAATACGTTCTTCCGAAGGGTTCCTGCGTCCGATCTGCTCGCGCAGATCGTCGCCAAGCGACGCCGGGGAAGACTTGTTATCGCCAATCCACACATCGCCATCGTTCTGGATGGAGATGAAGACCGGGGTCGGCGGGTTCTTCCCTGGAGGCGCAACGGCGCGAGGCAGTTTCACCGGCACCGACACAGTGGCGAGCGGAGCCGCCACCATGAAGATGATGAGGAGGACGAGCATAATATCAACGAAAGGCGTGATATTAATCTCGGCGTTCGCCTCGACGGTGTACTTGCCGCCGCCGGAACCAGATAGTTTGGCGGCCATCCGTCTTATGCCCCCTTGTCGAGCTGACGCGAGATGGAGTTCAGCAGTTCAGCCTGGAAGCCATCGGCGCGCGTGCCGTAAGCGGCGATCTTCGTCGAGAAGAAGTTGTAGAAGATAACGGCCGGGATAGCGGCGAACAGGCCGATACCGGTAGCCAGCAGGGCTTCAGCGATACCCGGGGCAACGACGGCCAGGTTGGTGGTGTTCGATTCGGCGATACCGATGAACGAGTTCATGATGCCGTAAACGGTACCGAACAGACCGATGAACGGACCCGACGAACCGACCGAGGCCAGGAACTGTTGGCCACCCGACAGACGACCAGCGATGGTCGACTGGACAGCGGCAACGGCGGTGGTGATGCGCTCAACCGTCGATTCGCGGTGCGTGCCGACGACGTCCAGGCCAGCCTGGCGCGACAGTTCCAGTTCTTCGGTGGCAGCGGCGGCCATGTCGGCCAGCGGGTTGCCGTCGAAGTCTTCCGAGGTCGAGATGCGACGCATGTCGGCGATGGTGCGAGCGCCGCGGAACTCTTCCAGGTAGCGGTTGGTGGTCTTGTTCAGCGAACCGAACTCAACCAGTTTGATCAGCAGCAGGGTCCAGGTCAGGATCGAGGCCAGAACCAGGCCCAGCATCACGACCTTAACGACCGGGTGAGCGATCATGAACATGCCGATCGGGGTCAGCTTGCCGTGACCACCGCCGACCGATTCACCAACCGAAGCCGGATCGACCGGAGCGGCTTCGGCGTCAGCGGCCGGAGCGGCAGCGGCGTCAGCCGGGGCCGCGGTGGCTTCGGCGGCCACAGGCGCAGCAGCCGGAGCCGCGTCCTGCGCCAGGACCGGCGAGCTCGCCATAAGGACGGCTGCGCCGGCCATTGCGAGGAGGATATTCGTCTTCTTGCTATCGAGCATTTTTCGCCAGTTCCTGCTTTGGTCTGACACGTGGAACCCAAGACACGGACCGCGTCAGTCGGCCGTCCCTATTATGAAATGTCTTCCGGCCAGTCGGTTTCTGCCGACGGGTCGGACCCACCTTCCTGCAACAACCACCAAGGTGACGGCTGCGAGCGCGGGGCAAGGACACATTATCCTGTGCTCATCGCCCTGCAAGCAGGAATGCGGTCATGTCCCTTTGGCGAACGCCCCAAGGTGCGTCAAGCCCGCAAAGTTTGTTTTCCCTTACGTCGCAGAAGCTTCGCTAATGGGTCACACACATCTTGCACAGCCATGCTGATGCACAGCAAAAACTTACCATTTCAACGACGATGAGCGAAAGGTAATACCCAAGGCGAAATTGTGACCATTTCTGGGCACGTGAGCGCAGGGGCCGGGCATCCGGCGTTTCGTGTCGATATGTAAAGGGGGATGGTGCCTGGAGGCGGGTTCGAACCACCGACACGCGGATTTTCAATCCGCTGCTCTACCAGCTGAGCTATCCAGGCGCTTGCGGCGTCGCCGCGAGAGAGGCCGCTTATTAGGCGAGAGATTTCGGGGTGTAAAGCCCCTAATTCACTCAATTCCGCGATCTTTTTCCGGATCTTCCGAGGGCTCGGCCGGAATCGCGTAGGAGCCGGTGAACCAGCGCTGCAGATCGACGTCGGCGCATCGCTTCGAGCAGAAGGGCTTGTAGGCCGGGTCGGCGGGCTGGCGACGGCAGATCGGGCATTTTGCAGCCATGTCAGGCCTCCTTGATCGTGAACTGGCCGGCGGCCAGACCGGGGTCTGCCACCACGCGGGCACGCGGCCCCAGTCTTTCTATATAGGGCGCAGCGGCGGCGGCCTCCGCCGGACTGGCATGAAGGGTCAGCCGGGGCGAGGCCAGGTCCGACAACAGGGCCTGATTCAGCGCGCGGACCAGGCGCAGGGCGCGCGTTTCAGGCCCCGGGGCCAGCCGCTCGTCCACCGGACGATACCGCCACGGCAGGCTGAGTTGCATCAGGCCAAACCGGCTGAGTGGCCCCACCCCCAGTTCCGGCTCGCCTGCAAAGGCCGTGCGCACCGAGCGGGTCACCGTCTCGCCGTGCAAGTTGGTGCCCACCATGTCGATGACGACCAGCCCGCCCCAGGCCTTCAGCGACAGCAGGCGCGCCGTATGGACCAGCCCGGCCCAGTTGACGGCCTCGCGCGCCTTGCGCCCCTCGCGGCCGGGGGCCGGGCGATGGTCGATGTCGACCGAGATCAGGGCACGGGTGCGCTCGACAGCCAGGTCCAGGCCCGTGGCCGGCTCCTGGAAGACGGTGGCCAGGGCGTCGTCCTCGGCTTCAAGGGCGGCCCGCACCGCAGCCAGCCCTTCCTGGACGACCGCGCGGGGTGCCAGCCGCTTCAGGATCGCCGCCACGTCCGGTCCGGCCCGGACCAGGCCAGGCTCGCTTGCGGCCGGGCCGACCAGCCGGAGCACCGGGCCCTTGGCCTCGCGCGGCTCGGCGGTCACCTCGACCTCGATCCGGGCCCCCTCCCCTACCTGGCTTTTCTGGCCAAGCGGCAGGAAGCCATAGGGCTCGCCATGGCCCAGGTCGACAAAGGCCCCGCGCAGCGCCGGCTCGACCCGCACGGCGCGACCGACCAGGACCGCGCCCAGCCGATCGCAGGGGCGGTCCGTCTCACGCTGGATGACAAGGTGATGATAGTGCCCGTCGCGGGCGATGACGCCGCGGGTCTCGCCGGGCATCTGATCGAGGAAGACCTCGACGGAGGCCATCTTCAGTCGCCCTTCGGGTGCCAGCCCGCGCCGCGAAGCAGGTTCGAAGCTTCATAAAGCGGCAGCCCCATCACCGCCGGGTGCGAACCGACGATGCGCTGGACAAAGGCCCCGGCCCGGCCCTGGATGCCATAGCCCCCGGCCTTGCCGCGCCACTCGCCCGAGGCGATGTAGCCGGCGATCTCTTCTGCGGACAGGACCTTGAAGCTGACGCGGGTGTCGACGACGCGGGTGCGGACCTGACCCTGCGCGGCCACGGCCACGCCGGTGAAGACGCGGTGATTGCGGCCCGACAGCAGTTCCAGGAAGCGACGGGCCTCGGCCTCGTCAGCCGGCTTTTCCAGCAGGCGACGCCCGACAGCCACCACCGTATCGGCGGCCATCACGATGTCATCGGGGGAACGCTGCGCCACCACGGCCGCCTTGGAACGCGCAAGGCGCTCGGCCAGACGGGCAGGCATTTCGCCTTTCAGCGGGGTTTCGTCGATATCGGCGGGATCAACATGATCGGGCACGATGCCAATCTGCGCCAGGAGTTCGATCCGGCGCGGGCTCGACGAGGCCAGAATCAGCCTCGGAGCCGGGGTGTCAGGACGCGACACGCGCGTCCTTACTTGAAGCGGTAGGTGATACGGCCCTTGGTCAGATCATAGGGCGTCATTTCTACCAGCACCTTGTCGCCCGCCAGGACGCGGATGCGGTTCTTGCGCATCTTGCCGGCAGTGTGGGCGATGATCTCGTGATCGTTTTCCAGCGTCACGCGGAACGTGGCGTTCGGCAGCAGTTCGCTGACGGTACCGGGGAACTCGAGAAGCTCTTCCTTGGCCATGCGGTCTCTCTCGCCCGATGAAACGGCATAAGGCTCGCGTCGGGCGTGAACGCGAGCCATAAAAGGAGGCGCCTAATGCACCAATTTATGGAATTAGTCGAGTTCAGCCGCGCCGATAGAGGGCACACACCAGGGTGAACAGCCGACGGGCCGTTTCCTGATCGACCTCGACCTTGCCTTCCAGGCGCGACTTCAGAAGCTCGGCCCCTTCATTATGCAGACCGCGACGGCCCATGTCGACCGACTCGATCTGGCTGGGCGAGGAGCCCCGCAGAGCCTCGTAATAACTCTCGCAAATCAAGGCGTAATCGCGAATGACCGTCTTCAGCGGCGACAGCGACAGGACGTGGGTGCGCGAAAAGTCCGGGCCCTCGATCTCAAAGGCCAGGCGGTTGTCCTGGGACGACAGGCGCAGGGCATAGGGCCCGCCCGCCGAGCCTTCGGGCACGAAACTGTTTTGTTCGACCAGGTCAAAAATCGCCACGCGGCGCTGGTGCTCCACCTCGGCATTGGCCGCAGGCAGGCTGGCGTGGTCGACCTCGATCGACGCGATCGTATGGGTATCGGTCACGATGAAACCTCGTCCTGGTGACTTGGCGCGACCTTCGCGGGCCAACGGTCCGACAGGTCGGTGAGGACGCCGTCAAGGCACTCGACGTCGATCCTCAGGTCGCCACCCCCGGCAAACATCAGCACGACCCGGCCGCTGGGGGCCTCGGTCGGCTCGAAATCAAGGGCCAGAAGCTCCAGGGCAGCTTCCGGCGCGCGCGGCAGGCGACGGCTCTTCACCGCCTGGACATCGCCGAACTGCATGGCCGACATGACCCGCGTGCCACCGCATTCCCAGCAGAAGCGCGACAGGACGATGGTGACGCGGCGCGCCTCCCTTTCCCAGCGAATGTCCACCGGGCGCATGATGGCGTCCTGCAGGGCGGCCGACATGATCTGCAGATCCGTCGCATCCTCGGCCAGCAGCCTCAACGGACCGGGCGCAACCGTATCGGCTTCAGGAATCGCCTCTGCCTCAGTGTTCATCCGCCTCGCCTTTCACGCGCCGCACATCGGCACCGCAGGCCCCGAGCTTCTCTTCCATGCGCTCGAAACCGCGATCCAGATGATAGACACGACCCACAGTGGTTTGACCATCCGCGACCAGCCCGGCCATCACCAGGCTGATTGAGGCGCGCAGGTCGGTGGCCATAACGGGTGCGCCGGTCAGACGTTCAACGCCATTCACCCTCGCCTCGCCCGCATGGACCGAAATGTCCGCCCCCAGGCGGGCCAGCTCCGGCGCGTGCATGAAGCGGTTCTCGAAGATGTTCTCGTGGATGACGCTGGTGCCCTCGGCCGTGGTCATCAGGGCCATGAACTGGGCCTGCAGGTCGGTGGCAAAGCCCGGGTAGATCTCGGTCGTGACATTGACGGCCCTGAGGCGCTGGGCCGGGTCGCGGCGCACGATCATGCCATCGGCGGTCGGCTCGATCTCGACGCCCGCCTCGATCATCTTGTCGGTCAGGGCGGTGATCAGGTCGGCCCGGCCCTTGGTCAGGCTCACCTCGCCGCCCGCCATGGCGGCTGCCAGGGCATAGGAGCCCATCTCGATGCGGTCGGGAATCACCGACCAGGTGGTGCCGCCCAGCGAGGTGACGCCCTCGATCACCAGCTCGTCGGTATCCAGGCCCTCGATCCGGGCACCCATGGCAATCAGGCAGCGGGCCAGGTCGCCGATTTCCGGCTCGCGCGCGGCGCGCTTCAGCACCGTGGTGCCCTTGGCCAGGACCGCGGCCAGCAGGGCGTGCTCGGTCGCCCCCACCGAGACGAAGGGAAACTCGATCTCGGCTCCGCGCAGGCCCGTCGGGGCCGTGGCCGAGACATAGCCTTCCTCCAGCTCGATCGCCGCGCCCATGGCCGACAGGGCCATCAGGTGCAGGTCGACCGGGCGCGCGCCGATGGTGCAGCCACCCGGCAGGGACACCTTGGCATGGCCGGTCCGGGCCAGGAGCGGCCCCAGGACGTTGAACGAGGCCCGCATCTGGCGCACCAGCTCATAGGGGGCAAAGGTCGAAGTCAGTTCCGGGGCATGGAACAGGGTCTGCTGGCCATCGGCCCCCTCGCCCTCGGTGACGGCCACGCCGAACTGCTCCAGCAGCTGACCCAGGAACCGGGTGTCGGCCAGGCGCGGCATATTGGTGAGCAGCAGGGGCTGATCGGTCAGAATCGAGGCGGCCATCAGCTTGATGGCGGAGTTCTTGGCGCCGCTGACCTGAATCTGGCCGTTCAGGCGGTTGCCGCCCTGGATGACAATGCTGTCCATGAGATCTTTCGCGACCGGACCACGCGTCCGGCAAACCTTCTATCTAGCAAGGCTCAGGGCGCGCATGAAGAGCCCTGTTTGACCCGCCTCAATGACTTTCAGTTGCGCTCATCGACAGGGCGCACGGTGGCCTTGGGCAGCTTGCGCCGGCGCAGGTTCTGGCGAAGCGCAGCGGCCAGCCTCTGGGCACGTTCGGCCTTGTGATCAAGTTTGCCCTGGTGGGCCTGCGCGCCGGATTCAGCTTCCGGGGCGGTTTTCGGCATATCGCCGCTATCGTGGTCCGACCTGTCCATGAACTCAGCAGACAACCTGCAAAGATTTTGATCAAGCGTGCATTTTTACTCTTGCCCCGCCCGAGGGTCCTTGGCTACAAGCCGCCTCCTCAGCGACACGCCGCCGTAGCTCAGTGGTAGAGCGCATCCTTGGTAAGGCTGAGGTCG